>JALZEA010000115.1 GCA_030862265.1 Actinomycetota bacterium | reverse complement strand
CCTGGAGGGCGTCCTCTGCGCCGCTGACCGCCGCCTCGTCGCGCGCGAGAACCTCCGCTTGCGCGGTGACTTCGGCAGCCGCTTGGTGCGCCGCGTGCGCCGCATGCGCCGCGTGCCGCACGGCCTGCCGCGACTCGTTGATGACCGCCTCCTGCGCGGCGCGGGCGGCGGCTTCCTGGACCTCGAGGCCGCGGGCGATATCGGCCAGCTGGTCTTTGAATGCCTCGACCTCGGCCTCCGCCTTCGCCGCGCGTTTCCACGCGTTCGCGAGCTCACTGACCCATTGGGGCATGTCGGGACGGCCGTCCCGAGGTAGCGGCGGAGACTCACCGTCGGTCTGGGCGTCGAGACGAAGCGCGGATCCGAGGGAGGGCACGGTGGGTCGCGTCTCGAGCGAGCGCCGATACGCCTCCGCGGCTCCGATGTCCACGAGAGCGACGAGCCCGCCTTCTCCCTGAGCCGTGCGGTACGGCACGTGTCCGCCCTCACACCAACCGCGCAGGGTCCGGGGCTGGACACCCATGCGCTGGGCTGCCGTAGCCGCGGGGATCCATTCGGTGATTTCCAGGGCGTCGTCGAGTGGGGCTGAGGTTCGCTCGTCGGTACTGTCCACTGCCACCTCCGGAGGTCGGGGAAGGCGGAGAATTATCCCAGTTAGGGCGGGTCAAAAGCCAGTGGACTGTGGATAACTTGTCTATCCAGGGCGCAGGGCATGTGGAAACACCTCCTTCTACATCAGGATCGGTCGGCGGGCAGCTCCCAGACCTAGGCAGAGACCTGCATCAGTCCATCCCGATTGCTCCAGAGCACCGCATAAGAGGATGATGGGTCGATGAGTGGCGACTCCCGAACCACGAGCCCGACCGAACCCGACAAGTCCTCACCTCTGCCAGGACCGATCGGCGACGACCGCGACAGGGACGCTGAGGCGCGCGATCACCGGGCCGAAGAGCTCGATCACGCGTCGGAGACCCGCGATGAGAGAGGTGAGGCTCGGGACCAACGAGCCCAAAACCGAGACGCGGCTGCCCGAATCTTCGACCCCGCCGCTGCCGCCGATCGCGCCGCCGCATCGAGTGACCGGCAGGGAGCGGCCATCGATCGCCTCCTAGCCGCCGATGATCGCGAGGCCTCGGCCGCCGACCGAGTCATATCGGCTCAGGACCGCGCGATCTCTTCGATCGATGAGGGCACGGGTGCTTACCGACGGGATGCTGGGACGCTCGAGATGGAGCGCGAGATGGCGCGGGCGACGCGGACCGATCAACCCATGGTCCTCGCGTTCGTCGATGTGGACGGTCTCAAGTTGAGGAACGATTCGATGGGACATGCGGCTGGAGACGAGCTGCTACGCGCGACGGTATCGAGCATCCGGACCCACCTGCGTTCTTATGACCTCGTCGTCAGGTTCGGAGGCGATGAATTCGTATGTGTGCTGATAGATATGCCCATCACCGAGGCGGCGAAGAGATTCCAGGCAGTGAACTCGGACCTTGCTGCTTCCGTTGATGGCTCGATCACGGTCGGTCTCGCTGAGTTGCGGACTGGAGACTCGTTGGAGTCCCTGATAGCGCGAGCGGATGCGGCCCTCTACAAGGAACGCACGCTCAGTGCCAGCGGCTCCCCATAGCACGTGCTGTTTCCGTCTATCGGAAGTGATCGTTTCCGCAGCTGAACTGACATCTCGAGGGGCGGTGGCGCAGCTGGTAGCGCACCTGCTTTGCAAGAAGAACTCGCGGAGCGCTGTGCTTGGCGGGTACCCCACCTAACTCGGAAGCGAAACCTGTTCAGGTTGGGCGCTCTTACTTGGGAGGGTCCACACCGGAGCGACAGTGTCTCCGTCGGCCTCACGATGGAGGGAGGCTCATCCGCGGGAGGGATGCGCCACCCAGTTACGTCTCCTACCCTGCTGTGATGTTCGTGATCACGCCGCCGCGCCTGTCGGACGCCGTCCTCGCACTCGTTCTCGCCGCCGTTGGCCTCCTGACGCTTTCGATCGTGCCGTCACAGCCACCGTTTCGCGAACCAGACGCGCCCGCGATCCTCGTCACAGTTGCGCAGACCCTTCCCGTCGCCTTCCGCCGAACCGCGCCCGGAGGAATCCTCGCGGTCGTCCTCAGCGCCACGGTGGCGTATTTCGTCCTCGGATATCCCCCCTCCACGGGCCCCATCATCGGGCTCGTCGTCGCGACCTACAGCGTCGCCGCTTACGGGGCCCCGGCCGTATCGAGGCTGGGCGTCCTCGCGGGCGTCGCAGCCATGACGGCTGTCGTGGTTGCGGGAGGCCTCACGGGATACGAGACCAGCGCAATAGACGTCGTCACGCTAGCAGGGCCTGTCGCCGTCGCCTGGGTCGTGGGCGACCGTGCCGGCGCCCGCCGAGCCCACACCGAGTCACTGGAGCGACGCGCGACCGAAGCCGAACGCCGGCGCGAGGCTGAGGCTGCCGCTGCGGTGGCGACGGAACGCACGCGCATTGCGCGTGAGCTGCACGACGTAGTCGCTCATTCCGTGAGCGCGATGGTGCTCCACACAGGCGCCGCGAAGGCCGTCCTCGAGTCCGATCCGGAAGCGGCGCGTCGCTCACTCGAGCTGATCGAGACGACCGGACGCCAGTCGGTCGCGGAGCTACGGCTGCTGCTCGACGCGCTCCGCAGTGACGACGGCGCCGACGAGGGCCGTGAACCTCAGCCGCGAACGGCCGACCTCTCGAGATTGATTGACCAGGCCCGTAAGACCGGGCTAGACGTCGATCTCGAGATCGAAGGCCGACTGCCGTCGCTGCCAGCACCGGTCGACCTGTCCGTCTACCGGATCGTCCAGGAGGCGCTGACCAACACAATCAAGCACGCGCGCGCGACACAGGCGCGCGTCGTGCTGCGCTTCAACGAAGATCGTCTCGTGCTGCAGATAGTCGACGACGGGACGGCCTCGCGAGGCGCGGGCACGGAGGGGTACGGGCTGGTCGGAATGCGGGAGCGGGCCTCGCTTCTCGGCGGGACGTTGGAGGCGCGGCCGCGTCCAAACGGTGGCTTCGAGGTGTTCGCTGTGCTGCCGCTGAAGGGCGCGCCATGAGCATCAGGGTTTTGATCGTGGACGATGAAGCCATCGTGCGCACCGGGCTGCGCATGATCCTCGAAGCGCAGGAAGACTTACAGGTCGTGGGGGAGGCGACGAACGGTCGTGAGGCGCTCGATTCAGTCGGGCGACTCGCTCCCGACGTCATCTTGATGGATATCCGCATGCCCCTCGTCGACGGGGTCGAGGCAACGCGGCAGATCGCTGCCGGAGGCGCTCCCGCACGCGTGATCATCCTGACGACGTTCGACCTTGACGAGTACGTCGTCGACGCCCTGCGAGCTGGTGCTAGCGCTTTCCTGACGAAGGAGTCGCCCGCGGAGAAGCTCGTGGAAGCGGTTCGGGTGGTCGCGCGCGGCGAGGCGCTGCTTGCTCCGAGTGTCACGCGGCGTCTGCTCGACCGTTTCGCGCGCGCGACGCCGCGCGCCCATCCCGACGTGACCGCGGCTCTGGCCACGCTGACTGAGCGGGAGATGGAGGTCTTCGCCCGCGTGGCAAAAGGACTGTCGAACGGAGAGATCGCCCGGGAGCTGTTCGTCAGCGACGCCACCGTGAAGACACACGTCTCCAGCATCCTGTCGAAGCTGCATCTGCGCGACCGGGTGCAGGCGGTCGTTCTGGCGTACGAGTCGGGAACCGTCACCCCCGGCTCCGACTGAGCGCCTGAAAAGACCCGTCTTCGGGCGGGTCTCGAATCATCATTCCGGGCGATGTGGCTCCGTCGTCACCTCCCTAACCTCACCAGCATCGACCAAGGAGGTGACGTTGTGCGACAACCAGCTATCGAGGTACGTGGGCTCACCAAGAGGTTCGGCGCCAACACCGCTGTTGACGACCTCAGCTTCCAGGTGCGGGGCGGTGTCGTAACGGGATTCCTCGGACCCAACGGAGCCGGTAAGACGACCACGATCCGGATGGTCCTCGGACTGATTCGTCCCACGTCGGGCGAGGCGTGGGTCATGGGCGAACATTTCGTCGACCTTGCCGACCCGGCGCACCGCGTCGGGGTCTTGCTCGACGGGGCAGGGACGCACCCAAGCCGCACCGGCCGCAACCACCTCCGGGTTTTGAGCGCGGAGCGCGGCATCGACGGGTCTCGGGTGGATGAGGTCCTTCGGGTCGTGGAGCTCGATAGAGAAGGGCATCGCCGCGTTGGCGAGTACTCGCTCGGGATGCGCCAGCGCCTCGACCTCGCGGCGACACTATTGGGCGAGCCTGAGATTCTCATCCTCGACGAGCCCGCCAACGGACTCGACCCTGCCGGGATCCACTGGCTCCGTGATTTTCTCCGAACGTTCGCGGCTAATGGTGGGACGGTATTCGTATCGAGTCACCAGCTCGCCGAGCTGAGCCAAGTCGCGGACGAGGTAGTCGTGATCAACCGCGGCCGCCTGGTCACCCATACGACGGTCGCGGCGTTGACGGCGGCGCGGTCCGTTCGCGTGCGAGCGCGTGAGGTCGACCGGCTGCGACGTGCATTGGCGGCGACCGGAGCCGCGGTACGAGAGGTCGACGCCGAACGCATCGACGTCAGTGACCTAGCAATCGAACAAGTTGGCGAGACGGCCGCGCGCGAAGGCATCGTCCTCTACGAACTGGTGTCGCGAGCGAACACGCTCGAGGATGTCTTTCTTGAGCTCACGGCGGAAGGAGCAGCAACATGAGAGCGACGTTGAACGCGGAATGGTTGAAGCTGCGCACGACGCGGGCCTACGCAGGATTGATAGCGGGAGCTGTGGGCGTCGCTGCGCTCGGAGCCTTCTCGACCGTGGCCAGCGCCCCGGTGCATTCGCTCTCAGGTCCTGTCCATTCCCAAACCTTCTGGATGTTGGCGTCGATCAACATCGGGCTGTTCGCGCTGATCGTTGGCATCCGCTCGTACACCGAGGAGTTCAGGCACCGCACGGTCGTCCACACGCTGTTCGCCGACCCTGCACGGATCCGGAGCGCAATCGCGAAGGCGATTGTTGCCGCCGCCGCGGCCGCATTGTTGGCAACCATCGCGGCAGCGGGGATGACGTTGGTGGGTCTCGCGATGGCATCGGCGAAGGGTGGCAACCTGTCTCTCGCAGCCTCTGACGTAGAAGCGTTCGCGGGGTTCTTGTTGGCGACCGGATTGTGGGCGATCGTCGGTGTCGGAATCGGCGCTCTCGTGCGGCATCAGGTCCCCGCGATCGTGGGCGCGCTCGTCTGGGTTCTCGTGATCGAGAATCTCGGGGCTGCATTCCTCGGAGCCGCCGGCCGCTATCTGCCGGGACAAAGCGCGCACGCACTCGCAGGCGCCGATCTTCCGGACCTCCTGGCCCCAACGGTAGGAGCAGCGGTCCTGGCCACGTATGCGGCCGTGCTGTGGATGGCCGGGGCCGCAGCGATGCGGCAAAGGGACGTTGCGTGACGGCCCTTTCACGACCGGACGAAGGAGTTTCCGCAGGTAGGCTCAGGTTTCCGAGGGGCGGTGGCGCAGCTGGTAGCGCACCTGCTTTGCAAGCAGGGGGTCGTCGGTTCGAATCCGATCCGCTCCACAAATCAGCATCAGTTTTAGATGTGAAGTCTCGGTACCTCTGTCTCACATTGGACTCGGTACCTGTGTCTCACTGTC
>JALZEA010000067.1 GCA_030862265.1 Actinomycetota bacterium | reverse complement strand
GAGGACGTTGCGCTCGCGTACGACGACTCGATGATCCCTCCGACCGAGCGTCCGGGGGACTGGTTCGTGATCCATACCTACGCCGGTTACGAGAACAAGGTGCGCGCCAACCTGCTCTCGCGCATCTCCTCGATGAACGTCGAAGAAAAGATCTTCGAGGTCGTCATCCCGATGGAAGACGTCATGGAGATTAAGCAAGGGAAGAAGCAGGTCGTCCAGAAGAAGGTTTTTCCGGGTTACCTGCTGTGCCGGATGTACCTCGATGACGATTCCTGGTACGTGGTGCGCAATACCCCAGGTGTCACCGGTTTCGTCGGATCGGGTGCGAAGCCGACTCCGCTGTCGGAGAAAGAGGTCGACCGCATCCTGCAGGTGAAGCCCGATCAGAAAAAGCTCAAGCCTCGGTTGGAATTCGAGGAGCAGGAGAGCGTTCGTGTCACCTCGGGCCCGTTCGCGAACTTCACGGGCTCGATATCGGAGATCAACGTCGATCAATCGAAGCTCAAGGTGTTGGTGAACATCTTCGGCCGGGAGACCCCGGTCGAGCTCGGCTTCGACCAAGTCGCGAAGCTCTAGGAGAGATAGATGGCAAACGGAGGCGGGCGCCGGACGAAGGTCGCCCAGGTATTGAAGCTGCAGATCCCCGCGGGTCAAGCAACGCCGGCGCCGCCGGTCGGTCCCGCGTTGGGTCAGGCGGGGATCAACATCATGGAGTTCTGCAAGCAATACAACGCGGCGACGCAACAGCAGACGGGCACGATCGTTCCGGTCGAGATCACCGTCTACGAGGATCGGTCCTTCAGCTTCATCACCAAGACGCCTCCCGCGGCCGTGCTGCTCCGCCAGAAGGCGGGCCTCGACAAGGGGTCGGGCGAGCCGAACCGAAACAAGGTCGGCAGCGTGACGCGCGACCAGGTGCGCGAGATCGCCGAAACGAAGATGCCGGACCTCAACGCGAACGATGTCGACGCCGCGATGAAGATCGTGGAAGGCACTGCGCGCAGCATGGGTATAACGGTTAATTAGAAGAGCCCTAGTGAGTGGGAGATCGGGTACATCCCGGTCGGTGACCACGAGGAGGTAGTGAAGATGCCGAAGCCCGGCAAGCGTTTCTCGGAAGCTCTCACCAAGCTCGATCGCGAGCACATGTATGCACCACGCGAGGCGATCAAGATCCTTAAGGACATCCCCGCCGCCAAGTTCGACGAAACGGTCGAACTCGCGATCCGTTTGGGCGTCGATCCCCGCAAGCAGGACCAGCAGGTGCGAGGGGCCCTCGCGCTTCCTAAGGGCACCGGCAAGACGATGCGCGTCGCCGTCTTCGCCAAAGGCGGGAAGGCGACCGAGGCGAAGGATGCCGGCGCCGACATCGTCGGTGATGAGGATCTCGCCCAGAAGATCTCGGGTGGGTGGATGGAGTTCGATGCGATCGTCGCGAGTCCGGACATGATGCCGGTCGTCGGCAAGCTTGGGCGTGTGCTCGGCCCCCGCGGACTGATGCCGAACCCGAAGTCCGGCACGGTGACCGACGACGTCGCGAAAGCGATCGCCGACATCAAAGGCGGTCAGGTCGAGTACCGCACCGACAAGGCCGGCAACGTGCACGTGATTATCGGGAAAAAGTCCTTCGCCGAGGCCGACCTGGTCGAGAACTATGCCGCCGTTGTCGACGAGCTCTATCGATCGAAGCCGTCGGGGGCGAAGGGTCGCTACGTCAAGACCGTCACGTTGTCATCCACGATGGGGCCGGGTATCAAGATCGACCCGCAGAAGTCCAAGGACTTAGCCGAGGAGATGGAGGAGTCCGGCGCCCTCGCTTAGGGGGAACTTTGTCGCGCCACCCCGACTACGACGACATCCTCGCCAAGTACCTGAAGAAGGGCCGCATCGCTGCCTGGCCTCGCTCGCAGGAGCGTCGCGCGGTGTTGCTCGACTTCTTGGCGCAGAACTTCGATCCGGGAGAGCGCTACACGGAAGCGCAGGTGAACGCGGTGCTCGGCCGCTTCCACGACGACTTCGCCATGCTCCGGCGCTATCTAGTGGACATGGGTTTCATGGAGCGCGATCACGGCATCTACTGGCGCGCCGGCGGCATCTGGGAGATCGACTGACTGTTACTATGCGCAACGCAACAAGCCCGAGACCGCCGGCACGACACTAAGCCCGGCGCAGGCGAGATGCCCGCTTCGTTCGCGGTCGTCCGTTCTCGGGCTGCCGTTTTTCGTTTCCTAGAACAGAACGGAGCGACATGGCAGAGACACGAACCGCAGAACCGAGCGCCGAGAAGAAGGCCGAGGTCCAAGAGATCACGGCACGTTTCAAGGACAACGACGCGGTTCTGCTCACGGAATACCGCGGCCTCCGTGTGGCGGAGATCCGGGAGGTGCGTCAAGCGCTGCGCGCGGCGGACTCCGACTACAAGGTCCTGAAGAACAGTCTGGCGCGCCTGGCGGTGCGTGAGGTCGGTCTCGAGGACCTCGCCGCTTTGCTCGAGGGACCGACCGCGATCGCGTTCGTGAAAGGCGACGTCGCGGCCGCGGCCAAGGCTCTCGATGAAGCCGTCAAGAAGTACCCCGTTCTCACGATCAAGGGCGGCGTCTTGAACGGCAAAGTCCTCGACGCCGCGCAGGCACAAGCTCTTGCGAAGCTCGAGTCGCGCGAAGTCCTGCTCACCAAGATCGCGATGCTCTTCAACCAGCCCGCGCAACAAACAGTGAACGCGTTCGCTGCTCTGCTGCGCGATCTCGGCTCCATGCTGGGACAGGTCCTGGCCCAGAAGGAGTCAGAGGCCCCGGCCGCCGACGCAGAGATTGCGCCGGCCGCCGAGACAACTCCAGCCGCGCCCCCGGGCGATGCCACCCTCGATCAACCCGAGGTCGACGAAGCCGAGAAGGCGGAGGAAGCTGCCGCGGCCGACGAATCGACCTCGGCCGGTGACGAGACCGAGGCCGCGGCGGAAACATCCGACGCCGAAACACCCGCGGAAGAGGCTGCGGTCGAGGCCGAGCCCCCTGCCGAGCTCGCTGAAGCGGTCGATCAAGCGCCCGCGGCACCCGAATCAGAAGCTGCCGAGACCCAAGAGACCGACAAGACACAGAAGGAGGAGGAGTAGATGGCGACCAAGACACTCAGCCAGGAAGATGTGCTCGATGCGGTAGCGAACTGGACGGTGCTCGAGCTGTCTGAGTTCGTTAAGGCCTTCGAGGAGAAGTTCGGAGTCAGCGCGGCCGCGCCGGTGGCGGTTGCCGCAGGCCCTGCGGGCGGGGGTGGCGGCGAGGCTGCCGCAATCGAAGAGAAGGATGAGTTCGATGTCGTTCTCTCGGCCGCCGGTGACAAGAAGATCCAGGTCATCAAGGAGGTCCGCTCGCTCACGAGCCTCGGCCTCAAGGAGGCCAAGGATCTCGTCGACTCCGCCCCGAAGCCTGTCCTGGAGAAGGTCACCCAGGAGCAGGCGAATGAGGCGAAAGCCAAACTCGAGGCCGCCGGCGCTACGGTCGAACTGAAGTAGTCGTCGCTCGCGCGTCAGACAAGTGTCTGGCACCAGGGCGCCGTGATGTCAGTCAAGTGACTGACGCCGCTGAGACCTAGGGGGGCGGCCTTCGGGCCGCCCTTTCATATCCGGCTCCGGCGCTCGTCTCATGGCTATCGTTTCGGCGGCTGGACGTCTAGGGCTGGGGGGACCGATATGGACGGATGGGACCGAAGGACGCTACTCGCGGGAGCGTTGGCTCCGATCTTCTGGATCGCCGGCGTGATCCTCAGCGAGTCGGGTGACAAGCGGCCCGACTTCAATGCATCACCCGACGAGATCTTGAGCTACGTCGAAGGCAACCACAGTCGGATCTTGATCGGTGGACTCGTGTTTCTCTTCGGAGGGCTTCTCTTCATGTGGTTCCTGGGCGGTTTCCGCTCGCGAGCGATGGCCGCGGAAGGTGGCACCGGCCGGTTGACCGCGACGGCCTTCGGGACGGGCCTCGCGTTCATCATCGGCATCATGGCTACGTGGGCGCCTCAATTCTCGCTGGGCATCTTTATGGAGGAGCAGGGGACGGGCTTGGCGCCCGAAGCCGCGCAAGCACTATGGCTCGCAGGCGACGGGTTCTTCGTGATCGCAGAGATTGGACTCGCAGGGTTCATGTTCGCGACTGCCCTGCTCATCCTCAAAGGGCTCGGGCTGCCCAAATGGATGGCGTGGCTGGGGATCCTGATGACGATCGTGCTTTTGATCGCCCCGATCGGTTGGGCGGTGATGATCTTCATCTTCCCGTTCTGGCTGATCCTCGCCAGCATCCTGTTGTACCGGCAGCCGGCAGCACCGACCGCCACCGTGCCCTAGGGCACAAAAGGACTTCGCCAGGCGTCTAAGTTCCGGCTTCTACTAATCTGGCAACCGACAAGGGGGCGGCGATGTCACGAAGTTCGATCTCGATGGCGGTTGTGCTTGGAGTGGTCGTCCTCGCGATCGCTGCGGTACTCGCTCCGACGGCGGGACTCACCCAAACGGACACCGCAACGATCGACACCGTGACGGTGACCGCCGCGGGGAAGGTCGAAGGCAGACCCGACCTCGCCACGATCCACTTCGGGATCCGCGCTCGCCATGCAACGGCCTCGGGGGCCATGGACGAACTGGCGCGACGGCAAAACGCGGTGATCGACAACATCCGCGCGCTCGGGTTGGCCCAAGACGAGGTCACCACCGGGAACATCGGTCTCGAAGAGGCCTGTCGTTACGACCGCGACCTGGACCGCGTGGTGTGCTCCGGCTTCGTCGCACGAACGAGTGTGCGGGCCGAAACGACCGATTTCGATCTGGTCGGTCGCATCATCGATGCAGGGGTCGAAGGGGGCGCGACGTCCGTCAACAACGTCGCCTTCGAGAAGACCGAGGAAAACCAGGCGATCCAGGATGCTCTAGCGCAGGCGATGGACCTAGCGACCACCAAGGCTGAGGTCCTCGCAACTGGAGCCGGCCGGGAGCTCGGACGGGTGCTCGTTATCGAGGAGGGTGGGTCGCGACGGCCCACATTCAGCACGAGGGACGCCGCTTTCGGCACCGCGGCGTCCGGCGGTGCGATAGCGAACCTGGTGATCAACCCCGCAGACCGCATCACGAAGGTCCGGATCGTCGTCACCTTCGCCCTGAACTAGCGTTCTTCGGTTCTTCTCGCGAACCGTCGTGCCAAGAGCGACGCCGCGTGAAAAAGAAGTGGGCGGCCCCTCCGGGGCCGCCCTTGTTGGTACGAGTAGCGGTTACGAGCCCTCTTTGACCTCGTAGATCTCGTCCGCCACCAGGCCGTGGGCCTCGCGATGGACGGTGTTGGCGGTTTCGGCGTCGGGGGCATCGACGAGGCAGAAAATCTTGCCGGCGGACTCGTCGACCCAGTAGCTCTTGTAGTCGACGCCGTACTGGCTCTGCGTTTCTACGTCCGCCTGGTGGGCCTTGGCAACGTCTTCAGCGGAGACCCCGCCTTCCATGTGGTGCACATCCATAAATAGGGGCATCAAGCCCTCCTTACTAGGGGAAGCGACCAAGGCAGCATCTACCAACCCCGACCCCGTGACCAGACCTTTTATCCGACGCGCTCGGATCCGGGAATGGGACCCCCTAGATTCTGGTTGACCGCCTTGTGGGGCCGGGTCTATACTTACCGACCGCTGTCAACCCCCGAGCGTTCGATCGCTTTGTCGCGCGGCTAAGAACCGCCCATGGCGAGCCGGTCGGGGGAGGCCGAGAGGATAAAGGGGAGCCCTCTCAGCCCAACCCACATTCCCCCGATTGTTGGCTGGCATCCATAGGAGGCTCGTTTGTCGAGTAACGCGCTGCGCGAACGCCGAAGTTTCTCCAAGCTTCCCGAAGTAGTCCCTCCTCCCAACCTCATCTCGGTCCAGAAGGAAAGCTTCGACTGGTTCCTGAAGGAAGGCTTGTCCGAGACCCTCAACGACATCTCTCCGATCGAGGACTTCACGGGCAACCTCGCGTTGCAGTTCCTTATGCATCGCTTCGAGGAGCCGAAGTTCGACGAGGACGAGTGCAAAGAGAAGGACATGACGTTCTCGCGTCCGCTGTTCGTGACCGCCGCGTTCATCAACAAAGAGACCGGCGAGATCAAAGAGCAGACCGTGTTCATGGGCGACTTCCCGATGATGACCGACAAGGGAACGTTCATCATCAACGGCACCGAGCGTGTCGTCGTCTCCCAGCTCGTCCGTAGCCCCGGCGTTTACTTCGACAAGTCGATCGACAAGGCATCCGACAAGGACATCTACGCGTGCAAGATCATCCCCGCCCGCGGTGCATGGCTCGAGTTCGAGACGGACAAGAAAGATCTCGTCGGTGTGCGCATCGACCGCAAGCGTCGCCAGAACGTCACCGTTCTGTTGAAGGCGCTGGGTTACGGCGACTCCACCGACATCATCAAGCTCTTCGACGGTGCCGAGTCGATCGCGAACACGCTCGAGAAGGACGCGATCGAGACCGAAGAAGAAGCCCTCATGGACATCTACCGCAAGCTCCGTCCGGGCGAGCCGCCCACGGTCGAGAGCGCGCGCGCACTACTCGAGAACCTTTTCTTCAACCCGAAGCGCTACGACCTCGCGAAGGTCGGCCGCTACAAGGTCAACAAGAAGCTCGGCTTCAAGTCGGACGAGAAGACGATCGCCGAGTTCGGCACGATCCTCCGCAAGGACGACATCCTCGAGACGATCCGCTACCTCGTTCGTCTCCACGCGAATGACCCTGACGCCGAGACCGACGACATCGACCACTTCGGCAACCGCCGGATCCGTCCGGTAGGCGAGCTGATCCAGAACCAGATCCGGGTCGGCCTGTCGCGCATGGACCGTGTCGTGCGCGAGCGCATGACGACCCAGGACGTCGAGGCCATCACACCGCAGACCCTGATCAACATCCGGCCGGTGGTCGCGTCGATCAAGGAGTTCTTCGGCTCGAGCCAGCTCAGCCAGTTCATGGACCAGACGAACCCGCTGGCGGGTCTCACGCACAAGCGTCGCCTATCGGCGCTCGGCCCCGGCGGACTGAGCCGTGAGCGCGCCGGTTTCGAGGTCCGTGACGTGCACTCCAGCCACTACGGCCGCATGTGCCCGATCGAGACGCCGGAAGGACCGAACATCGGTCTCATCGGATCGCTCTCGACGTACGCGCGTCTCAATCGTTACGGCTTCATCGAGACCCCGTATCGGGTCGTCAAGGACAGCAAGGTCACCAAGAAGATCGAGTTCCTGACCGCCGACGAGGAGAACCGCGCGATCATCGCTCAGGCGAACGCGATCCTCACCGAGGACGGCTCCTTCGCCAGTAAGAACGTGCTCGTGCGTGGCCGTAACAACGAGGTCGATCGCGTGGAGCCCGACGAGATCGATTTCATGGACGTGTCGCCCAAGCAGATCGTCTCGGTATCGGCGGCGTGCATCCCGTTCCTCGAGCACGACGACGCGAACCGCGCCCTCATGGGCGCCAACATGCAGCGCCAAGCGGTTCCTCTGCTGCGCCCGACCGCACCGATCGTCGGGACCGGGCTCGAGTTCCGTGCCGCGATCGACGCCGGTGACGTCATCCTCTCGGAGGACGGCGGCACGGTCGAGACCGTTTCGGCCGATCAGATCGTGGTCGCGAACGGAAGCGCGCGCAAGACCTACAAGCTCGACAAGTTCCGTCGCAGTAACCAATCAACGTGCATCAATCAGCGCCCGGTCGTCGCCGAAGGTCAGCGCGTGAAGGCCGGCGACATCCTCGCCGACGGTCCTTCCACCGACAAAGGTGAACTCGCGCTCGGTGCGAACTTGATCGTCGCGTTCATGTCCTGGGAGGGTTACAACTTCGAGGACGCCATCATCTTGTCGGAGCGACTCGTCAAAGAAGACGTCCTCACTTCGATCCACATCGAGGAGTACG
>JALZEA010000052.1 GCA_030862265.1 Actinomycetota bacterium | reverse complement strand
GGTTTACCTAGCCGCACCGGTCACCCGGCACGCTGGTGAGCTCTTACCTCACCCTTTCAGCCTTGCCGGCGGAACTCGTCGGTTGACCGACGAGAACCGCTTAGGCGGTCTGCTCTCTGTTGCACTTTCCACGGGTCGCCCCGCCTGGGCCTTTACCCAGCGTCCTGCCCTGTGGAGCCCGGACTTTCCTCGACGCAGAGCAAGCCCTACGCCGCGGCCACCCGGCCGACTCCGTATTGCATAACGATTATGCGGGCTTACCGATTCCGCCGCCAGCCCTGGCTCCGTTGCGGGTGGGGATCACGGAGATGCCGCTCGGGTCCTCCACGACCCGGACCGTTGCCCCGTAGTGGCGGGCGATCGCAGCCTCGGTGAGTACGGTGCGCGGCGGCCCGCTCGCCACGGCGCGGCCCCCCGAAAGCAAGACGAGAGTGTCGGCGAAGTGCCCCGCAAGGGTGAGATCGTGCATCGCGCTGATGACCGTGAGCTGCGCCGCGGCGCGCAGCTCATCGACGAGCTCAAGGACCTGCTGCTGTCTCCCAACGTCTAGGGAAGTAGTGGGTTCGTCGAGAACCAGCACCGGTGCGCGCTGCGCCAGCGCTCGCGCCAGGATCGTGCGCTGCAGCTCGCCGCCGCTCAACGACCCAAGTTCCCTGTGCGCAAGCCCGGTCAGGGCGAGTTGTTCGAGCACCTCGTCAACGATCGCGATGTCGGCGGCGGATTCGGTGCCGAGATAAGAGATGTAGGGGCTCCGCCCGATTGTCACGTACGACTCGACGGTCATCCCAATGGGGATCATCGGGTTCTGAGGTACGAACGCGAGCGACCGCGCCACCGCTCGCCGGGACATCGCACCAAGTGATTCCCCGTCGATCAACACGTCGCCTTCGCTGGGCACGAGCCCGGCGAGCGCGCGCAACGCGCTCGACTTCCCCGCACCGTTCGGCCCGATGAGACATACCCAGGCGCCTGCCGGAACTTCGAGATCGAGATCGCACACGACGGGGCCCGCGCCGTACCCGACCGCCAGCCCTCGCGCCGAGACCGTCGTCACGTGGTTCTCCGCGACGTCCACAACAGGATGGCAAAGAACGGCGCGCCGAAGAACGCGGTTATCACTCCGATCGGAATCTCTCCTGGGGCCACGACCGTGCGCGCGATGAGATCCGTGAGGATCATGAACGCCGCTCCGAAAGCGATCGACAACGGGATGACGGCGCGGTAACTCGAACCCGCGATCAATCTCACCGTATGCGGCACGATGAGCCCGACGAAGCCAATTAATCCGCTGACCGCGACCGCCGCCGCGGTACCGAGTGACGCGGCGATGACGATCACCAATCGCACTCGGGCCGGACGCACCCCCAGGCTCTCGACCTCCTCGTCGCCCACACTCATGACATCAAGTAAACGCCTGTGGGCCACGATCGCCCCCGCGCTGAGGAAGGCATAGGGAAGGACGAGCAATACCTCGTCCCATCCCACGGTCACGAGTCGGCCGAGGATCCACGTGTACACCTGTCGGAGCGAGTCGGACTCACGTTGTTGGAAGTAGGTCTGCAACGCGGTGAGGAACGAGGTGACCGCAACCCCCGCCAACACGAGGGCCGTGGTCGTACGCGCGCGACCCCCCGCGCGCCCGATCGAATAAGCCAGCATCACGCCGCCCATCGCCCCGATGAACGCGGCCAGGGGCACGGGGTCGACCAACCACGTCGTGGTGCGGGGCCCGTAGACGAGCGCCAGGGTGGCGCCGAGCCCGGCTCCGGCGGCGGCTCCGAGCAGGTACGGGTCGGCCAATGGGTTGCGGAACACGCCCTGGTACGCGGCGCCGCACATCGCGAGCATCGCCCCGACGATGCCTCCGAGCACGACGCGTGGCAGACGCAACTGCCAGAGGATCGCGGATTCGGGCTCAGATAGACCGGAGCGCGCGTCCACCCCGGGAAGGATGGAAACGAACTCCGCGAGCACCGCACCCGGATCGAGGGCGACGGGTCCGACCAGGGTTGCCAAGAACGCGGCTACAACCACGCACCCGATGCCCCACAGCAGCAGAGCCGGTCGCGCGCCGAAACTGCGTCCCACGATAGCCATCAGCTCAGGCAGCGAGCTCGGCCACGGCGTCGGCGGCGGTGCGCAAGAGCTCGACGATGCGCGGCCCCCAACGGGAGGCGAGGTCGTCATCGAGCTCGATCACGTGCCCTTCCTCGACCGCCGAGATCCCGTTCCAACCCGGCCGCTTCGCGATCGTTTCGTCGGATTGACCGCAACATTTCGTGTCGGCCAGAAAGATCAGATCCGGATCGGCCTTGACGATGTATTCCGGCGAAAGCTGTGGGTATCCCGATCCCTCCTTGTCGGCGGGGTCCGCGATGTTGGTGAGGCCGAGCCGTTCGAGCAACGTACCGACGTATGTCTCGGACGTGGCCGTGAAGTAGGTGTCGTCGAGCTCGTAGTAATAGGTCGGCTCGTCCGCGAGATCCGGCACGCCATCGACGATCGCCTCGATCTCGGTTTCCATCCCCGCCACGACGTCATCGGCTTCCGCGGAGCGCCCGGTGGCGGCACCGAGCTGTTCGATCTGGTCGTAGGTGTCGTCGAGAGTGACCGCCGCCGATTGCATCAACGCGGGGATGCCGAGCGCGCGCAATCCCTTCTCCAGCCGACCGGGATCGAACGAGAACACAACGAGATCCGGTTCGTAGGTCGCGATCGCTTCGATGTTGGGCTCGAATCCCGAGAGATCGGTGACCGGTGCCTCGGGTGGGTAGTTCGACTGATCGTCCACCGCGACCACCTGGTCGCCTGCACCGATCGCGAACAACATCTCGGTCGCGGTCGGCGAGATCGACACGATCGCATCCGGTTGCTCCTCGATCGTGACGTCGCCGTTAGCGGCGTCAATGGTGACTGGGAACGACGGATTCTCGACCGGTTCCGGTGCCGCCGACCCCGGCGTGGGATCTCCAGAACCGCACGACGTGGCCAGCACCGCAGCCACGAGTAAGAGAGCAGCTCTCCGAGCGCTCATCGGGCCCTCCTCTCCCCGGTCCTCGCCGGGATGCAAAGACCGCCGAGGAGTTCAGAGGGCTCCGGTGAGAGAGCGGCTCGTCCCTTTGCCTCGAAGGTCGTCCGAGCCGCGCGACATGCGGGTTTTCTGGCTCGTCCGCTCGTTAGGGGAGCGGACCTACAGTTGCGGGACAGCGCCGGCTTCGCACCGGACTTACCCCACAGGTCGCGCGTACGCGAGGGAGCTTACGCCCTCAGGTGTCCGTCCGAGAGGAACGCCCGAGCGCGTCCGTCGCGTCCGAGTTCGAACGCAACCCAGAACCACGCGAGCAGCGCCACACCGATGAGCTCGGCGGCCCAGGTGCGCCAATGCGCGGCGGCGTCCGTGATCAGCGCCCACGAGTAAGGCTCCGGCGACACCGCGAATCCCCAGCCGAAGGCGGGCCACAGGAAGGTTTCGGGCACGTCCCAGATCCCGTCGCCGACGAGATGAAGGACCCAACCCACCGCGAGTCCGAACCATGCAAGGCGCGCCGTCCCACGCGTGGTCAGCAGCACCGCGACCGCTACGACAACGACCGCGAGCACTGAATGTGCGATCCCCCGGCCGCGCCACTCCGGGAAAAGCGTCACGGACAAGATCCCGTCAACGACGTCGGGAGCGATCGCCCCCAGGAGGATGAAGCGGTAGTCGATACGACGGCGTCCGAGCGTCGCGTACGTGATCGCCGCGGCGAGTCCTGCATGCCACAGCACCATCAGGACCTCACTCCAAGAAGCTCTGCTGCTCCGGCCCCTCCCGATCCAGTTCCAGATCGAGCATCGCAGCGTCCATCCCCTGGTTCGCAAGCTTGTCTGCATCAGCGTTGGCTTCGCGGCGCACGTGGGAGATGTGCGAGCGCTCGAAACGACCCATCAGCGCTCTGGCGGCGACCGCGAGCTGTCGTAACCGGTCGTTCTTGATCTTCCACTCCCCTCTCACCTGCGACACGACCAGTTCCGAATCCATGCAGATCTCGAGGTCGGTCACGCCCTTCTCGAGCGCGAGCTCCAGCCCGACCAGCAGAGCGGAGTACTCGGCAACGTTGTTGGTGGCTGCGCCGATGCCGCGCGCGACCTCACCGATCACCTCGCCCGATTCGTCGGTCAGCACCACCCCGATACCCGCGGGTCCCGGGTTACCGCGCGCACCGCCATCCGCGTAAAGCGTCGCCCTCACTTAAGCGATCAGCCGACGACGAGGATGCGGCGGCAGTTGTCGCAGCGCTGCAGACCGCCTTCTGACTTGAGGCGCTCGACCTCTTTGTTGGCGAGCTGTGTATGACATCCCTGGCACGTACCGGCTTCGAGCGCCGCGGCGCCGATGCCGCCCTTGGCTGCTCTGATCTCATCGTAGAGGTTGAGGATGTCGTCAGGGATCTCCGTGGCAATCTCCGTCCGCTTGGCGTTGTGGCTCGCGAGCTGCGCCTCGATGTCGTGCGTGATCATCTCGACCTCTTTGCTTAAACGATCCGACTCGCTCGACATCTCGGCTTGCTCGGAGCGCAGCCGCTCGTGGGTCGACAGCGCTTGTTCTCTCTGTTCCATCACTTCGAGCAGCTGATCTTCGAGATCCCCCTTCTTGCGCTTCAGCATCTCGACCTCGGCCTGGAGCGCGCCCAGCTCCTTCGGGTTCGAAACGGCCCCTGAAAAGAGACGTTGCTCTTCCTTAGCGATCTTGGCGTCGATGATCTCGATCTCGCCTTCGAATCGGTCGTAGTCCAGGTGGATCGTCTTGGAGCGCGATTCCGCGAGCGCAACGTCGGAGGTGAGTTCGTCGAGTTGTTCTTTGACCTCCGCGACGCGTTGCGCTTCGGGAAGCGCGGATCGTTGTTCGTCGAGACGTTTGATCGCCGAGTCTTCGGCCTGCAGGTCGAGCAGACGTTGAAGGTCTGTCGCGGTCGCGTTGGTCACCATGAGGCCCTAGCCTAAGGTCGTGGAGGTCTGGCCGGGCAGCAGAAGCAGACTAGGTGCAACGTGGGACGGAGAGGGAACCAACTTCGCCGTCTTTTCCGAGCACGCCGAAGCCGTCGAGATATGTCTTTTCGACTCCGACGGACGTGAGACTCGGGTTCGCCTGCCCGAGGCGACCGCATTCGTCTGGCACGGCTACCTCCCCGGTATCCACCCAGGCCAGCGTTATGGGTTCCGCGTGCATGGCCGGTACGAACCGAAGGCAGGACATCGCTTCAACCCGAACAAGCTGTTGATCGACCCCTACGCCAAAGCCGTCGAGGGCGATGTCTCATGGTCTCCCGCCGTTTACGGATACGAGATCGGAGGAGCGCAGGAGGACCTCGCACCATCCGCCAGCGACGATGCCTCATCTGTCCCGAAGTCGGTCGTGGTGGACGAGCGGTTCGATTGGGGCAACGACCGCCCCCTGAGCATCCCGTGGCACGAAACGGTCATCTACGAGACACACGTCAAGGGATTCACCGTTTCTCATCCCGGGGTCCCACCGGATCTGCGCGGAACGTACGCGGGGCTCGCGCATCCCGCCGCGATCGAGCACCTGCAGCTGCTCGGTATCACCGCGCTCGAGTTGATGCCCGTGCATCATTTCGTCCATCCGCAACACTTAGTCGACAAAGGCCTACGCAACTACTGGGGATACAACTCGATCGCGTATCTCGCGCCTTACTCCGGCTACTCGTCCGCTGGGAGCTGTGGACAGCAGGTCGCGGAGTTCAGACAGATGGTCAAGGCGCTACACGAGGCGGGTATCGAGGTGATCCTGGACGTCGTCTACAACCACACCGGGGAGGGCAACCACCTCGGACCCACGCTGTCGTTGCGCGGGCTCGACAACGCCTCCTACTACCGGTTGGTCGAAGACGACCCGCGCTACTACTTCGACGTCACCGGGACGGGTAACTCGCTCAACGTTCGCCATCCGCAGACCCTCAAACTCATCATGGACAGCCTGCGCTACTGGGCGACCGAGATGCGCGTAGACGGGTTCCGTTTCGACCTCGCCGCCGCGCTCGCGCGTCAGTTCCACATGGTCGACCGCCTGAGTGCGTTCTTCGACATCATCCATCAGGACCCGGTTCTGTCGGCGATGAAACTGATCGCCGAGCCATGGGACGTCGGCGAAGGGGGTTACCAGGTCGGCAACTTCCCGCCCCTGTGGTCGGAGTGGAACGGTAAGTACCGCGACACCGTGCGCGATCTCTGGCGAGGTGAACCACACTCGCTCGCAGAGTTCGGCTATCGCCTGACCGGCTCGTCGGATCTCTACGAGGAAGACGGGCGCAGGCCATTCGCTTCGATCAATTTCGTCACCTCCCACGATGGCTTCACGCTGCACGATCTCGTCACCTATAGCCATAAGCACAACGAAGCTAACGGTGAACAGAACGTCGACGGCGACGACCACAACCGATCGTGGAACCACGGCGTCGAGGGCGAGACCGACGACGTCGCGATCCAGGGGCTGCGTGAGCGTCAGAAACGCAACTTCCTGCTGACGCTCGCTCTCTCCCAAGGCGTTCCGATGTTCCTCGGCGGAGACGAGATGGGGCGGACGCAACGTGGGAACAACAACGCCTATTGCCAGGACAATGAGATCTCCTGGTTCGACTGGAGCCTGAGGGAAGAGAACCTCTCGCTTCTCGGGTGGGCCCGGCGTCTCATGCATCTGCGGGCGAGCCATCCCGTCTTCCGCAGGCGGAGATGGTTCCAGACGCGCGCGTTGCGAGGTGCCGGGGTCACCGACATCGGATGGTTCGATCCCGCAGGCGAAGAGATGACCGAAGAACAGTGGAACGAAGGCTTCGCGCGTTCGATCGGAGTATTCCTGAACGGAGACGAGATCGCACAACCCGCCCCCCGCGGAGAAAAGATCACCGACGATTCGTTCCTCATGCTGTTCAACGCACACGACGACGAGATCATGTTCACGCTGCCGATCGGTGCGTGGGGCAACGAGTGGGCGGCGATGATCGACACGAACGACCCTGGCTTGGATGAAGGTTCGAAGATCTTCAAGGCGGGGGAAGAAGTGCCCGTGTTCGGGCGGGCAGTGATGGTGCTTCAGCGTGTCGCGTGACGTGCGTGCGACCTACCGCGTGCAGCTACACGCCGACTTCGATTTCGACGACGTCGCCGCCCTCGCTGACTATCTCGCCGCGTTGGGGATAAGCCACGTCTATTGCTCGCCGTACCTGCAGGCGAGGAGTGGAAGCACGCACGGTTACGACGTCGTGGACCACTCGAAGTTGAGTCAGGACCTGGGAGGGAGAGACGGCTACGAGCGGATGGTGGGAGCGCTCGCTCGGGAGGGCCTCGGCCATATCGCGGACATCGTCCCGAACCATATGGCGGTGACCGACCGGGCGAACCGGTGGTGGTGGGACGTGCTCAAACACGGCCCCCAGAGTCGCTACGCCGGCTATTTCGACATCGACTGGGACGCCCCGGAAGCCCGCCTCAAACAACAGATCCTGCTGCCGATCCTCGAAGACCACTACGGGCGCGTTCTACAAAGCGGCAAGATCTCGCTCGTAAGGGAGGGCGACGAGATCGTCGTGGCCTACGGCGACCATCGGCTTCCGACCGCACTCGGGTCGGTGCCCGACGACGCCGACCTGGCGACGCTGTCGCGGGATGCGGACGCGCTGCATCAAGTTCTCGATAGTCAGCACTATCGGCTCGCGTCTTGGAGGGTTGCGGGGGCCGAGCTCAACTACCGTCGTTTCTTCGCGATCAACGACCTCGCCGCGTTACGAACCGAACACCCCGCGGTCTTCGACGACACTCATGCCCTAGTGCTCGAGCTCGTGCGAGGGGGAAGCCTTCACGGCTTGCGCGTCGACCACATCGATGGCCTCCGCTATCCCGCGGAATACCTGGGACGCCTGCGAGCTGCCGTTCCCGACACGCCGGTATGGGTGGAGAAGATCCTGGCGGCCGGCGAACGCTTGCCCCGAGACTGGCCCGTTCAAGGCACCACCGGCTACGAGTTCCTCGCGCGCGCGCAGCGTGTTCTGGTAGCCGCCGACGGCGAGAAGGTCATGACGGACATCTACGCGGAACTCGTAGGCCCCCACGACATCGAAGCCCTGGAATACGAGTCGAAGCTGTTCGTGATGAACACCGAGCTCAGCGCGGACGTGGAACGACTCACCGAGTTGATGCTCTCGGTATGCGAGCAGCACCGCGATCTGCGAGACTTCACTCGACCGCTGGTGCGTCAGGCGATCCGCGAGACGATCGCCGCCTTCACCGTTTACCGCACGTACGCGGATGCGCGCACCGGTGAGTTGAGCCCGACAGATGCCCAGCGGATCACAGACGCGATCGCTGCTGCCAAGAAGAAGCGGCCCGACATCGACGTCGAGCTGTTCGATTTCCTCAAAGACGTCCTTCTTCTTCGCCATCCCACTTCGGAAGCACACGCGTTCGCGATGCGCTTCCAACAGTCCACCGGTCCGATCATGGCCAAGGGTGTCGAAGACACGTTCTTCTATCGCTACAACCGGTTCATCGCCCTCAACGAGGTCGGTGGCGACCCACGTGCCTGGGGCATCTCTCTGGGAGAGTGGCACGCCGCGAACGAACGCGCAGCGCAGGAAAGTCCGGAAACGTTGCTCGCGACCTCGACCCACGACACGAAACGGTCGGAGGACGTACGCGCTCGCCTCCTGGTACTGGCAGAGATCCCAGATGCTTGGAGCGCGGCCGTTGGTCGCTGGCGAGACGTCAATCGGCGACATTTCCGCGACGGACTGGCCCAAACCGACGTGGAGTACTCGCTGTACCAGACACTCGTGGGGGCCTGGCCTTTGTCTGCCGAAAGGGCCCAGACCTATGTGGCGAAGGCGACCAAGGAGGCGAAGCTGCGCACGTCCTGGGTCGCGCCGGATACCGCCTACGACCGCGCTCTCGCCGACTTCGTAGCCACGATCCTGGGAGACACGCGCTTCACCGACGACCTCGAAGCTTTCGTCGAAGGTCTCATCGAACCCGGCAGAATCAATTCCCTCAGCCAGACTCTGCTGAAACTGACGTGTCCCGGAGTGCCCGACATCTATCAGGGGTCGGAGCTCTGGAACCTGAGCCTCGTCGACCCCGATAACCGGAGGCCGGTCGACTACGAGCGGCGCCGCGCCCTGCTCGAGGACGTCCAGTCGTTGTCTTGCGTGGAGGCCCTTGCCCGATCCGACGAAGGGGTCCCGAAGCTCTTCCTCATCTCGCGCGCCTTGCGGCTCCGTAGCGAACGGCCGGACGCGTTCCGCGGCAGTTACGAGGCCCTCTGGGGGGACGGCGACCACGGCGAGCACGTGATCGCGCATCGTCGTGGCACCGATGTGATCGCGATCACGCAACGTTGGCCCGTGACGCGCGGTGATGGATGGGGGGACACGACGATGTCGCTGCCGCCCGGAGAATGGCGCGACGTATTGTCGGGCAAGCCCCACCACGGTGTGATCTCTCTTGACGGTTTGCTCACGGCATTCCCCGTCTCGCTGTTGGTAGCCGAGCGGTGAAGCAACTCGCGCTCGCCGTCCACTTCCACCAGCCGGTGGGCAATCTCGACCGCGTCGTTCAGAACGCTACCGATCGCTGCTACCGCCCGTTCCTAGAGGTCCTCGCTAATCACCCGGGTGTGCCCATGACTCTTCACTATTCGGGGTGCCTGCTCGAATGGCTCGAGGCCAACGCGATCGACGTCATCGATACCATCGCGGCCCTCGTCGAGCGTGGACAGGTTGAATTGATGACGGGCGGGTTCTACGAGCCCATCCTGGCTGCAATCCCCCTGCGCGACCGCGTCGGGCAGATCCGCATGATGTCGGATCACCTCGCCACGTCATATGGCGCGGACGCCACCGGCGCGTGGCTTACCGAGCGCGTTTGGGAACAGGACGTGGTGACTTCTCTCGTCGACGCGGGCGCCCACTACACCGTCGTCGATGACACGATGTTCCATTCGGTCGGGATCACCGACGAGCAGTTGAAGGGACCGTTCGTCACGGAACACGATGGCCGGCCTCTACTCGTCTACGCGGGCGACCGCAGGTTGCGCTACCTCATCCCTTACAAGCGAGTAGATCGGGTTGTCGAACACATCCGCAGTGCGGCCGAAGATCGCCTGTTCGTCTACGCGGACGACGGCGAAAAGTTCGGCGAATGGCCCGAAACGCACGACCGCGTTTACAAGGACGGCTGGTTGGAATCGTTCTTCACCGCATTGGAAGACCTCGCCGGAGACATCGCGCTGACGACTCTGGGAACGCATGCGATGAAGGCCGAACCTGAGGGCCGTGTGTACCTTCCGTCGTCCTCCTACGAGGAGATGATGACCTGGGCGCTGCCGGCGGCCGCTCGTCTGATCGTCGGTGGGGCGCGCCGACGACTCGCCGTGGAAGACCCCGAGGGCCTATTGCCGTTTATAAGAGGCGCTCCCTGGCGCGCGTTCATGGCCAAGTATCCGGAGGTCAACCAGCTCCAGAAACGCATGCTCTCGGTGAGCGACGAAGTGCACGCCGCCGGTGCGCCGAGCGCGGCGTTGCGGGCTCTTTATCGGGCCCAATGCAACTGTGCTTACTGGCACGGCGCGTTCGGTGGTCTCTATCTCGCTTTCATGCGCTCCGCGCTATGGCATCACCTGATGGAAGCAGAGGCCGCCGTGCGGCCGGGCCCCGAAATCCGTCTCGTCGATCTCGACGCCGACGCACGTGACGAGCTCCTCATCACGGGGCACTGGGGTGCAGCGGTCGTGTCGATAGCCGACGCCCGCCTCATCGAGCTTGACGACTGGGGATTCGGTGCGAACCTCCTGGCGGTCGCAGCCCGGCACCGCGAGGCGTACCACCTCGCCGAGGAGAACCCTCCCGAGGAACAAGAAGATGACGAGATGGCAGTGGTCCAGGCCCGGGCCGACGTCGATCGAGACTCACTCACGTTCGACGAAGCACCGCTCGGTGGACTCATCGACCTGATCGACGGTGCGCGCGTGACATCTCAGTGGGTGGTCAAGGTCGATGGGACAAACGCGACGTTCAGCACCGAGACCGATGGCGTCCACGTGGAAAAGCGGCTCGCGGTGACCGCCGCAGGCCTCGTATGCCGACGGCGCATTACGAACCTCGGAAAGAAACCGCGCCGTGGGAGCTTCGGCAGCCGAACCGCCGCTCTTCCGCTGAACCTCGGCCGCGACGACCAGGTGACCGAAGTCGTTTCGACGGCCGAAGGGTGGACCGTTCGGCAAGCCGAAGCCGAGGTCGAGCTCGAGGCCAAGTGCGACCCCGGCGGACAGATCACGTGGAGCACCGTCGAGACGGCCTCGGCAACGCTGGAAGGACTGGTGCCCATGCACCAGGGCGTCGTCGTGACGATGCAGTGGAGCCTGGACCTCGAACCGGAGGCGACGATCGAATTCGAAGAGACCTTGCGCCCGCGAGTGAGATCGGAAGCGGGTTCAAAGAAAGAGCCCGGAGTATCCGCATGAGGGTGTGGGCACCGCATCCGCGCCGGGTCGACGTCGTGCTCGACAAGGGTCGTCGAGAGCTCACTCCGGGGCAGGACGGCTGGTTCGAGGGCCCCGATCTCGAGCCCGGAACCGACTACTCGTTCTCGCTCGACGGCGGGCCGCCCCGGCCCGACCCTCGCTCGTCATGGCAGCCCGAGGGCATCGATGGTCCTTCGCGCACCGTCGACCACGCGGACTTCGAGTGGACCGACCACGCGTGGAGCGGCTTCCCGTTGCCTGCGGCGCGTCTATACGAACTTCACGTCGGAACCTTCACGCCCCAGGGCACCTTCGACGCGGCCATCGGTCGACTTGATCATCTGACCGACCTGGGCGTGAACGCGATCGAGCTGATGCCGCTCGCCGAATTCTCGGGAGATCGAGGCTGGGGCTACGACGGCGTGGATCTGTACGCGCCACATCATGGCTACGGCGGGCCCGATGGACTCAAGCGGTTGGTCGATGCCGCTCACACTTGCGGCCTCGCCGTGGTCGTGGACGTCGTCTACAACCACCTCGGTCCGGCCGGGAACTATCTCAACGAGTTCGGCCCCTACTTCACCGATCGTTACGGGACGCCTTGGGGCGCGGCCGTCAACCTGGACGGAGCGGGTTCCGATGAGGTGCGCGCGTTCTTCATCGATAACGCGCTCATGTGGCTGCGCGACTACCACTTGGACGGTCTGCGCATCGACGCGATCCACGCGATCGTCGACACGTCTGCCGTGCATCTGCTCGAAGAACTCGCCGATTCGGTGCAGACACTCGAGGCACAACTCGGTCGCGATCTCTGGGTGATCGCAGAGAGCGACCTCAACGATCCAAAGGTCGTATGGAGCAAGGACCGAGGAGGTTACGGAGTAGACGCGCAATGGAGCGACGACTTCCATCACTCGCTCCATGCGCTCCTGACCGGCGAGACGACCGGTTACTACGCCGACTTCGGATCCTTGGACGACGTCGCAAAGTCGTTACGACACGCGTACGTCTACGACGGTCAGCATTCGAGCTTTCGAGGACGCAGACACGGCCGACCGATCGCGGAAGCCGAGGGTTATCGCTTTCTCGGTTACCTGCAGAACCACGACCAGATAGGCAATCGCGCGCGGGGCGAGCGCTCGAGCGCATTGATGTCGCCCGAGCTCGTCAAAGTGGCGGCCGCACTCGTCCTCACATCTCCGTTCGTGCCGATGCTGTTCATGGGAGAAGAGTGGGGTGCAACGACGCCCTTTCTCTACTTCACGGATCACCGCGATGAGGAGCTCGGCCGAGCCGTTTCGAAGGGACGCAAGGCCGAGTTCGCCGCGTTCGGGTGGGACCCCGATGCGGTCCCGGACCCACAATCGGAAGAGACGTTCCTGACGTCGAAAATTCGCTGGGACGAACTCGACGATCCGCGCCATGCCGATCTCTTGGAATGGCATCGTGAGCTGATCCGGCTCCGGCGGGCGCTGCCGGCGCTATCCGACGGCCGGCTCGACGTCGCGGACGTCCAGCACTCCGAAGCCCCGGCCTGGCTCGTGCTGCGCCGGGGCACGCTCGGCGAACACGTCTGGGTGGCTTGCAACTTCTCGGGGGCCGAGGCGGAGGTGCCTGTGCCGGCGCACTCAACTCTTCAGTTGTCGTCGGGTAAGGACCCTCTTCCCGACGGAACGACCGTCAGGCTGCCGACCGAAAGCGTGGCGATCTACGCGGAGTAGGCCGGTGGAGCCGGTGCAGCCCTGCACCCCGTGCACCAGGTGCACCGGGTATCCCTGGCCGATCTATAGATCTCGGCGGCGCCGAAGGGCCCACCACGCGGCACCCGAAGCGGTTAGTGCCGCCCCCGCACCGAGACTTCCCTCCAGGACGCGAGACTCGGGCCGGTTGTCCAGTAGCTCGACACGAGCGGCAAGTTTCGAGATTTGGTCTCGCAGCGCCTCGATCTTGGCGCCGTGTCGTTCCTCCCTGTGGTCCTTTAGGGCTCGCTCGAGGCGCTTGATGCGGAACAGATATTCATCAGCCCGTTGCTCGAGTTGCCTCGTCTCGACGAGCAGCTCGCCCTCACCGTGCGTCGCAGCCACGGTGAGAGGCGTCGTCATGATGTCACCCAGAGAGGTCGTGCATGGGTCATTACAGTGGAGCAACCGATAATCCCCCGGCTCAACTTCGGGCACCGTGAATGTCATGCGCGCCGTTCCGTGATCCGGCGTGCGTTCCTCGACGGCGATCTCGCCGAGGTAAATCGCATCGTCGGGAACAGGCGGAGGCCACGGCCCGTCTTCGGTCGGCCTGACGAGATAGCCGTGGAAAGGCCCATCCTCAGGTCGTCCGAGATCCGATGCCGAGATCCACACGGATGTACTCGCCTCAACGGTATCGCCCGGGACGAAAGCGATCTCGTAATGCTGCTTACCGTTGAAGTCCCACATCGCCCCGCCCCCGCCCGCTCGGGCGCTTCCGCCGACAAGCACAACCAGCGACGCAACGATCACGCCCGCAAGACAAAGCCGAACCGCTCGCATAGTCCCCTTCTCCTCTGGCTCACTCGGACTCCTTGATCTTTTAGACCGCAGCGAGACGAGGTCGGTTCTGTCGTTCGAGGCTTTCTCGAGATGTTGACCACCTCAAAGGTGGTGGACGTGCCAAAGAAACGGCTTCGTTAGCGGCCTACGGCGTAGCCCTGCATGCCTCGGGGGTTGGCGGCGGCTTTCAAGAGGTCTCCGTCGCGAGCTACGGCACTGAGACGGCCGAGGGACCAGGAAGGCGCCACCACAACCACGTGGCCCCGTCCGCGCAATTCTTCGATCACCTCAGGATGCACGCGATCTTCGATCTCGATCACGCCGGGCGCCGCGGCGCGCGGGAAGAACGAACTCGGGAAATGATCCGTGTGGAACATCGGCGCATCGATCGCGGCCTGCAGATCCATCCCGAAAACGACATGGTTCAAGAAGAAATTGAAGGACCATTGGTCCTGCGTGTCCCCACCCGGTGTGCCGAACGCCATATAAGGCTCTCCGTCACGTAGCGCGAGCGAGGGCGTGAGCGTCGTCCGCGGACGCTTGCCGGGAGCGAGGCCCGCGGGGTGCTTCTCGTCAAGCCAGAACATCTGCATGCGCGTGCCGAGGGGGAAACCCAAGCCCGGCACGACCGGTGAACTCTGCAGCCAACCTCCACTCGGGGTCGCCGCGATCATGTTGCCGAAACGGTCGACGACGTCGACATGGCACGTATCGCCGCGCGTCGGCTCCCCAACGCCACGCAGATGCGCAGGCGCGACGTCACCAACGAGCGTCACCGGGGGCGCGACAGCGGCCCGGCCGCCGGGTCCTCCAGGGCGAAGCTCGAGTGAGGCGTCACGATCGATGAGCCGTCGACGGATGTCGGCGTACTCGCCCGACAACAAGTCATCTAGCGGAACATCCACGAATCGAGGATCACCGTAGAAGAACTCGCGGTCGGCAAACGCGAGCTTCGCCCCCTCAACGACCGTATGGATGTATTCGGTCGTTGCGTGGCCCATCGAGGCCAGGTCCACGCCCGCAACCAGCTCCAACTGTTGCAGGAACACCGGACCTTGCGTCCAGGGCCCGCACTTGCACACTTCGTAGACCGCGCCCGTACGGCCGGCACTCGGCGTCTCCCACGCACCGCGGGCCGGAGCTTCCGTCGAGGCGTGCCACTTCGCGAGATCGTCACCCGTCAGGAAACCGTTCGCCTCGCGAACGAATGCGTCGATAGCTTCGGCGACGAATCCCTCATAGAAGGCGACCCGCGCCGCTTCGATCTGCTCGTCGCGACCGGCGCCTCCACTCTCGGCCTCACTGAGAATCCCCTCATAGCTCGCCGCGAGGTCCGTGTTGCGGAAGCGCGTCCCGGCACCCGGGGGGCCATCTCGTAGGTAGACGTCCGCGGAGCTCGGCCATTCGTCTCGGAAGACATCCGCAACGGCCTCGATGGTCGACGAGATCCTCGGTACCAGCGGGAAACCACCACCTGCGAGTTCGATCGCGGGCGACAAGACGTCTCGCAACGACATCGTGCCGAACTCCGCAAGGACGAGGAGCCACGCGCCGAACGCCCCCGGCACGCAAGCCGCCTCGAGCCCGGTACCGGGGATCAGGTCGTGTTCCCGTTCACGGAACGCGGCGATGGTCGCCGCGGCCGGAGCGACACCCTGACCATCGACGACAAGGACCTCGTCGCGCTCCGCGCGGTACAGGATGATTGGCACCTCCCCACCGGGACCGTTGAGGTGGGGTTCGACGACCTGCAACGCGAATCCGGCCGCGACCGCGGCATCGAACGCGTTGCCGCCTTTCTCGAGCACGCCCATCCCTACCGCCGACGCGATCCAGTGCGTCGAGGCGACCATCCCGAACGTCCCGGAAAGTTCGGGACGAGTCGTGAACTCGGTCAGGCCCAGGTGAGGAGACCGAGGTCCATCGGGTTCGCGAGGTCATCATGACGCGGCGCGACCCTTACCGAGTAGCCGTAGAGCCCTGCCTGGTCGGTCGTGAAAGAGCCGTGATACGTACACGTCCCGTCGACGCATTGATCGGCGCGCATCTCGACCACCTGAGGATCGAACAGCTCCTGGTTGGCGCCCACGCGCCCATGCGCGAGCTGGACCGACAGTTCTTCGGTCGAGAGCCGGCCCACTCTGACCGTCGCCGAGACGTGTCGCTTTTCCCCCACGCCGGCGGCAGACAAGTCACCGTCCACGTCGATCACCTGAACGTCGCCCCATCCGTCGCGGATGTGTCGTTTCCAGTGTGCCAGCGCGCGGGCGCGCGCATAAGAGTCGGTCGCGAGCTCGCGGCCTTGTTTCGCCGCCGGTGAATAAAGGGTGTCGACGTAATCGCGCACCATCCTGTCGGCCGTGACAAAGGATCCCAGTGACGAGATCGACTGCTTCGTCCTCTCGACCCATCGCCGCGGGATGGGACCTTCCGGTCGGTCGTAGAACCGAGGGACGACCTCACGTTCAAGGAGGTCGTACAAGGCGCTGGCTTCGACCCGATCCTGATGATCGGGGTCCGGGAAGGGGTCGCGAGTGCCGATCGCCCACCCATTCGTGCCGTCGTAGCACTCGTCCCACCACCCATCCAGGATCGAGCAGTTGAGTGCGCCGTTCAGGGCCGCCTTCATTCCCGATGTCCCGCACGCCTCCAGGGGGCGCCGTGGATTGTTGAGCCACACGTCCGAGCCCTGGCACAGGACGCGGCCAACCTCCATGTCGTAGTCCTCGATGAACGCGAACCGCAATCTGATGTCCGGGTCGGCCGCGAAGTGATGCAGCGCCTGGATCATCTCCTTGCCGCCGTCGTCGAGCGGATGCGCTTTCCCGGCCATCACGATCTGGATGGGACGATCACCGGACTGCAGCAGCCTCTTCAAACGTTCGACATCGGAGAGGATCAGCGAGCCTCGTTTGTACTGGGCGAAACGACGCGCGAACCCGATGGTGAGGATCCCCGGATCGAAGATCTCCTCGGTCCAACCCGTCTCGGATTCGGCCGCACCGCGCGCCAGCAATTGCCCCCGCACCCGCCGTCGAACGAAATACACGAGCCGTTCCCGAGCTCGCTCGCGCGCCCGCCAGAGTTCGGCGTCCGGCACCTCAGAGACGCGATCCATGGCGACCTCGCCTCTTTCGGCCCACCCCGGCGCCAGGTGGCGGTCGAGGATCTCTCGCATCTCGGGCCCGATCCAGGTGGACGTGTGCACCCCATTCGTGACGGAGGCTATCGGCGACTCTTCGCTCGGGACCGACGGCCACAACTCGGAGAAGATCATTCGTGAAACGTGCCCATGCAGCTTGCTGACCGCATTGGAGCGGCCTGCTAAGCGGAAGCCCATAACGGCCATGTTGAACCTGGGCGCCTCGGACGTCTCCTCGGCTACCGGATCGAGCTGTCCGATCCTCATCAGGTCGCCGAAGGACACGTTGCATTCCTTCGCGAAGTTGTCGAAGTAGCGCTCCAACAGATCTTCCTCGTAAACGTCGATGCCGGCCGGCACCGGGGTGTGCGTCGTGAAGACCGTCGCGGCGCGCACGGCTTCCAGCGCCTCTTCGAACGACATGTCGGTCGTCACGACGAGCTGACGGATCCTTTCGAGACCGAGGAAGCCCGCGTGGCCTTCGTTGGAATGGAAGACGTCACAAGTAAAGCCCGCAGCCTGGAGCGCGCGGACGCCTCCGATCCCCAGGACGATCTCCTGGCGCAAACGGTGTTCTCCACCTCCCGCGTACAGACGGTCGGTTACACCTCGCTCTTCGGGTTCGTTGTCCTCGACGTCGCAATCCATGAGGATGAGGGGCACTCGCCCCACATTCGCGAGCCACAACTGCGCTACGCAACGCGCGCCGGCGAGGTCAACTTCGATCTTGAGCGCCGATCCGTCGTCGGAGGACAGCAGTGTCAGCGGCATACCGTGCGGATCGAGCGCCGGGTAGTACTCCTGCTGCCAGCCGTCCGCGTTCAACGCTTGGCGGAAGTAGCCCTGACGATAGAGAAGTCCGACACCGACGAGAGGGACACCCAAATCGCTCGCAGCCTTGAGGTGATCCCCCGCGAGAACGCCGAGTCCCCCCGAATAGATCGGCAATGCTTCGCTGACGCCGAACTCGGGCGAGAAGTAAGCGACCTGTTTTGGCTTCGTTCGACCCTTGAGCGATTGGAACCAGCGCGGCTTCTCGAGGTAACCCCGCAGATCCTCGTCGACGCTCGCGAGGAAAGACATGAACGGTCCGTCTTCGGTGAGTCGCTCGAAACGCTCGCTCGAAACGAGCCCGAGCATGCGGACGGGATCGTGGTCGGCTCGCTCCCAGGCATCCGTATCGACCCAACGGAAAAGATCGACGGCTCTCGGATCCCAGCTCCACCGCAGGTTGGTGGCGATCGTGAGCAACACTCCGAGGGGCTCGGGCAAGGACGCTCGCACGGCAAAGCTGCGTAGTGCTTTCATCAGAGGGAGCAAGGGTAATGGACGTCTATCCTGGTCTTTAAAGACCGCGAAAACACGCGCCTAGCCGAGGAGGGACGTGGCCGCGAAGCCGGAGCCGAGCCATATCCAGATCGAAGCGATCAGGCCTCAGGTCAACTGCGGTCGCTATCGCGCCAAGGCGATCGTCGGCGACCGCGTCGCGGTCGCGGCCGACATCTTCCGAGACGGGACGGCACTGCTGGCAGCCGCGGTCCGCTTCCGGGGGCCCGGCGCCACACGCTGGTCGGAGTCGCCGCTGACGCCTCTCCCGAACGACCGCTGGAGTGGTTCGTTCCGTCCCGAGAAGATCGGTCGCTACCAGTACTCGATCCAGGCGTGGACCGACAGATTCTCGACGTGGCGGTCGGGTCTCGAGAAGAAAGCGGCGGCGGGCCAGGACGTCTCGGTCGAACTCGCCGAAGGTGTCCTCTTATTAGAAGCTCGATCGTCTGCGGTTCCCGCATCGCAGCGCCCGAAGCTGACCGGCGCGATCGCCGCGTTGCGCGCGCCGACGGTTGGCGAGCCAGCGCCGGTGGACAAGCCCGACCCGCGCATAACGGCGGCGCTGGATCCGAAGCTGGCCACGTTGATGGCGAAGTACCCGGACAGGAGCGACGCCACTACCTCACAGGTGTTCGAACTCATGGTCGATCGCGAACGCGCCCGGTTCGGCGCGTGGTACGAGTTCTTTCCTCGCTCGACCGGCACCAAGACGAAGCACGGAACGTTCAAGACCGCTGCCGGTGAACTCCAACGGATCGCCGATATGGGTTTCGATGTCGTGTATCTGCCTCCGATCCATCCGATCGGCAGGGCCTATCGGAAAGGCAAGAACAACACCCTCGAAGCAACCTCGGACGACGTCGGAAGCCCGTGGGCCATCGGCGGACCCGAGGGCGGACACGACGCGATACATCCAGACCTCGGGACGATTCAGGACTTCGACGCGTTCGTGGGGGCCGCCAAGCGTCTGGGGCTGGAGGTCGCCCTCGACTTCGCGATCCAGTGCTCGCCCGACCATCCGTGGGTGGAGGAACATCCGGAATGGTTCGTGTCGCGTCCGGACGGCTCGATCCAATACGCCGAGAACCCGCCGAAGAAGTACCACGACATCTACCCGGTCAATTTCGACACGGCCGACCGCGAAGGACTGTGGACGGAGCTGCGCCGAGTTATCACGTTCTGGATCGATCACGGCGTGAAGATATTCAGGGTCGATAACCCGCACACGAAGTCATTCGCGTTCTGGGAGTGGCTGATCGACGAGCTGAAGCAGAAGCACCCCGATCTGATCCTGCTATCCGAAGCGTTCACGCGACCGAAGGTGATGCATCTTCTCGCGAAGCTCGGTTTCACTCAGTCC
>JALZEA010000006.1 GCA_030862265.1 Actinomycetota bacterium | reverse complement strand
TTCGAAATCGCTCAGGTGCTCCCAGAGTTGCGCAAGCGTTTCGACTTTCCTGCCCATCGCGTTCGTGCCGCCGGCGGTGTTCTCGATGAGGATCGGGGTATCGGTCTCGAGTTCCTCGAAGACCTTTCGCCACCGGATGAACCCTCGTTCGATCCCGTCCTCGGCATGGCCGGCATGCACGATGATGCCCGCGGCCCCGATCGCGGCAGACGCCTCGACCGTCTGCGCGAGGATTTTGCGCGAGGGGATACGCACGCGGTTGTTGGGCGAGGCGACATTTATCAGGTAGGGCGCGTGGACGTAGATGGGGAGGGGCGAGGCCCTGAGCTCCTCGACATCCTCCCGGGGCGGCGGCTTCTTCCAGGACTGGGGAGGCCCCACGAACATCTGGACGCACCCGGCCCCCACGGCCGCCGCTTCCTCGAGCGGTGCCTTCGAAGGCACATGTGCCCCAACGATCATGGGGCGGACGCTACCGGACTTGCCGCCTGGTCAAGCGTGGGACAAGATTGCGCCCCGATGAAGCTCCTGAGAGATATCGCGATCCGCCATTTGCTCACCGTCGACCCAAGCAGCACGTTGCGGCGCGCCGCTGAAGTCATGAGCGATCGCGGCGTCGGCTGTGCCATCGCTATCGAGAAGGAGAAGGTCGCGGGCATCATCACCGAGCGCGACATCCTTCACGCCGTCGCGCAGAAACAGAACGTCGACGAGACGACCGTGGCGGACGTGATGACGCGCGACGTCGTGAGCGGCTCCCCCGGATGGGATCTCGTCAAGGCGGTGAAGACGATGACGGAAGGTGGTTTCCGACACTTGCTCGTGATGGAGATGGACGACCCCGTCGGGATCGTTTCATTGCGAGACCTCATGGACTCGATGGCGTCGATGGCAGAGCTCGTTCAGGAGCCTTCGGAAGCCTGATCGGCGAGCGCGTGCAGGACCTGGACCTGCATCTTCTTCAACCGGCGACGTAGCGGGAACGCGAGGAGCCGGCCAAGCGGTCCTCCGGGAAGCTCCGTCTCGACCGTGCGCGTGATCGTGCACCCTCCTGCGTGTTCTGCAACGGAGTAGGTCACGATCATGCGAACGCCGACCACCACGTCTTCCACGAAATGCTGATCGTCAACGGAGGTTGCTTCGCTCCGGCCCTCAACCGCGAACCCAAGCATCTTTGCTTTCCCGAGCACCTCGTCACCGATATCGAGCGGCGCCGGCCCGTGCGTGCTCGTGATCTCGGATTGCCATGTAGGCCACGTCGCGGGGTCACGCACGACCCTCATGACTGCCTGCGCGGATCGATCGCTCCTGATCGAGTCTTTCAACTGGAGGCGACGAGGCACGGCGGGAAGTGTAGGTGCGCGCTCGATAACCTGACGCCGGTGGACACACCTCGTTTGGCGGTGGCTTCGGGTAACCGGCTCGGCGCAGAGGCCGCGGCCGAAGTCGCGCGCGCCGGTGGGAATGCCGTGGATGCCTGCCTGGCTTCCGCCGTCATGGCCTGGGTGGCCGAGCCCTTCTTCGCATCGGTTGCCGGCAGCGGTTTCATCGCGGTCCGGACGCCGGACGGAACCGTCGAGATCATCGACGGCAACAACGCGATGCCCATGGGAACTCCGGACGAGCCGGGCCAAGGATCCGAGCGCGTCTTCCTCGACTACTCCAACGGGATGTACACGTACGTCGGTGCGGGAGCAGTAGGTGTGCCCGGTGTGCTCGCCGCCGTACACACCGCGTGGCAGCGCCACGGGCGGATCGAGTGGCCCGCGCTGTTCGAAGATGCCATCCGCGCAGCGCGCGAAGGCTTCCCGTTCCCGAAGACATCCGACTTTTACCTCTCGGTCACCTATGAACCCATGTGGTCGCGCGATCCCGCGGCGGTCGCGATGCTGACCCGAGACGCCCGCCTATTACGCGAGGGTGAAACCATCGTTCAGAGTGAGCTCGCAGACACATTGACGACGATCGCAGAGCAAGGCCCGGACGCGCTCTACGGAGGCGAACTCGGTGAGGAGATCACGCGCACGATCGCCCAGCGCGACGGATTCATGACTTTGGAGGACCTGAAGTCCTATCGCGCCGAGGTGAGGATGCCGATCCAAGCCGAGGCATTCGGTTGGGAGATTGCATCCAACCCTCCGCCGGGTGTGGGGGGTGCGGTATTGGTCCACATGCTTGCGCTTCTCGAAGGCGCGGACCTCAAGGATCCCGTGGAGCGAATGACGGCCGTCGTCGAGGCTCAACGCGCCGCGATGGGATACCGGAGAGAGCGCTATCAGGATCCCGACGGCATCGCGGCCGCCTTCCAGGATGCGTTGCAAAGCTTGCGGGGTCGCTCTCCCGAGACGACGCACTCATCGAGCGCCGATGCAGACGGCTACGTGTGCTCGCTCACGGAGTCGAATGGCTACGGCGCCGCCGTTGTCGTCCACGGGATCCTGTTGAACAACTCGCTCGGCGAGGAGGAGTTGAATCCGCTCGGCGTTCACCGGCTTCCCCCGGGATCACGCTGTCATTCGAACATGACGCCGACGATCGCAACCGGCCCCGGGATAACAGTCGGCCTCGGCTCGCCCGGTGCCGACCGGATCGTCAGTGCGATCGTGCAGACCCTCCTCAGGCTCGCGATCGATAACGAGTCCCTGCAAGATGCGGTCGCCGGGCCGCGCGCCCATCTGGATGCACGTCCCGACGGTGAGCTCCTCTGTTTCGAACTCGACCTACCGGGCGACGCACTCCCCTACACGACCCGTCATTTCCCAGAGATCCATATGTATTTCGGCGGTCTTCAGGCCGCGTCGGTGAGCGACGACGGAGCGGTCGAAGCGGTCTTCGATCCCCGTCGGTCCGGCGGGGTCGCACTCGTCTGAGCGGACCTGCCGAGATTGCATGGCGTAGCGGAAAACGCACACGAGATGCAATCTCGGCGCTAGACGGCGAAGCGGATGTTCAGCACGTCGCCTTCTGCGACAACGTAATCCTTACCTTCGACACGCAGTTTGCCGGCCGCCTTCGCCGCGTCCCACGACCCTGCCGCGACCACTTCGTCGTAATGCACGACTTCCGCCCGAATGAAGCCGCGCTCCAGATCGGTGTGGATCACGCCTGCCGCTTCCGGTGCCTTGGCGCCGCGTCGCACCTCCCAGGCGCGCGATTCGTCTTCTCCGGTCGTCAGGAACGTGATCAGGTCGAGAGCCCGGTAGCAGGCGGCGATGGCGCGGTCGAGCCCCGGTTCGGATACGCCGAAGCCGGCAAGCAACTCGGCTGCGTCGGTGGCTTCCATACCGGCCACCTCGGCCTCGAGCGACGCGCTGATCGCGAGCGCACCATCCGGAAGGCCCTCCGGCAGATCGTCGCCCTCCCCCACATTCGCGACCACGATCCACGGCTTCAACGTGAGGGGGCCGAACCCGCGCAGGAGCTTCTGCGCGTTGTCGTCGAACGCACCGTCACGCAACGGCCGTTCGGCGTTCAGTAGATCCAGCGCCGTGGAAAGGACGTCGGCTTCGAGCTTCGCTTCAGGTTGTGAGCGCGCCTTTTTCTCCGCCTTGGGAAGGGCGGACTCGACGCTCGCGAGATCGGCCAGGATCAACTCCGCCTCGACCGATGCCAGCTCGCTCTTCGGATCGGCGTCGGCGCCGTGGGCACGCACGACGATGCAGAGCGCATCCGTCTGGCGGAACTCGCCGATGCCCTGGGCGGTCAATCCGCCGGGGACGTCCACGAAGCGGACCTTGGCGTGCACGATCTTCTTGGAGTTTTCGAGGCCGGCGAGAACGGAGAGTCGCTCGTCGGGCACGTCGACAACGGCCTGGTTAGAACGCCCACCGGCGGTCCCGCTGCGAGTGAGTGCCGTGAAGAGGGTTGTCTTCCCCGAATACGGCATCCCCACAATCCCGATGTCTTTCATGGATTGCTGAAGTTATCTTCGCTCGTGATGGATATGGGACTGGCGGGAAAAGGCGTGCTCGTAACGGGGGGCGCGGGTGGGATCGGCAGTGCGCTGGTTCGTGCGTTCGCGGCCGAGGGCGCCCGCGTTGGAGTGCACTACCGAACGAGCGGGGGCCGCGCGGAGGATCTCGCCGCCGAGATCGGCGGCACCACTCTCCCGGCCGACCTCACGGTGGAGTCCGAAGCGGACCGCCTCATCCCTGCCGCGCTCGAGGGGCTCGGGAGGCTCGACGTCCTCGTCGCGAACGCGGGGAAGTGGCCGAGCGAGGACGAACCCGTTTGGGAACTATCTCTTCAACGTTGGCGCGACACCATCGCGACGAACCTCGAAGCCACGTACCTGACGTGCCGCGCGTTCTTGCGACATGTCGCCACGACGGGAGTCGGCAACATAGTGATCATCTCGTCAACAGCGGGGATCTTCGGAGAAGCGGGTCACGCGGACTACGCCGCTGCGAAGTCCGCTCTCGCCGGAGGATTCCTGAAGAGCCTCAAGAACGAGATCGTGCGCATCGCCCCTTTGGGTCGAGTCAACGTCGTGTGCCCCGGCTGGACCCGAACCGAGATGACGCGCGACGCGTTGACCGACGGAACCGTCGCGGAGCGCGTAACGCGCACGATGGCATTGCGGAAACTCGGACAAGCAGACGACGTCGCGCGGATAGTTGTCGCGCTCGCATCCGACGTTGTCTCCGGACACGTCACTGGTGAAGTCGTTACCGTCGCGGGCGGCATGGAAGGCCGCGTGTTACACGAGGGCGCGCCCCCTAGCTGAGCTTCGGGTGAGAGCGCCGCAGGCGCGACCCGAAGCGAATCAGAGCAGCGCTATCTATCGGTAATCTCAGCTGAGCTTCGGGAGAACTTGGTCGCGGTAGAACTCGAAGAACCCCTCCTGGTCCGGGCCGATCTGGTGGACGCAGATATGCGTGTACCCGGCATCGGCGAACTTCCTGATGCCCTCGATGTGTGCATCGGGGTCGGGTCCGAGGGAAACCGAATCGGTGAGGTCGTCGGCCTCGATGTGTTCGGCCACCGCTTCGAATAACGACGGCAGCGCGAGGTCCTGACCGAGCTGTCCACCCATGACCGCGTTGGGCCACCATGCGTGCGCCGTCTTCTTGGCAGCCGCATCCGATTCCGCCCAGCAGACCTGGACCTCGCAGTACTTCGGCTTGCCCTTGCCGCCGGAACCCTCGAACACCTTGATCGCGGCGTCATCCGGTGACGTGGCGATCAGACCGTCTCCTTTCCTCCCGGCGAGAGTCGCGGCCTTCTCCCCCACGGCCGCGATGTAGATCGGAGGCGCCTCGTCGGGCAGTGAGTACAGCCGCGCGTTCTCGACCGTGTAGTGGCGACCATGGTGACTCTGTTGGCCGCCTTTCCACAACAGCCGGATCACTTCGATCGCTTCCTCGAGCATTTCGAGGCGCACCGGTGTCTCGGGCCAGCGATCGCCGAGCACATGCTCGTTCAGGAACTCGCCCGAACCGACCCCGAAGAAGAACCGGCCGGGCATCAGCGCGGCCGCCGTAGCCGTGGCCTGCGCCAGGATCGCAGGGTGGATACGGATGATCGGAGCCGTTACGCCCGTGCCCACTCGCAGGTCGTCGGTCGCTTCCGCGATGGCGCCCAGGACTCCCCAAACGAACGGACTCTCGCCCTGCTTGTCGATCCACGGGTGGTAGTGATCCGAGATCAAGGCGAAGGAGAAACCAGCCTCCTCGGCCTTGCGCGCGTTCTCGACGAGCGCTCGCGCCGAATGCTCTTCGCTGGAGAGCTTGTAGCCGATCTCCACGGATGACTGATACCCAGGCCGCTCGCCCGGAAACGATTTGTGTAGCTGATAGTGCCCAATAAGGGCGCTGAGTTAGCACAAAACGGTTAGAGGATGCGGGCTCCCAGCGCGCTGGCCACGAGTTCGACCGCGAGGATCCCGGTCTCGTCGGCGTGATCGAGGATCGGATTGACCTCGACGACCTCCATCGACGACAGGATGCCGGCTTCCGCGATCAGCTCCATCGCCAGGTGAGCTTCGCGATAGGAGAGCCCGCCGCGGATAGGCGTACCGACGCCCGGAGCGATCTCGGGATCGCACGCGTCGACGTCGAGCGAGATGTGGACGTAACCATCACCGCGCACGACGTCCAACGCGTCGGCCATGATCTTCGCCACCCCGCGCCGGTCGATATGGGCCATCGTGAACACCTTGAGACCGAGAGCGCTTACCAATGCCTTCTCGCCGGGATCCAACGAGCGGATGCCAACCAGGGCAACGCGCTTGGGATCGACCCACGGCGGTGGATCGAAACCGTTGAGATCGAAACCGCAGGCGCCCAGCGCGGCCGCCAGTGGCATCCCGTGCACGTTGCCTGAAGGTGACGTCTCGGGTCGGTTGAGATCACCGTGCGCGTCGATCCACAGCAACCCACCTGCGCCGCGCGCGCGATGCATCCCTGCGAGGGTGCCCATCGCGATGGAGTGATCGCCGCCGAGTACCAGTGGGACCGAGTCGGCGCGCGCGACCTCGTCGACGCGCGACGCGATCTGCGCGCATGTCGCGAGGATGGCGGGCAGGTAGCGCGCCTGCTCGTCGAGCACCGCAGCGATCTCAGGGATCTCGGCCGATACGTTCCCGTGGTCCTCAACCTCGTAGCCGAGGCTCACGAGGCGCTCCGCGAGTCCCGAGTAACGGATCGCGCTTGGACCCATGTCGACCCCGCGTCGCGCGGCCCCCAGGTCGAGGGGCGCTCCGACGATGGACAGTCGTTTCGTCATGCCAGGATGTTGGCATGGAAAACGCCACACGCCGAACCGCGGTCGTGACTGGTGCCTCCGCGGGCATCGGCGCCGCAACGGCCGTGCGCCTCGCGCAGGAAGGCTTCGACGTCATCCTCGGTGCCCGTCGGCTCGATCGCGTCGAGGAAGTGGCGGCGCGATGTGGGGGCCGCGCGCTCGAGCTCGACGTCGGCGACGACGAGTCCGTGACCGCGTTCGCAGATCAGATAGGAAAGGTCGACGTGCTCGTGAACAACGCGGGGATGGCCTCGGGACTCGACCCGATCGCCGATCTGGCCGATGAACAGATCCAAGAGATGTTCCAGACCAACGTCTTCGGGTTGATCAGAGTCACGCGCGCGTTGCTCCCCAAGCTCGAAGCGGGTGGCAACGGCCACATCGTGAACATCGGCTCGGTTGCTGGTTTCGAGACGTACCCGGGGGGCGGCGGATATACGGCGACTAAGCATGCGGTGCGGGCGTTGACCCAAACCCTCCGCAAGGAGCTGCTCGGCCGACCCGTGCGCGTGACCGAGGTGAACCCGGGATTGGTCGAGACGGAGTTCTCGCTGGTGCGCTTCTCCGGGGATGCTGAGCGGGCCAAGAAACCTTACGAAGGCCTCATGCCGCTCGTCGCGGAAGACGTTGCAGATTGCATCGCATTCGTCGTGACGCGCCCCGCGCACGTGAATATCGATGAGATCGTCGTGAAACCGATCGCGCAAGCAACGTCGATGATGATCCACCGCGAGTAGCTATCGGGCTTGCTGCGCATCGTCATCGGCGCCGTGATCAACGACGTGGTCGAGTTCCTCTTCGATCTTCGCTTGGACCTCGGGAGAAAGTTTGAAGGACAGGATCGCGGTGATGCCCAGGACGGTGATGATGAACGTGAGCGACATCCATATCGGGACGCTCAGGTGGCCTTCGTGACAGAACAACCCATGGCCCGAGCACGGGATGGCCTCTCCGATCATCTTGAGACCGACGAACGCGAGGACGACGGCAAGCCCGTACTTGAGGAGATGCAGCTTGTCCATCCCTCCGGCGAGCAAGAAATAAAGGGACCGGAGACCCAGGATCGCGAACACGTTTGAAGTCAGAACGATGAACGGCTCTCTCGTGATCCCGAAGATCGCGGGGATCGAGTCCAGCGCGAACACGATGTCGGTCGTCTCGATGAACAGAAGGACGATGAAGAGCGGAGTCGCGAGACGTCTACCGTTCTCGATCGTAAAGAGGTTCTGGCCGTCGAAGCGCGTGGTCGTTCGGAACCGCCTCCGCGCCCACTTCAGGACCGGGTTGTCCTCCGGGTGGATGTTCTCAGCCAAGCCCCGCGCGATGCGCCACGCCGTATAGATAAGGAACGCGCCGAAGACGTAGATGATCCACTCGAAGTTGTCGATCAGGTACACGCCAAGCGCGATGAAGAGACCCCGGAAGATGATCGCCCCGAGAATCCCGAAGAAGAGAACCTGATGCTGGTAGGCGCGCGGAACGCTGAAGTAGCCGAAGATCACCACGAAGACGAACATGTTGTCGACGGATAACGAATACTCGATCAGATAGCCTGCGAAGTACTCGCCGGCACGCTCGCCTCCTGCCCACAGATAGAGGCCGACTCCGAACGCGAGCGCGAGAGAGACCCATACCGCGACCCAAGCAGCGGATTCTCTGACGGTGGGTTCGTGTTCTTTCGCGTGGAAGAGCTTGAGATCGGCGAACAGCATCGCGAGCACGAACGCGATGAAGGCCGCGTAGATGTACCAAGCTACGTCCAACTGTTCCTCTCTCGCCGGTAAGGTGCCCGGCGCATGCTCGCCGAAGACAGGGATGGGGCCCGCACAGGTTCTCTTAGCGCTCTAAGGATAGGCATAACCCTCGGAGTGCTCTCCGCAGTGGCCTTCGGCACGATGCCGGTATTCGCGAAGTACGCGTACGACGTCGGCGCGGAGCCGATCCCCCTGCTGGCGGTGCGCTTTACGACCGCGGCCCTCCTGCTTCTCCTGTTCGTGACGATCCGTCGTGAAGGATGGCGACTGGCGCGTCCGCGCGCGCTGAAGATCCTCCTCCTCGGCGGCCTCGCGTACGCGTTCGAAGCAACTCTGTACTTCGCAGCCTTGGAACGCGCCCCCGCCTCCATCGTCGCCTTGATCTTCTATAGCTATCCTCTGTGGACCAACCTGTCGGGGTTCGCGATCGGCCTCGAACGGTTCGATCCCCGTCTCGTCGTCGCGCTCGTCCTATCGGGCGCGGGGATCCTGTTGATCTTCTCGATCCCATCGACGTCGCTCGCCGGACCCTTGATCGCGCTCGGCGCCGCGCTCGCGGTCACGATCTATTACCTGTTCGCGCAGGTTCTAACGCAGGGGATGTCTCCGCTCGCTGCCTCGATCCACACCGCCGGCGGCGCCGCGATCTCGTTGACGATCGTCTCGGGAGCAACCGGCGCGCGGCTTCCCGCGGGCGCGATCGTCTGGGCGATCTGCTTGGGAGCCGTCACCGCCATCGCCTTTGCCTGTCTGTACGGCGCAGTGACGCGCATCGGCGCGGCCCGCACCTCGATCGCGCACATGCTCGAGCCCGTTACGACCGTCTTGCTGGCTGCCCTACTGCTGGGTGAGAGCTTGTCGATGAAGATCGCGCTGGGGGCGCTCCTCGTAGTGAGCGCGTTACCGATCCTCGCAACGAAGGACCGGCGCGCGCCGATCGAAACTCCGGTCGCTTAACGCTCCGCCAGGATCTCGTCGATCTCCTCGAGGTCCTTCGACTCGAGCGTCACGTCGCCGGCACCTGCGTTCTGGACGATGTGGTCGGCCGAGCGCGATCCTGCGATCGCGCCGGTAACTCCTGCTTGATGGAACACCCACGCGAGAGCGAGCTGGGCGAGCGTTACGTCCAGCCTGTCCGCGATCGGGCGCAGGGCCTCGACGATGTCCAGGTTCTTCTCGAGAACGCCCGGCGCGAACAGTTCCCGGTAATAACCGATACCGGTACCGCCGCTACGCCAGTCATCCTTGGCGAACTTCGTGTCGCGATCCACCGCGCCGGTGAGGAGCCCATATGCCAGCGGCCCGTAACAGATGATTCCCGTACCGTTGGATGCGCAGAGGCCGAACAGATCGTCGCGACCGTCGCGGTGCAACAACGAGAAGTGTGGTTGTAAGGAGTCGACGTGCTCGATCGCCTCGCACTTGCGGATCAAGTCTTCGTCGAAGTTGGAGACGCCGAGGTAGCGGACGAGTCCTTCGGCCTTCAGCGCCGCCATCGCCGACCATGTGTCCTCGATCGGAACGGAATCGTCGGGCCAATGAAGCTGATAGAGATCGATGACATCGCGGCCCACGCGGTCGAGGCTTTGTTCGGCGGCCTTGCGCACCTGATCCGGCGCGAAGCCAGTCCCCGAACCTTTCGGCGCGACCTTCGTGAAGACCATCACCTCCGGGTAACCCTGAAGGGCTCGCCCGACCAGTGATTCGGATCTCCCGCGCCCGTAGATCTCCGCGGTATCGATCCAACTGATGCCGGCGTCGAGGCCGGCATGGACCGCGTCGAACAACTGATCCTCCGGCGGGTTGGGCCCCCAGATCCCGCCGCCGAGCTCCCAGGAGCCATAGCCGACGACCGATATCTCAGGCCCCTGCGAGCCGAGCCGTTGTGTCTTCATAGATTCACACCGTACCCAGCTTCGAGTGATCCCAAGACGCCACGTTGTCGAGCGACAAGGCGATGCCTACGCGCTTACGGGCTTGGCGTTCGATCTCGGCGATGGGCCCGGCGAGAGCTTCCACGCCGGTGGCCGGCAATGTGTAGCGGTCGTACAGGGCGGTGCCGATCGCCACGACCTCGTCGTAGTCGGTTAGAAGCGTGGCCGCACCCTTGACCAGCACCCCCCGCAGCTCGTTGTACGCGGTGCCCTCCTCTATGAGGAAAGCGCAGCGCGGATCGCGGCGCAGGTTCACTGCCTTCTGGCTCTTGGCGTAGGTCCACATCCGTAGCTCGTCCTTATGCGGCGTGAACCACATGCCGGCGGAATGCGGTGCGCCGGCACGATCCAGGGTCGAGAGCACTCCCGTCATCGGCCGCGACAGAAGGTCGGCGATCTCGTCCGGAGTCATGGAGACATCGGCTCGAGGACTCATGTGAGGCGGACGATAGCCTGCGCCTTGTGAGTACTGCTCTCGACGGATTGAGGCAGGTCGCCCAGGCCTTTCATCCCCAAACGATGAAGCGATTGCGCGCGGCAGGCGCGATGGATCCCAAGGCACCAATCGCGATCGCACGCGCTCTCCCTTGGTTGATCGGCAGAGGGCCATCGCTCGGCGTCGTCTCGAAGATGCACTCGGTCGTGCTGGGTGACAAGCCCGCGCTCCACGATGCGCAGGGAACGCTCTCCTGGAAAGAACTCGACCTCCGCGCGAACCGCGTCGCGAACATGTTGGCGGCTCTGGGCATGACCGGGTCGGACCGCGTCGCCACCGTTCTGCGCAATGGCCGCGAACAGGTCGAGGTCATTCTGGGGGCCCAGAAGGCCGGGTTTGTTGCGTGTCCATTGAACACGTGGGCAAAGAGACCAGAGATGTCCGCAATTTTGGAACAGGCCGCCCCGAAGGTCTTGATCTACGACCCGCGTCACGCCGACCAGGTACACGAAGTCGTCACCGACGGGATCGCGTTGGTCGCCATCGGAGAAGGCGACGGACGCGCCGACGTTTCGTACGACGACCTCTTGGACGCGGCTTCTCCCGCGCCGCCCGCTCCGTTCGTACGGGGTGCGGGGTCGCCCCGCGTTGTGATCCACACTTCCGGTACGACCGGTAAGCCGAAGGGGGCGTCGCGCGACGCGTCGGCGGCCGGATTGGGAAGCCTCGCGAACCTCTTGGGCCGCGTTCCCTATCATCGCGACGATGTCGTTTTCTGCCCGGCACCGTTGTTCCACTCCTTCGGACTCGCGACGTTGACCTTCGCCGCGGCTCTCGGCTCCACGATCGTGTTGCCCGACCGGTTCGACCCGGAAGAGTCCCTGCGTTGGATCGACCGCTACCGCGCCACGGCTGCGGCTTTCGTTCCCGTGATGCTGCGACGCGTCGTGTCCCTGGACGACGCGGCCCGCGCGCGTTACGACCTTTCGAGCTTGCGCATCGTCATGGCAAGCGGATCGGTGCTGTCCGACGATCTGCGGAGTGCGGTTGCCGACCTGATGGGTCAGGTTCTCTACGATCTCTACGGATCTACCGAGGTCGGCTGGGTGGCTATCGCGACGCCGGAGGACATGCGCACGCGGCCGCAAACGGTCGGGCGGCCGGTGGATGGGATCGACGTCGCGGTGTTCGCGGCGGATGGGCGGCGACTTGGAGCCGGCGAAACTGGCGAACTCTTCGTCAAGAGCGAGGTCCTGTTCGAGGGTTATACGTCGGGCGAGGCGAAGGACGAGCGCGAGGGATACATGGCCATCGGCGATCTCGGTCACTTCGACGAAGACGGGTATCTGTACGTCGAATCCCGCAGCGACGAGATGGTCGTGGTCGGTGGCGAGAACATCTACCCGATCGAGGTCGAGCAGGTGATCGAATCGGTCGACGGCGTCGACGAGGTCACCGTGCTCGGGGTCGCCGACGACGAGTACGGCGAGGTGTTGGCGGCCTTCGTCGTCGGGCGCGCGAGCGTCGACGAGGTACGCGCCCGCTGCGAGGCGGAACTCGCGTCGTACAAGGTTCCGAAGCGGATCGAGGTTCTCGCCGAGCTCCCGCGGACGTCCACCGGCAAGGTGGTCAAGCGGGATCTCATCGCGCAACTCGAGAGCGCGAAAACCCAATAACGGCCTTTCACCGCAAAGACAGCTGAGAGTAGTCATCTCATGACTATCTGTTGCAAAATGGCTTAGTTAGGGATAACTTTCCAGGCATCCCACGCAGGATCGAGGCCCTCGGCGACGAATCCGAGCCCTCATTACGTTGGGTAGCCGCGTCGACTCGTTGCGTAACAAGGAGGAGCCTGTGAAGCGTGTGTTCTCAGTTGCCGCCGTCGTCGCTCTCGTAGCGGCCATCGCCATCCCCGTATCCGCTAAGACGAAGGCGCACAACGAGTTCGCACTCGCAGGTGAGGCGCGCGCGCTCGAACTAGCGATCGGGACCCAGGGTGTCACGCTCGGCATGGCCCTCGCGAAGGCCGACTCGGCCCCCAGCGCGGTCGGCGTCGGCGCGGGTCAGTGCACGCTCATCGGCGACGACCCCGACCCGAACGACCTTCCTTGCACCGAAGAGAGCTCGTCCCAGACCGACTACCCCGGCTCCCCGGGTGATGGCGTCGAGATCTGTGGGGGAACTCTTCCCGCACCGCTCGGCGACATCGTGAAGCTTCGCGCCGCGTGTGGCGCCTCGAAGTCCGGCGTCAAAGGCAGCCTCCCTTACACCACGAACAAGGGTCGGGTCGCGCATCTGGGAGTAACGCTCCCCGTCGGAGCGGCGATCGCGGACATTCCCGTGGACGAGCTGGTCGACACGCTCACCGAAGCCCTTACACCGGTCCTCGACAAGACCCCTGCGGTCGTTCAGGACGCGGTTGAGGACGTTGTCGACCTGATCGATGGCGTCGCCAAGACCGAAGCTCTTGCAGTTGAAGTAGGGCCGGCGTCGTCGAACGTCGCGCGCAAGGGCAACGGCATCGCGGTTACCTCGGACGCTGCCGGCGCGTTGATCGGTGTGCTCGGAATCCCGGCCGGCCATCTGGACGGCACCAACGTCTCGGTGGAATCCGACCCTTTGAAGAACGGTCTGCTGATCATCGAAGTCGGACGCTCGACCTCGAGCGCGAGATGGGACAACGGCTCGGTCTCGGCAACAGGTGTTGCTTCTGCCGCGATCGTCACCGTCAAGGTACGCGACATCACGAAGCCCGAGCCCACCTACGTCACACACACTGTTGCCCCGGGCGAGTCGCTCACGCTCCTCGCCGGAACTCCCGCCGAGACGACGATCACCGCAGCAGTGGGGACCGTCGAGGAGGACGGGACCTCGGCCAAGGCCGGTGCAGACGCGGTTCGCATCCATGCGCTCAAGGGCGTCAACGGTGGCGTTGCGCTCTCCCTCGGTCGCACCACTGCGGCGGTCAACGGCAAGCAGGTCCTCGCGAAGCCTCCGGTCGTAAAAGCGCCTCCGAAGGTTCTTCCGTTCACGGGTGGGATCGACCGGACGTGGCAGGCCCTCGGTTTGATCGGTCTCGGTGCCGCCGCCTTCGGGCTGCGTCGCCGCTTCCGGTCGTCGCACTAGCACCACGAAGTTCTGCACCGGAGGTATCCGACGATGAAGCTGTCTCGACCGTCCGCGAAGGCGATACGTAGGAGCCTCACCGCGCTTGCGATCGTCTTAGCCCTCGGCGGGACGGCGTTGATCGCGTACCCGTTCGCCACCGACCTGTGGGCGGAGCGCCTCCAGAACGGTTTGACCGTCGAGTTCGCCGCGAGCGCCCGCGCCTACGAAGCGGGCACTATCAAGGTCGGCAAGCCTCTGACGCGGATGGAGATTCCGAAGCTCGACGTCGACGTCATCGTCGTCGAGGGCACAACGCCGGCCGCGTTGCACGCAGGTGCCGGCCACTATCCCGAGACGGTGTTGCCCGGCGAGCTCGGAAACGTCGCGATCGCCGGGCATCGCACGACCTACGGTCGACCGTTCAACCGTATGGATGAGTTGGACCCGGGCGACGAGATCATCCTCACGACCCCGATCGGCAAACACACGTATGAGGTGATGGCGGACCCCTGGGTGGTCGACCCGGCGAACTGGGCCCCCATATTTGAATACAAGAAGGGCGGATCGTTCCTGACGCTCACGTCATGCCATCCCGAGGGAAGCGCCGCGTACAGGATCATCGTGCGCGCGGAACTCGTGGAGTCGTCGAACACTCTCGCGATGGATGGTTCGGCGTGAGGATGATCGCGGCAACGATCGCGCTCGTCTTCTCGGTCGCCATCGCCGCCCCCGCGTTCGCACAGAGCGCCCCGGACGCGCAGGTCACGTCGCCCGGCGATGGCGCGATCGTCTCTGGAGGAACGACCGTGAGGGCGGAGGGCTCGTCCGCGACGGGCGTCAACCGCATCCAGCTGTTCATCGAAGATCAGCTCGTCGCATCCAAAGATCCGTCGGAACTGCGGCAGAACATCGACGTCGAGTATTCATGGGACACGACCAGGGCGCCCGCGGGAGGCGGCATCGCGCGCAATGGTTGGTATCAGATACGCGTGCGTGTTACCGGTACAGGCGGTTCCTCGACCGACGCGACACGCAACGTGCGCGTCGACAACGATGCCCAGGCGCCGTCGGGGTTGAACGTCAGCGTCTCCCAGCAGACCGTCTCGTTGTCGTGGTCGGCGAATCCTGAGCCGGACATCAACGGATACCGCATCGAAGCGGATAGCGGCAGTGGGTTCTCTCCGATCGGGAAGAGCGGCTCGACGAGCTACGCGTATCAAGCCGACCCGGGGATCTATAACTGGCGGGTGGTCGCGCTGCGATCGAGCGTCGTTCAAGAAAGCGGCAAAGCTTCCGATCCGTCGCCGACGGTGGGTGCCACGGTCTCGGCACCGGTCGCACGCGGGTCCGGCAACGGCTCCGGCAACGGTGGTGTGAATGGGAGCAACAAGAAAGTCTTCGGGGGCTCGAACAAGGCCGCGAAGCGCTACGTCCGCGAGACGAAACAGCGATTCGCGCGCGGCTTCGGCGGCTTCGCGAGCGCAGGCTTGTCGCTGCCGGGGGCCGCGATAGGTCTGCCTCGCCTCCCCGACTCGGAGGTCTTGGAATGGGGCACGTACAAGAACAAACTTCCTTACAACGGGCTCCCTGATGACGGTATCGAACTCGAGTCGACGGAATTGATGCCATTGGCCGCGCCGACGACGACGCACGTCATGCCACTGGATGCTCTGCGTCTCGTCGCGGCGGGCCTACTGATGGTCGTCATCGCGGGACTGCTGCAATTTCTTGCCCTGCGCACCGACAAGAAGGACACGCAACCCGCGTAGTCCGCATCGTTCTAGGCTGGTTGCATGCCTAGTTTCGGGTACGACGGTTTCAACATCTTCTTCGAGGAACGCGGCCCGAGTCGCGCTGCCGATCGACCGCTCGTTCTCATCCACGGTCTCCTGCTACCGCGCCAGCACCACTATCCGCTCGCGGACGTCCTCGCCGCGCGCGGCAATCGCGTGATCCTCATCGATCTCTTGGGCCACGGCGAGAGCGACAAGCCGAAGCATGCGCGTTTCTATTCGATGGAGATCTTCGCCCGCCAGGTGGTGGGTCTCCTCGACCACCTTGATCTCGGAGCCGCCGTCATAGGCGGTACCTCACTGGGAGCGAATGTCGCGATCGAGACCGCGGCGCTGGCACCCGACCGAACCCGCGCGATGGTCATCGAGATGCCCGTCTTAGAGCGCGCCGCGCCCGCGGCCGGCGTGGTCTTCCTGCCGCTCACCATCGGTTATGCGCAGGCGGCGGGTCTGGTGCAACGCGTCGCCGACTTGGTCCGCCGGATCCCGCGCGGTCTCGGCGTCTACGCGGACGTCTTGCTCGAGGTGTTGTCGCGCGACCCCATCCCTTCCGCGGCGGTGCTGCATGGCCTCCTCACCGGGCGGCTCGCCCCGCATCCGAACGAACGGGAAAAGATCGAAGTTCCAACCCTGATCCTGGGTCATATGCGCGATCTGCTTCACCCGTTCTCCGATGCCGAGGCTTTGCACCGCGAGCTCCCGAACTCGGATCTCGTGCAGGCGAACTCATTCTTCGAGCTGAGGTTCCCGCCCAACCGCTTGTCCGATCGCATCGGCGATTTCCTGGACGAGGTCTGGGCGTGAAAGAGCGCACGCAGATGCCGGAGCCTTGCATCGTCGTGATCTTCGGCGCGTCGGGTGACCTGACAAGCCGCAAGCTGATGCCCGCGCTCCATAACCTGCAACACGAAAGCTTGATCCCGGACGCGACGTCGATAGTGGGGTCCTCTCGGACCATGTACTCGGATGAGGAGTTTCGATCCGCGGCGCACGATGCGGTGAAGAAACACTCGAGGATCGCTCCCACAGACAAGTCGTGGTCTGAATTCGCGAGCGACGTTCACTACGTACCGGGAGACGTCACCGACGATGCGTTATGGCGGGATCTCAAGGCGCGCCTCGCCGCGATCGACGACGAGCGGGGTACGAGGGGCAACCGGGTCTGGTATCTCGCCACGCTTCCGACGTTCTTCGCGTCGATCTCGGAACAGATCGGCAAATCGGGACTGTTGGACACGGGCGGTTGGCACCGACTCGTGGTCGAGAAACCGTTCGGGATGGACCTCGCATCCGCGCGGGAGCTCAACGCCACGCTGGCGACCACCTTCTCGGAGGATCAGATCTTCCGCATCGATCATTACCTCGGCAAGGAGACGGTCCAGAACTTCCTCGTCTTCCGCTTCGCGAACGCGATCTTCGAACCGATCTGGAACCGCCGCTATATCGATCACGTTCAGATAACCGTCGGAGAGGACATGGGCGTCGAGGACCGCGCCGCCTTCTACGAACAAACGGGAGCGCTGCGCGACGTCGGCCAGAACCACCTGATGCAGATGCTGGCGTTGGTAGGGATGGAGCCTCCCGTCGCGTGGGACGCAGAAGCGATCCGCAACGAGAAGGTCCAGGTGCTGAAGGCGGTGCACCGTTTCGTTCCCGACGAATGCGAACACTGCGTGGCGCGCGGGCAGTACGACGGATATCGCGACGCGGACGGCGTGGATCCCCGCTCTTCGACCGAGACCTTCGTAGCGCTGCGTGTCTCGATCGACAATTGGCGCTGGGCCGGGGTCCCGTTCTACCTCCGCACCGGCAAGCGCCTGGCGGCGAAAGCGACCGAAGTCGCGATCCATTTCCAGCAGGTTCCTCATCTGTTGTTCGAGAAGACAGCCGTGGAGGAGCTCGATCCCAACGTGCTGACGATCAGAGTCCAGCCCGACGAGGGCATCTCGTTGTCCTTCGGAACGAAGGTGCCCGGCCCGGAGGTCAACGTGTCTACCGTCGACATGGACTTCGATTACGAGAGCGACTTCGGCTCGGGGACTCCGGAGGCGTACGAACGCTTGTTGCTCGATTGCATGAACGCGGATGCGACGCTGTTCACGCGCGCCGACGAGATCGAGGAAGCATGGGGCATCGTCGATCCGGTCCTCGAGTACTGGAGCCGAGGGGGCACGCCGGGCCGTTATCCGCAGGGATCGTGGGGGCCCAAGAGCGCCGACGAGCTGATCGCCCGCGAGGGGCGCGCGTGGCGTAAGCCGCGCCCGAGGTGAGTGCCAGGATCGAAGTCCTAAGCGCTCATCCGAGAGACGCGGCTCGACACATCTCCCGCGCGCTCCCGATGACCGGTCCCGTCGTCATCACCGGCGGAACCACGGCGCGCGAGGTCTACCAACACCTCGATCCGCGCGAGTGGGACAACCTGGACGTGTTCTTCTCCGACGAACGCCGCGTCCCGCCCGATGACGACGCCAGCAATTACAGGATGGCGACCGAAGCTTTCCTGGGCCGCTCGAAGGCGGATGTTCGCCGCATGGAAGGTGAACTCGCGCCGAGCGAGGGGGCCGCGCGCTACAACGACCTCGTCGCACCCCTCGTAACGGACACCTACGAGCTGATGCTGTTGGGCATGGGCGCCGATTGCCACATCTGCGCCATGTTTCCCGGATCCCCGGCGCTGATCGCCGACGCCAACTGCATCGCGGTCGACCGCCCCGACGGGCTCGAGGGGCTCACCTTGACGCCGGCGGTGATTCTGTCGGCGCGCAAGATCTTCGTTCCCGTCGCGGGGACGGGCAAGGCCGAGGCGGTGAAAAGAGCTGTGGTGGGGACCGAAACGGTCGAATCGTGTCCGGCACGATTACTGGCAGCGCACCCGGACGTGACGTTCCTGCTCGACGAAGCGGCGGCGTCTCTGCTCTAAGGTTCACCGAACGCGTCTAAGGAGGGGCCATGAAGTTCGTCATCTGGGCGAGTGCCGGTGCATCTGATCCCACGAAGTTGTCGATCCCGTTCCATCTCGCGGTCAACGGCGCTGCCGAGGTCGGACACGACGTCGCGCTCGTGCTCGCAGGTGACGCCGCCGAGGTCGTCATCGGCGACAACGCAGAGACCGTCGAGGGCCTCGGCCTTCCTCCCCTGCGCGAGCTCCTCGCCAAAGCGAAGGATCACTCGATCCCGGTTTACGTCTGAAAGGCATGCGCAGTCGCCCGTGGGGCGACCGAGGAGAGCCTCGCCATTGTGAACGGCACATGGATCACGCCGCCCGAAGCGGCAACCCTGACGGCGGAGGCCGACAAGGTCCTGACCTTCTAGCCACACCATGAGGTCGAGTGTTGATATAGGTCCGCTTTCCGGACCTCATACAACACTCGGCACAAACACGCGAGGCTGTGGACAACCTTTAACGGTCGGGAAACCGCGCCGAAACAAGCTCGAAACACCCTCCCCATAGACCTTCTCTCAAGACAGGTTCGCGCGGGGCCGGCGTCGACTCGGCGCACGAGA
>JALZEA010000168.1 GCA_030862265.1 Actinomycetota bacterium | reverse complement strand
GTCGAAGTCCAGGTACGTGCGTGTGAATGCGATGTGTCCGGTGGGACCCCACGAGGGATCCTCGTCTTGGACATGGCCCGTCGGCTTGGTGAGTCGTTCGAGGTCGGTTACGTCGGAAACCATGGTGCAGATCCCCGGATGGCACTGGAACGCGAGCCGCGTGCCGTCGGGCGACCATGCCGGATTGCTGCCCTTGACCAACCGCCGGACCTCTCCCCCGTCTAGAGAAACCAGCGCGACGCGTGGCATCGGGTTCTTCGCTTGCAGGTCGCGCCGACTCTGGACGCTGAATGCGATCAGGGAATCGTCCGCAGGGGAGCCGGCTCGTGGCTTGGCTGGGCGCGGCGCGGCCTCCTCGGTCGCGGGTTCGCAGGAAGCGAGCGCAGCCACAAGAACGAGCGCGCCGAACCCCGCGAGAAGATGCCTCATGTCGAATACGACGGTTCTCGGAGCGAAATAGTTGTCCCGGAGCCGGCACTGTGGCTGATGTATCAATCGATCCTGACGAGGACCCCTTCGTCTTCGATTACCCAGTCCAGACATCCTGCATCGGCGGCGGCGCCGGTATGAACTCCTGTCAGCGTTCGCCACCCGCGCAACTCGGTCGCGACCGGCACGCCATCTCGGATCTCGTACTTAGCGACTTCGAGGTGGCCATTCCTTGTCTCTTCGATCAACTCGCTGGGATACGTCACACCATTCAGGACGCAGATCGCATCGTCGGGTGCCAGACGTTCTGGCAACTCATATGAGTAGCCTCCGTCCACGTATTTCATTGTCTGTTCGATCACCCTGCCATCGCCCTGCACTCGCTCCACCGAAACGTCGCAAGGACCCAACTCACAGCTGTGCTGGATGATCCAATCTGCGGACACAGAGTCACCCACTTCGTCGAATCCCGGGCCCACCAGACTTGTCTTGACCACGACATGTGTGGCGCGCCAGGTCCCATCGATGCGAGCGGTTGCAGCTTCCTTTCCGCCCGTCAGCACGGCGGAGTTATTTGGCCATAGGGCTAGGGCCGTGGCGGCCACAACGATCGTCCCAAACGCAGCAATACCCAGCACCATTCGGGGCTGTCTCCAACGGGAGCTGCTTGATTCCTGTGTCCGTCCTGAGGGCCGTTCGAGGACGGCCGGGGGAGGAGGCGCCGGAGGGGGACTGGCGCCTGGTTCCAGGCGCGCTGATGTTCGTCCCACAAAAACCAGCTACCATCTTCGCGTCGGTGCCACCATCTTCCAGCGCGCAGGATCGGCTTATCCACCCCTACCCCTTGCTCGCGTGCTACTCGGGTATCGGTCGGCAACGGTTCACTCTTGAGATGCCTTGCTTCAAGCTCTTTCGACTGCACGGCGCGCCCTGTATCCCGGCGCGCCTAACGCACGCCCTCGGAAACCACCAAGATGTTGGGCGCGCCCCGAGGGATTCGAACACCCGACATTCGGGTTAGAAGTTTGATCTGAGAGCGTGCTCTGAACTGGGGCGACGCCAAGATCCTGCCACTGACCTGCCGTTTCCCCTCTCGTCCGTAGTGGTGCTTTTCTCGTCGTTTCGTGGTCTCTCGCGGGCTTTGTGTGTCCCAAACTGACCCGACTAGGACGGGGACCGTCTTCCATTTGGTTGGGCGTCGGTTGTCCGCCGTCGCGGCAGCGATATGCGCCGAGAGTTGATCGCGCAACCGGTCCAGCTCTTGGGGAGGCGGCCCCCAGTGGGGATGCTTGCGCCGGAGCTCGCAGATCAGGGCCTCGATCTCGGGCGCGACCTGGTGGGCGCAGCTCTCGGGCCGGGGCGAGCGATCCGCCAGCGCCGGCAATCCTCCGGCCTCATAGCGGGCGATCCAGTTGTGGACGCTTTGGCGGGCGACGCCGAGCCGGCGGGCCACCTCGGTGACCGTCCAGCCGTCCTGCACCATCGCCATCACTGCCTGGTAGCGCTGCTCCATGACGCTGAGCTCCACCAACACCCCAGCCCACCTCCCAGAGCCGACAGCTCGTCGGGATCAGGAGAAGCGAGGTGTCAACGATCACCCGAAGTAGGTGTCAAAGATCAGCCGAAGTAGGTGTCCAACATCAGCCGAAGCTCTGTCCAACATCAGGTGACGACGGAATGTCCAACGTCAACCGAAGCACGACAGGGTGTTGTGGGTCGCCAGGGAATCGAACCCTGAACCTACGGATTAAGAGAGTGATCCGGCGCGATCCTGTTACCTGCGGTTTTGAGCGAGAACGTCAGCTGACCAGGGCGTTTGGTTCGTCACTAGTGACGGTCGTTGAGCATCATTTTCGGTTGTCTCGCGGGTTTTTTGTGGGGTTGATTAGCGGCAGTTCTAGAGTCCTCATACTTGCGCCACTTCATATGTGGAAGAGATCCGTGAGCGCTATGGCCAGACACTCTTTCGCGCATGGGGGAGTAGCTCGGAACCCCCTGGGGCGTTTAGACCTCACCTATTAGATCAAGCTTCCGACGCTCGTACGGGTTCCATTCCGACGATCGCAATTTGGATTCACCCCGGCTAGCTGGTCTCCCTGCGGGGTCTCGCGAGAAATCCAGAATCGGGCCCAGTGCGTTGCCTTAACAGGTTGGGAAGGGAGAGCGCGGCGCTCCCGATAGCACATCTCGTAACATTACGGAGTTAAGAGACACGGGGCGAGCATCTGGAGCCGAGGATGAGTCAGGATAAGTCAGGGCGGGAGTACATGGGCTGGTTCTTCTCTCTCGTCCTTTCGTTTCTCGGAGTCGGCACGGTGGCATTTCTCGGGCTACTCATCGACAAGCCCCTCCATAGGAGCCCCCTAATCCACGGTGACTACCTAATGCTGGCGGCCGTCCTTACCGCGGCAGCGTTCGGAAAGTACTTCTTCGAAGTCACGAAGCGCAGACGGCGGGATCGCCGGGGTGGTCTGACCACAGGAACCGATCTTGCCGCTCTGCTCGCAGGAATACTGATCGGAGGCGGAGCGGTTCTTGCCTATACGGTTGTCGTTCTGTCGGATTACGGAGGTCCGGAGCTGTCGAAGCCGCTCGAACCTTGGTTCTCGACGATTGCAATCGTCGCGGCCTGCCTCTATAGCCTCGGATGCGAGCATCTACGATTGAAGATGGTGTAGGTGTCCGTCTTGCTCGGTGCTGTCGCCGTCCTTATGCTGATCACTTCTGTTGCTTTCTTAGCGTTCGTACTGCGGTCACCTGCGCTTGACGTGCGCGCTCGCTATGTTCGTGAGTTCGAGGGTCGTTGGCCCGTGCGGCCAGTGCTCGATGCCATTCATAAGTCCGCGCTGTTCGAATTCGGCCTGGACGCGATCGCGCGACTTAGGCAAGCCAGGGGCCCGCAGGAGCCCCTGGCGTCGCTATATGAGGCAAAGTATCTGGTACAGCTCTTCCGCTATGACGAGGCGAGGGCCGCCCTAAAGCGCGTGCCGGAGTCGGACGAGAAGCGAGGGATCTCATTCAACATCATGCTCAACCTGGCTGAGGACGATCAAGCAGCCGAGATCGCAGAGGAGGTATACGGCGAGATCTCGCGGGAAATCGGAACCGAGCACGACTTTCTGATCCTACGGAACTCGGTCCATTTGTTCCCGCCGGATCACGCGAGGGCGCTCGTGAGGGCCGCGCTCGACGGTTTCGGAGCTCTCGGCAGCCGCGTCGGGGTCGCGACCGCGCGAAACAACCTCGGCATAGTCGAGCTCGCTTCTGGCTTGATCGGCGAGGCTCGAGAGAGTTTCGAAACGGCTCGCCAACTGCTAGCAGAGCTTGGCTCGACCGAGGTCTATCAGCCGCTTGTCAATCTCAGTGCAATCTCGTTGCTCGAGGATGACATCGCAACGGCACGGCACCTGCTTTCCGCTGCACGGGATGCAGCTCCGCGCTCGTTGCTGCAGGACGCCGCGATGTTCGATCTGAACGCGGTGGCACTCGGAGTGCAGGAGGGGAGTCACTCGGTCACCGAAGCTTCAGAGAAGATGCGCGCGGTCGTCGACGCAGCCGAACGAACATGGGATCTACGGTTCCGGGATGTGGCGACTTGGTTCGCCGAGTCCTTGGAAACGGTCGTGTCGGGCAGGGCTAAGCCGACGGCAGATTTAATGCGAAGAATCGAGAAGATCCGTACCAGCGGGCGCGTCCCACTTGAGGTATTCGTCCGTCGGGACATTGGGAACGCTGAGGTGGACGTGCCGTTTGTCCTGTCACCACATTGGCGCTACTAGGTGTCTCTGATACTTGTCGACCAAATGATCGACGATCGCCCTCGATGGGGCCTGGTCGGTGAGAACCTGCGCGATCCAATTCGCCAGGAGCCTGAGATCCTCGGACTCATAGCCGAGAATGGAGAGATTAGTGACGCCGATCCTCAGACCTGACGTTTCCCTCGGTGACCGAGGATCCCCTGGGACGAGATTCCTGTTCGCAAGCACACCGAGAGAGTCCAGCCGGTGTTCGGCCTCCGCCCCGGATAGTCCGAACTCTCTCAGATCTAATAGGAGCATGTGGGAGTCCGTCCCCCCAGTGACCAGACTGATGTTGCTCTTTGCAAATTCCCGACCAAGTGTCTTCGCGCTGAAGACGATGCCGGCTGCGTAGGCCTCGATGTCTCGCTCTTGCCATTCGAGTAGACACGCGAGTTGTCCCAACATGAAGCTCTCGTTGGCACCCCCCTGTGTCGTGGGAAAGATCGAGGAGTGGACGTCACCTTCGAATTCCGACCTATAGATGAGGACTCCTGCGTTCGGGCCGCGAAGGTTCTTTACCGAGTTGAAGGTGACGAAGTCACAGTGCGGAAAGGTGCTCGGGTGCAGCTTTGCAGCGACGAATGTAGCGGTGTGCGAAAGATCGGCATGAAGAAGCGCGCCCACCTCACGAGCGATGTCGGCACACACTCGGAAGTCGATGGCTCGGGGAAGCGCGCTCCCGCCCGCGATAATTAGCCGGGGGCGATGCTTGATCGCGAGGGCCCGCATCTCGTCATAGTCCACGAGCCCCTGGGTTGTTAGGCCGTAGTTGATCGTCGCGTGTCGTCGTGAAATGACCACGGTATGAGAAATATGTCCACCATCCCGTGGCCGCAGACATAAGACGGTGTCGTCTGGGTGAAGGACAGCGTTATAGACGATCTGGTTCGCCTGGGTGCCCGAGTGTGGTTGCAGGGTGGCTCGGTATCCTGTCGGTCGGCCGAACAACTCGAGGGTCAGATCTTCCCCGGTGTCCTCAACGAGATCCATCACGGCCGCGCCGGGCAAATAGCGGGCGCCTGGCATGCCCTCGGCCGGCAGCACGAAGGACGGCTCGGCGAGCGCGCGCAGCACCGAGTCGAACGGGTAGCACGCGCTCGCCACGAGGTGTATTCGACTGCCGATGACGCCGCGCTGAAGCGCTACCAGATCGTCGATACGGCCCGCTTCCAAGGATGAGCATCGATCGAAGTACGACGTTCGGCGCCCGGGCACCGACAATTTCTCGTTGTCCACGCCAGTCGGCATCGTTTGATCCTAGTTGCGGGAACTCGGAAGAAGCTTGCCATTGTGAAGTCAACCATTTCTTCGGCTAGATCTCTCTGATCGGTGCATGTCCGAAAGCCTTGCAGTCGGCGAACGACCGCGACAGGATCCGCCTCTCAGCGTGACTGAGGCAGTGTCGCCAGGGGTGGGAGGGGAAGCACCCTTTCTTCGTGACAGGAAGAGGACTCTCGGCACGACACACGAGTACCGCAATGGCCCGCGGAGGAGCGGAAGCGGTCTTGGGAGGCGGGCGGTCGTGGAGTGGCGCCCTCGGCTAGGCGATGCTGCAGCGATCGCGCCGGCTTTTCATGACGGACGATGGAATTGGGAGGTGGGGATGCCGCCAAACCTTGAGGCAGCCAACGTCGAGAGTGATGACATCGCGTTCGCCGGGTACCCGGCCCACCTTCGTCTACGCCGAACCCAACAACAAGAAGAAGATCAAACAGACCATCTGGGGCGACTACAGCGGTCTTAAGGGGGAGCAAGACGGCGACTGGCGCAAGGTGCGAGCGCGCGGCCGAGATGGCTGGATGCGCAAGGACGACATCCAGAGCGAGCGCTCTTGGAAATCAACTTCGTGGACGTCGGCCAGGGCGACGGATGTTTCGTTGTTGGCACCGGATCGACGCCGGGTAGTCCGCTTGCCGCGCCGAGGATCGAGGAAAGCGCCCGATCGATCGGTTTCCACAGCGTCGGCGAACGCAATGGGCGCGAAGATTCTTGGAACCGTTACAACGCTGGGGGCGCTGAAAACAGTTTGTGAGCGGGATTGGCCGGCCGCAACCGTGCTCTCATGGAGTTCGAAACCCGCGACAAAAGCGGGCTTGTTGTGAGTTGGTCCGAGCTCAAGGGGTGGGCACAGGAGCACCGAGGACGCGCCGTCGCGGTCGTAGGGGTGCTGTGGGCCATCGGCACCGCGGGCGTCGGGTTCCGGGTCGTGCCCATGTACTACGAGCACAAGTGCCAAGAGGATAAGGGTCCTCTTGCCGACTGCTCCGGAGCTGGAGATGGCGCAATGTGGGCCGTCTTCATCACCGTGAGCGTCATAGCGCTGATCTGCGGCGCCATCATTTTCGCTGCCGACGAGACGGCATCGCCTGGCACAGGACATTAGGGTGGGTCGTTAGGGGTGGGTCGCCAGGGAGTCGAACCCTGAACCTACGGATAGGAATTCGGTTCGGCCCAGTCCCCTGACCTGCGGCGATGACCAAGAACCGGCGGTGACCTGGGCTTCGCTTCACGGTTGGTTCCGGTTAGTTCCCGTTGTTTTCTGTCGTCTCGCGGACTTTTTGCGGACCTCTTTCGCCGCGGCCGAAGCGACGATGGGAGCCATGCATGCCGGTCGTCCCGTCGGGTCCTAACGCTGTTGATGCCTGCGTCGGCTCTTGCTCAGGCGCGCGGCCGTCAGGCTTCCAGCGACTTGACTATCTTGAGAATCTCTTCCCGAAGTCCGCCCTGATCGGAGCCCGGCAACGATAACGAAAGTGTTATCAGATCGCAGGAGGGTGAGTCCGTCTGCCACAGCACCGACGCCGTCGAACTCGACTCGGGGGCAGCGTAATAGTAGCCATCGGCCCCCTCTAGGCGCACGGGTACTGGCTCGCCCTTTCCACCCCGAGGCTCGGAGTCGCGACGCAGGACTACCGACTTCTGTTCGGAGGGGTCATCACCACCGGCGCTCCACGCGACGTAGGACGTGCGGTTCCTGACAGCCGTTTGCGGCTCCGGCACCTTCTCTCCCTTGTCGAGCCACGGCAAGTATGTAGGTCTGGCTTCTACATACGGGCAGGCTTCAGTGGGACTTCCGGAAGTCGTAGGCTCGGCGGAGCCGGCCACTTTCGACGAGTCCGGCTCCTCGGAATCGCCGCAAGCGCCGATTACGAACAGCGCGAGTATCGCAGCCGTGCCCAGCACCAACCTCGTACGGCCACTCAAGGTAAAACCCCCCGCTAGCTGACGCTGCCGCGCGCTGCGGCAGCAGTCGACATGACAGTAAACAAGCTCCAGGACACTGCGATCAGTAGACGCTCGCGTTCGTGGGAAAGTTCTCCCCAGATGGGATCGTCGGTTATTAGACGTAGCAGCGGGACGAGGCCTCTGGCAGCCAACCCGATGCCGATGGCCAAGGCCGCCCAATACGCGGGGATGACCCACAGGATGGAGGCGAAGAGGACGTAAGGCAAGGAGGAGGGCAGGTAGGTTCGAAACCCGAGGCCTAGCTCGAACCCAAACCGAATGGCTCCCCGCTGAAACGAGGGCCTGAACGCCTCCCTCGGTACCTGCCAGCTGCGCTGCGCCTTGGCCGGCACTGACAAGGGATCTCGGTTTCGGGAGAATCCCAATTGAGAAGGTCGGGAAGGAGCACATTTACTCCCTTCCAGTACTCCCTTCCAGGCGCGGGGATCCCAGTTCTCGGCAAGTACCCGGCTCTCGCCTGGTAACGGTGCCGCTCGTGATCTACGCGCTCGCCTTGCGGAAGAGCTAGGTGTCGTCGACGTCCGCATCGGTGTCTCCGCAGGGCCGGCGCTAACAGGGAACGTAGGCGCCGAGCAACGCTTCGAATGCACGGTCATCGGGGACCCCGTCAACGAGGCGGCGCGTCTGTGCGACCTCGCGAAGCATCGACCCGAACGCGACCACTGCGCTCTGACGTACCGCACTGGGCGGACTGGGACCGGCGCGTCAACGCGTGAGCGCTCGGCGCAGCATGAGCGCCCCCGTTGCGAGGGAGGCGACCGCAAAGAGAGTGAGGGCGGCGAGTTGGGGCAGGATGTCGCCGACGGTCCCGCCGTTTGCAAGGAGGTCCTCGAAGGCCTCGTTCGCCCAGGCGTGAGGCGTGAGGCGCGCAACCGTCCGCATCGTCGCAGGGAAAACCTCCAGGGGCACCATGCAACCGCCGAGGGCGGCCAAGGCGAGCCCAAAGGGGATCAGAGCGCTCGCCTGTTGGTCGTTCTTCAAGACTGAGCCGAAGAACATGGCGGTCCCGGTGGCGACCAGCGCAAAGAGCGTCACGACCGCACCAGCAGCGACGGGGTCGCCCCAGGTCACGCTGAAGAGTAGTGCCGCGGCCACGATGATGAACAGTCCCTGGACGAGCGCGACGAGGAATCGACCGAACGCTTGACCCAGGAGGATCGTCGACGACCGCACCGGAGCGGCCAGCATCCGCCGTAGCACGCCGTACTGTCTCGTCTGCACCAAGGCCGCCGAGGCCGCCAGCGAAGTCACGAACATGAACAGGATGAGCTGCGTCGACGCTCCCGATTGGAAGTTCTCCTCGGAGGCGACGTCGCGCTCGCCGCCGGTCTTGGTCACTTCGACTCCGATGCCCCGGTACGTCGTTTGTGCTTCCGATGCGGCCTCGTACGCGGCATCGAAACCGATGGGGGTGGCCCGCTCGGCAACGAGCGCGGCGCGCACTCGGCCCCAGTGCCGCGCGATTGCGGAGTCGACGGCGGCTCGCGCTGCGGACGAGAAGTCACCCGGTGACGCCACGTACCGCACGGTTACGCCCCGCGCCGACCGCAGCGATCGTCCATACCCCTCCGGGACGACGATGCCCGCTTCGAGCACGCCGCGTTCGACTCTGTCGCTCAAGGCGGCCGCGTCTCCCACGACTTCAACGTCCAGCGAGTCGTCGGCTCGGAGCTCGTCCAGAACCCCGAGCGCCAGGGGGGACCCTTCTTCCAGGACCACGCCCAGCTTCGGGACGAACCCCCCGCCGAACGTGACGCCCAGCAGCAGGATCAGGATGATCGGGAAGACGAAGATGAAGAACACGTTGACCCGGTCGCGCACGATCCGCTTGAGCTCGAGGAGTCCGATTACGAGGATTCGCCTCACGCTGCTACCAACCTCCGGGAGCGCAGGAGCGCGATGGAACCCGTGATCGCACCGAAGGCGAGCAACGCCCCCAGAGAGGGCGCGATGTCACTGAGCGCTCCCGCCTCGCCGGACAGGTCGCCGAAACCGCGCATGATCCACGCGTGTGGAGTGAGGTAGCTGAGATTCGCGACGAGGTCGGGGGCTTGGGAGAGCGGGAAGAAAGTTCCACCGAGCAGGCCCAATGTCACCGCGATCACCGACGCATACCCGGCGGCCTGCTCATCGGTCGTCGCGAGCGTCGTCACGAGGGACTGCACGCCCATGGCCGCGAACACCGCGGCGACGACTATGGCGGCTACGCCGAGTGGATTCCCCCAGGTCGCGCCGAGGAGGAAGTGGCTCGCGACGATGAGGACCGTCAAGCTGCCGACTCCGAGCACGAACGTGAACAGCGCCTTGCCCAGAATGATCGATGAGCGTGGCAGGGGGGCCGCGAGCAGCCTGAGGAGCGTTCCCTCGCGTCGCTCTCGCAGCAGGCTTACGGCTCCGAACTGCGTCGTGAAGAACAGGAAGAAGACGGCCATGCCGGCCGGGAAGAACGTGTCGTCGTCGAACCCGCCGCTCGAGGATTCGTGCTCTGCGACCGTGATCATGGAACCGATCTCCTGCGTGAGTCCACGAACTCGCTCGGTTAGCGCCCGGGACGGAGCGTTCCCGGAGACGGCCACGAGCGTGGCCGCCGAGAGTCCGATGCCGTTCAGCTCCGCGGTGAAGCCGTCCGCAACGGAGCGGGCGATTGGTGCGCCAACGGTGGAGGCGGGATTCGTTACGACCTCGACGGTCCGTGGTTCGCCGTGGAGGACGCTGGTCGAGAACCCGGATGGGAAGACGAACGCCGCCGCTATCTCGTCGTCCTCGGCCCGTTGTATGGCCTCTGCCCTCGACTCAAGGACGACGATCTCGGCGGTGCCGTCGGATTCGAGGTGTCCGAGGACGTCGCGCCTGAAGGTCTGCGAGATCGCGCCGCGGTCCTCGTCGACGAGCCCGAAAGTGAGATCGAGCTCGTCCTCCGGGATGACGGCACTGAGGATCACCGCGAGGAGCAAGGGCGCGACCAACGAGACTGCGAGCGCGGACCGGTCTCGCAGGCTGCGCTTGAGGTCCTTGCCTGCGATCGAGAGTGCGCCATTCATCAATCTCTCAGCGCTTTCCCGGTCAGCTTGAGAAACGCGGCTTCGAGGTCGGGTTCCACGACCTCGACTCCCGTGATGGCCGCTCCCGCCGACGTCGCATCTGCGAGGATTTCCGGCAACCTCTGACTGGCGGATTCGACGATCAGGTCGATTGTTTCGCGGTCGCTGCTCGCCTCCTCCACGTACGCGAGCTTACGGAGGACGCGGGCGGCGTTCTCGAGGTCGCCGGTCGCCTGCAGATGTACGCGGTCGTGCTCGCCGACGATGGCGACGAGCTCCCGGTGCGTCCCCTCGGCTTTGATCTGACCGTCATCGATGATCCCCAGGCGGTCGCAGAGCCGTTCGGCCTCCTCCATGTAGTGCGTGGTGTACAGGATGGCCATGCCTTCCCCGGCGAGGCGCTCGACGCTCGTCAGGATCGCGTTCCTGCTTTGCGGGTCGACGCCGACCGTCGGCTCGTCCAGGACGAGGAGCTTGGGGGAGTGCAGCAGTCCGATGCCTATGTTGAGGCGGCGTTTCATGCCTCCCGAGTACGTCTCCGCGCGGTCGTCGGCCCGCTCGGCGAGCCCGATGATCTCGAGCACCTCGTCTACTCGCTTCTGAAGCACCTTACGGGAGGACCCATAGAGCTTTCCGAAGAAACGCAGGTTCTCCCTCGCGGTGAGATCCGGGTAGATCGCCAGATCCTGAGGCACGAGACCGATCCCGCCCTTGACCGACGTTGTCTTCATGTTCAACGGGCGCCCGTCGATCTCGATGGCTCCCGCGTCCCGTTGGAGGATTCCGCAAACCATCGAGATCGAAGTGGTCTTTCCAGCGCCATTTGGCCCCAGGAGCCCGAAGGTCTCGCCGGCGCCGATCTCGAAGCTCACGTCCCTGACGACTTCTCGACCCTTGTAGGACTTGCGAAGCCCGCTGCACCGAAGGATCATCGCCACCCCCTCATGACGGGCTCGGGTCGGATCGGGCAAAACTAGCTGATGCAACATTCGGTTGGGTCGGCCGGCGGTTGGGGTCCGCGGGAATGAGGAGAACGGCTTCGACGTCCGGAACGCTCCCGGTGTTCGGTCGGCGCTGCAGGAGACGTGGGCCGGTTCCGCCGAGCCCTCACGAAGGAGAGGAGCCAGCGACTCACGGAGCAGCTGGCCACGGAGCGCTCGTCCTCGGAGATGGTCCGTCCGGTGAGGCGCCCGTGGAAGGACCGCCCATTTCGCAACCGGTTGCCTGTAAGTTGAGTGCCCATTAGGGTCTACCTCGCGGAACCGAATTTCCAGCGGGGAGTGGGGGCTTGGTTCAGGACGTGTCGCCCGTGACTGATGCACCGTCTGCGCGTTCGCCGGGGGTCGCACGAACCAATCCAGAGGTAGAGATCCAGCTTCTCGGATCCTTTCAGCTCACGTCCGGCGGTCGGCCCATAGACATCCCCCTCAGCTCGCAGAAGGTCGTCGCCTTTCTCGCTCTACACCGGCGTCCCACCCTTCGCAGTCATATCGCCGGGACCCTCTGGCCGCTGCACGTCGAGGATCACGCGATGGCCAACCTGCGGACGGCACTGTGGCGACTGCGCTGCCGCGCAACCGGCGTCGTCGTCTCCACTAGGGCGGAGCTAGCCCTTTGCCCGACAGTCAGAGTCGACTCGACGCGCTTGGAGCGCGTCTGCACGCAGATTGCGAATTGCTTCGAAATCACGTCCGCTGAAGACGTGGCACACCTCCGAGGTTGCGGCGAGTTACTGACCGGCTGGTACGAGGACTGGGTGCTCAGCGAGCGCGAACGCCTTGAGTACATCCGACTGGGCGCGCTCGAGTGTTTGTGCGAACGGCTCTCCTCAGCCGGCCGGGTCCTGGAAGCCGCCGAGGTGGGTCTCGCGATCGTCAGCGTCGATCCATTGCGGGAGAGCGCGCAACGAGTCCTCATCACCTTGGAGCTGGCGCGCGGGAACATGCGTGAGGCAGTGCGGCGTTACGAGAGGTACGCGCGCCTGCTGGGCGAAGAGCTCGGGGTGTCGCCGTCCCCTGCGATGGAAGACCTGTTGCGGCCGCTCAGGCTGCGGAACTAGACCCTCATGGCGTGAACCGGTCCCACAGCTCGACGACATCGTGGGTGTCGAGCCCGGCGAGGAAGTCGCGCGCTTCTCGAAGCCTGGCGCGCATGTACTCAGACACGACGGAAGGCATCTCGCCAGGCTTCGCTCCCGCTACCGGGGGGACCCCGCCACGCCATTCGACGCGGTCACCCATGCCCATATCGAGGATCGAGCCGACGATCGTGGCAAACGACAACGGCCCGAACGAGAGGTTGAGCGCGAGCGACCCCCCGATTGCTTCCGTCTCGTGCCACGTGCCGGCGGGGAGGCAAAGGAGGTCGCCAGGCTCGAGCACGACCTCTTGGAGTGCGTTCCCGTCGGGACGCTCGAGATGCGCCCAGTCGTCGGCAACGGGAACGAGCCATTCCGGAGAGCCGTCCCGCCGCACCTGCGCGTTGGAGGGAGGCCACGGAACAGCAGGCTCTGCTCCGTAACGCCAGCGCTTTCGTCCCTCGATCTGCAACGTCGTCGTCATCCTCGAGTCGATGTGAAATGGCGCGCCCGATCGGGACGGCGATCGATAGCAGTTGACGTGGACGCTCCCCGCGTAGGACATCTCTTTGCGGATCGTCCTGGCGAACGTACGCAGCTTGGCGTCTCCTGCGCCGATGTCGTTGACGCAGATCGTCATGCCCTCGCGCATGGATCCCTCGACTTCGTCGGGCGTGATCGGCCTCATAAAGCTGAGCGTCAGAGGGCGCTCTGAGCTGGTTTCGACGAGCGCCGCCAACCGGAACCGGTCCGCGTAAGGGTCGTCGAATGCTTCGCGGATCGCTGCGTCGAACCGTCGACTATCGAAGAGACCGGCGAACTTCCCCGCCGGCCCCTTGACGTAAAGAGCTCTGCGACCCCAGTAGGTCTCCACGAACTCCTTCGGAGAGACGGGCGCGAACAACTCGTCCAGCGTGCTCGCGCCGGCCTCACGCGCCGATCTCGTTTCGTCGCCCACTGCGGGAGGGCCGTTTATGCGCGTCACCGCTTCCAGCGTCCGGGCTAGTGGGTCGTCAGGCCGCCGTCGACGGTCAGCACCTGGCCGCTGACGAAATCCGAGTCGGAAGAGGCCAGAAAGAGGAGCGCCCCTACGAGGTCGATCGGACGCTCGCACCACTTCACCGCTTGGTGGGTCACGATCTGTTCCAGCCGTTCGAGCGACGCGTTATCGAGAAGGTGAACGGGAGGCGCTACCGCACCGGGCGCGATCGCGTTGACGGTTATGCCCCAGCTCCCGACCTCGCGCGACAGAGCGCGGGTGAACCCGACGACGCCGGTCTTCGCGGTGACGTAGTGAACCATCCCGGCGAGACCGATCCATACGAGGTTCGTGGCGACGTTCACGATTTTGCCGGCACCCTGCGCCTTCATCATGGGCAGGACCGCGCGGGAGCACAGAAAGACGCTGTCGAGATTGAGGCTCAGCACGCGCCGCCAATCCTCGAAGGTGATGTCCTCGAACTCCTGATGCGGATACGTCCCGATGTTGTTGACGAGAACGTCGATAGCCCCGAAGCGGTCCACGGTCTCGGACGCCAGCCGCTCAACCTCGGTTTCGGAGGTGACGTTGAACTGAACCGCCGCGGCCTGCTTGGGACCGAACTCCTCGCAAAGCCGCTCGGCGAGAGCGCCGGCGCTCTCTCCGTCGATGTCGGCTATGACGACCGCCGCGCCCTCGCGCGCCAGGTGGGTGCAGTAGGTCCTGCCGATGCCGCCGGCGCCACCCGTCACGACCACTACCTTCTCGCGGAGACGTGGCTCCCGGCCCATCGGTGTGATCGTGCGCTCCATCTCTTTCATGGCGTCCCCCTCATCACGGAAACGGGTGCGGGTCCGGGTTCAACGAGTCCAGGGTCACGCCGGGAAATCCGAGCGCAGGTGGAACCGAAAAGATTCGGGGCCCGCCGAGGTACCGGTAGCGATGGTCGTTGTCGAGCGGCTGCATGCCGGGGATCACCGTCCGGACGACTCGGAAGCCGAACTGAGCGATGTCTTCACTAGTGATGTCGACCCACGACGGCTCGAACCCTGCCTCGGCGACGCATTCCACCACGCCCGGCGCGTCATCGCGTCGTGCGCCTCCGGACAGGTCGTCGAACGAGCGCATCTGCCCCTCCTCCAAAAACCCGAGACGAGCTCGCAGGTCCGAAGACCGCGCGTGCACGAGCATGTGGTCTCGAAGCGTCCGGATTTCGTCCTCGTCGAAGTCCCCCTCGGAGTCCAGCGTCTGATTTACGAGGACACGGGTGAGCGTCGCCTCCTCGAGAGCGAGCATGACGGCACGCACCGGGTCGGGATCCGCCGCGATCCCAAAAGACGTCCGGGGTGGATCGGCGGGATCGATGAGCGCGGCGCTCACAATCGGGATGTCGACGTCCAGAGTCAGCCAATTGAGGTGCCACGCGGCCCCCGTCCGCTTCACGTCGAGCAATGCGTCCACCACCGGCGAAAGGCCAGCGCACGTCTTGACCTCCAGGCGGGGAGCCAGCAGACGCGCGGACCAGACGATCATTAGCGCATCGCGTTCGAGAATCTCCAGAAGCCCTTTCTGGATGCAGCTCTCGACGCTGCGTCCAGCGGCGAGGCCGGTCGAGATAGGCATGTGTGTGAACGGCTCGACGGCGCGGTCGAAGAGGTAAGGGACGTAGACGCAGCTTGCGGGTAGCCACACATCTCCGTCGTCGATGATCGACCTCCCGCAGGTCCACCGCAAGGGTTTCGCGTCCGGTCGCTCGTAGGGGAACTCGCGCAGCGCGTATTGCTCGTCCGCGAAGGGATACAAGTCCCGCACGTCGACGAAACGACTGCCCTCCCGCGCGAGCTCGTCCATCGTCGCGATCCGCAACTCGCCCATCGCGAAGATCGCGGAGCAATAGCGTTCCACGGACTCGCCGCACGCCCGCAGGACCGCCCGCTCCTTCACAGGCGACGACGCCGCGCCGCGATTGGCTGCCTTCAGACCGGTCAGCGCCTCGGTGTCACACGGACTCGCGTAAGCCACGAAGACGTCGGGGTCAATCTCTGAGGACTTGACGAGGCTCACCGACTGGATCACGCCGGTCTTGGGATCGATCAACGCCTCGAACTCGGAGAGGGGTTCGGCGAGATCGAGGCTCATCCGGGGACCTTTCTCACCTCGGGAGCTCCCATCCGCACGTCCCAGGCGAGACGTCGCGGCCGGTCACCACCGCACGCGTCGCACCGAGGGACGCGGTAGATCGGCCGCCGGACCGGGCGGCCGAGAGGGAAGGAGTACTCGAGGATCCCGCCGATCGTGGAGGAAGGGCGGCCGGCAGCGATCTCGGCAGCCTCGAGCACCATGAAGCGCGCCACCGCCCCCTCGAAGACCGGGTGAGCCGGCCACGCCTCGGGGAGACGGTCACCAAGCTTCACGCGGTGGGCGGCGACGGCCCTGACCTCGGGGCCGCCCGCGTTCGCTAGCATGCGGAGATTGGCGCACTCGAGGCACGCCGAGTTCCCCGGCATCACGAATGGGCCGACGCGCCCGACGATGCCCTCACAGGTTCCGAAGAGGATGCTGGCGCGCTGCTCGAGAGCCAGCGCGTTCAGCATGCGTGCAAACGGGAGCCGGTATGGGAAACCCCACGCGACGGCGAGATCCGGGCCGGCGTCTAGTCCATCGCGTACGAGCGAGCGGGCTTTCTCGGTGGTCGTCCCAACCTCGAGCTCGACGGTTTCGACGCTGATGCCGGCGTCTGCCGTCGACGACTCCAGCGCTTCCACGCCCTCGGGCCGGACCACCAGGACGGTCGACTCGGCGCGCCCGCGGGCTGCCTCGGTCGGGTCGTCTCCTAGCAGCGCGTCGAAGGCTCCCAGGCGGTCTACACGGTCCCGCCCGTTCTCGTCCGAATACACGCACTGCGAGTTCTCAAGGACACCGACGACGTAATCGACGAATTCCGGTTCCAGCGAAGTTGCCGTCGCCACCTCGCCGATGATCGAGGCTCGCTCTCGCCCGATCTCGAGCCCGGGAAGGAGCGCCCTGACCGTCCGGACGACTAGCGGACTGACAAGCGTGACGGTGTGGTTGGGAAAGGCAATCTGGAGCTCGTCGGACGAGTTGTCGAGTATTGCAGCTCCCGGCCGGAGGCGGACCCGAGCGGTCACGAGGCCGAGCCTGCGATCTCGGCGTACCGATTGATCTCGCTCACGGTAAGGGTCGGGACAAATTGCGCGTGCTGCCGGACGCCTCGATTCGCTCCGACGTAGAATTCCTTGCTGACGTTGTTGATGTAATGGCGTCCGATGCGGGACAGAACGTACGCGTCTGCCTCGCACGTAAGCATGCCGTGGTCCTCGAGGCGCGATAGGACGTCCCCGAAGATGTCTTCCGGCTCCAAGCCGAACTTCACGACGAACGGGGCCCTCGGCACGCGAAAGAACTTCAGGCCCAGCACGAAGTAGCGCGACATCTCCTCGAGCGCGGTCACCCGATGCGAGAGCGCGATCGGATCGCGGCCCGAGGAGACCGCGCCTACGTACGCGTTGACATCTGCCTCGTTCACGTAGATCTGGCCGGCTGCGTACGAATAGCTGCTGTTTCCGAAGCCGAGGTATTCGCTCTGCGGAGCCATGAACGCGATCTCGTTGTGGACGCTCTCGTAGCCAGGCCGGGCGAAATTGAAGACGCCGTACTCTCTGTAGCCCTCGGCCGTCAGGAGCTCGGTGACCAGGTCGTCCATGCGATCCAGAACTTCACCGGGCAAGCGAGGAGGAAGAAGGCCCGCCGCTTCGCGCAGCTTCAGCTTGGTAAAGGGAATGATCTCGAGGCGGAAGCACGAGAGATGGGTTGCTCCGGTCGCGACCGCCCGCCGGAGGTCATGCTCGAGCTCCTCCATCGTCTGTCCGGGGATGCCGTAGATGACGTCAAGAGAGTAGTTCTCGAACCCTGCCTCCCGGATGACCTCCAATGTCCTCTCGATGTCTCCGGCGCGATGTGGTCTCCCGATGAGACGAAGGATCCTGTCGTCGAACGACTGGACCCCGAAGCTGATGCGGTTCACGCCCGCGTCCCGGTAAGCGAGAGCTTTCTCGCTCGTGAAGCTGATGGGGTTCACCTCGACGGTGATCTCAGCCCCGGGTTCCACGCCGCAAGACGCGTGAAGACGTTCGAGGATCGAGACGAGCTCCGACCCTTCGATCGCGGACGGGGTCCCACCGCCGAAATGGCCGCACACCACCGTGCGGCCGCCGAATCGTCCCGCTTCTGCATACCGCTCGATCTCGGTATGGAGCGCTTGCAGATACCTCTCGACGTTGGCGTGACGCAGGCGGTCGACCGCGAAGCCACAGTAGTCACATATCGCTGAGCAGAACGGGATGTGCACGTAGTAGCCCGTGCGCATGGGGTCCCACGCCCCCGGAGCCTCCTCGGCGTTTACGCACGGTGGATACCACGCGATGAACTCGTTGTCTCGAGTATCGAACATGTCACTCATGTGCTCCCTCCCACCGCCACGGCGTGGAGCACAGTCTCGTCGACGCCGTCGATGCCCAGGTCGTGCGCGAGCGCGTCGTCACAGAAGCCGGCAATCGCGACCGCGTTGAGCCGAAGCTGTTCTGCCGTGAGCAAGAGGTTCTGTGCCGCGTGACCGGCATCGAGAAGGACTAGCCGGTAGCCACGCTCGCCGTACTTCGCCATGGTCCGCTCGAAGACCCCGACCAGCAGGACTGCACCCGCGGCCTCTGTCACGAAGTCCTGCCAGAAGAACCCGTCTCGGAGGATCTCCCTCGGTGTCCGAGCGGGAAGGAGTTCGAGCATCGAAGTGAAGGGGTTGAAATGATAGAGACCGGCTTCCACCCCCTCAACTCTTGCGGCCACGACGTACGAGTCGATGGGGTACAGACCGCCCGCGGACGGCCATGCCCTCAACGGCTGCGAAACCGGGCCGTTCTCCACGAGCGCGGTCGGTCCGAGCGATTGGCGAAGCAGCGTCGCCAGCTCGTCCAGCCGCAGCGTCTGCCCAAGGTCCCTGCTGGACCTGCGCCGGCGCATGACGCCCGCGACCGTCTCATCCGAATCGATCGGCTCGGGCAGGGCCACGGTCGGGCGCCCCCGGTACTGGCGGAAGCCCCGGCTCGAGACGAACGCCTCGAACGGCGTCATCGAGAACTCGGCCGCCGCTCGGCGTGCGAGCTCAGGGGCAAGCTTCGTGTTCTCGTGGAAGAGGGCAGCGAGGCTTTCATTGTCGGGAGAATCCAGGCCGCGCGAAACCTCGGCGGTCCACGAAAAGTTCATGTTGTCTTAGGGGCTCGAGGTCAGGCGATCGTCTGGACTGCGGTCTCCCCGCAACAGCAGCAGCAACACGAGCAGCAGCTGACGTCGACGTCGGTCGCCTCGACCCGGCCTGCGCGGTTGGCGAACACCTTGGCTCGGACCTTATCCACCTCGCTGACGTCCGCGCCCGACATGATGGCGACCTGGCGCAGCGCTTGGAGCTCCTCGAGGCTGAGCTTGAAGTTCTCCTGAACGATCTCAGGGCTCCTCATGGCCTCTTCCCGGAAGGAAGGGTCACTTGCGAACTTCGTGAGTGCCTCACGGAACTGCTCTGGGTTACTCCCCTTGAGGCGCGCCTGCTCCCTCTTCGACATTGGGCCTCCCGTCCTCCAGCCGGCTCGACCCAAGCGTTATCCCGCGCGCCCGTCACGTCCGCGTCACCGGGTCGTCACGATCACTGGATCCCTATTCGAGCGGCTCGGGCTCCGTCTTCCACTACAGGCACCCCGAAAGAACTCCTGCGGGAATAAGGGCTGGTCGGCAGGGAATCGAACCTGCGACACACCAGATTTAGGAATTCCATTCGGCGCAGCCGCCTGACCAGCGCAAATGGCCGAATCCCGTCGCCGACCTGCGGTTTCTCTTAGACGTTGGTGCTGGTCATTTCCGGTTGCTTGTCGTCCTCTCGCGGACTTTTTGCGGACCTTTCAGTAGCGGCGAGCAGGTGTCCAACAAAGCGGAACATGTCGACGTCGCCGCTCCACGCTAGTTCCACTTCGCGCGCTTCTATCGCAGTGTGGTCGTTTATTCCGGAATGTTTCATGTGTGCAGCGTGGCGACGGAAGAGCTGAGCCGCTAGCAACGACGACATGCGGGACTTGGTCGTCGTGTGCGCTGGGGGGAACGTGTCTCAACTCGCCGCCATGAAGGCTCGACGGTTCCCTTTGTCGCCGCCGAGATACGATGAGTGCATGGAAATACCCGCGACGATCGCTTGGCAGGGCCGCCGAAATCAGTTTTCCAGAGACGCCACTACGTTGAGGAGTTCCTCGCGAACCTCGGCTCCGTTTGCACCTGGAAGCGACAACGTGAGCGTATGAGATCGCAGGTCTCAGATTCGGTCTTCCACAACACCGCCGCTTGCTGGCCAGGACTGTCGTAGAAGTACCCCGGCGCTCCCTCGAACTCGACCGAGACGGGCTCCCCCGTTCCCCCAAGGGGTTCCGAGTTCCGGCGCAGGACCAATGACTTCTGCTCGGGCCCCTCGCTACCCTCAGCGGTCCACATGACGTACGACGTCCCGTTCTCGACGATTCTCTGAGGCTCCGGCACCTTCGCCTTCTGGAACCCACGGTAGATACGTCGGCTCGGCATCGACGTAGGGGCAGTCCTTGCTCGCGGCAGGCTCTGAGGACCAGGCTGCATTCCCGGCCTCGTCGGGCGAGGCAGTTGTATCGCCGGCGTCGCCACAACTGGCGGTGGCGATCAGCGCTGCAG
>JALZEA010000056.1 GCA_030862265.1 Actinomycetota bacterium | reverse complement strand
GCACGTAGGGGATCTTGTCGATCACGTCCAGCGCGCTAGGTCCCGCGACGATGCACGGCCTGAAGACGTAAACGTCGGTATCCCGGCCCGACGCGAAACGCGTGAGCGTCGCTTCGAGCTCCGCTTTTTGCTGCGAGTAGTAGTGGTCGTCTGTTCCGCGCACGGGGACGTCCTCATGGAGGGGAACGGGATTGTCATCGTGGAAGCCGTAAGCGGCCACCGACGATGTGTACACGAGGCGATCGGCTCCTGCATCCAGCGCGGCGGCGAAGACGTTGCTCGAGCCTTGGAGGTTGATGTTGAGGGTCTCCTCGCGGGGGCCGAAGATCAGGAACGCGAGATGAACGACAACATCCGCTCCCTCGACGAGTTCGTTCACCGCGTCGCGGTCGAGGATGTCGCCCTGTAGATATTCGATCTTGCTCCAACCATGCTCCGCCGGATCGATCGAACGACGTGCCATGCCTCGAATCCGTTCAACTGCAGGTTCCGCTTCGAGCGCGCGCACGAAGGCTTTGCCGATACTGCCCGTCGGTCCCGTGACCGCGACGGTTAAGCCCTCGGTAGTCATGCTCGCATCCTCGCACTCCTAGGATGGCCGCGATGCCGATCGACTTCGATGCCGCGAACGAAGGTCTCACTACAACCGATGAGTGGCAATCGTGGCGCGCGGCCCGCTTGCGCGGCGACCTAATGGGTGAGCTGCCGGCGATCCCGGATCAGGACGCGACCGGAGGGTTCGTTGGATACGGGGGAACGGCATCTCCCGGAGCAACCGCGCGCGCGCTCGCTCATCTCGTGGCGCTCGGGCTCCGGGACTCCGGACCCGCCGCGATCGCGGGCGACTGGTTGCTCGAAGCGCGCACGCCCGCCGGAGCGTGGCTCGACCCTCCGACCGAAGTTCCCGGCGACATCGATTCCCCGGCCGCAGGTCGCGTCTGGGCAACCGCGGCGGCTGCTTGCGCTCTGCTCGCGATCGGGCGAGATCCTGGGGCGCGCTGCTTCGCGTTGCTGCGTGGTGAAGCGGACCAGGAGGGACGTTTCACGGGCGGCGTGTTCGCCACCTGCGCCGCGGCAGGCGCGTACTGGACGTCCGAGGGTCCGAAGACGGAGATGGCCGAGTGGGCCTTGCGGTGGGCGCGCGAGAATGACGACGGATCGTGGGGGCCCGAGCCGTACGCGGTGGGACTCACGTTCTGGGCTGCAGCGGGTATTCCCGCGGACCACCCTTCGGTCGAGTTGTTCACCGAGGAATTGCGGATGCTTGCCCCGGTTGCCGGTTGGCCCGACGACACCGAGATGACGCTGCTGACCCTCGAGGTACTAGCCGCGTACGAACGGTAGCCTTGGCTCGATGCGACTCCATCGCTGATGGTCTTAGTCGGGCAACGCTCCTTCGAGACGGAGGAGGGTCTCCTTGCGCGGCAGGCCACCCCCGTAACCGGTAAGCGTTCCGTTCGCGCCGATCACGCGATGGCACGGCACGATGATCGCGATGGGATTCGATCCGTTCGCTCGGCCAATAGCCCTGACAGCGCGCGGCGATCCGATCCGCCGCGCTATCTCTCCGTAGCTCACCGTCTTCCCGTATGGGATTCCTCTCAGTGCCTTCCAGACGCGCAACTGGAATGGCGTTCCTGTGGGTCGCAAGACGACGTCGAACTCCTGCAGCTCACGAGCCCAATAGCGCTCGAGCTGGGAGATCACATCTGCGAACCGCTCCGAGTCTTTGCGGCCGTCGGTAGCGCGTCTCCCCATGTGGAGACCGGTCAAGGCATCGTCGTCGGCGGTCAACGTCAAGACTCCGATGGGGCTCCGCACGGTGGTCGAGTAATCCATGCTTGCTTCCTCCTCAGTTTTCCAGAGCTGCCCAGAGATGTTGCTGCGCGTAGGCCCTCCATGGGCGCCAGCGTTCCGCGCGCGCCGTGATCGGTCCCGAATGACCGAGTTTCTTCAGGCCGTGCACCACGCCAAGATCGGTCGGTAGGAAAGCGTCGGGATCTCCCAGCGCGCGCATCACAATGTAGTCCGCCGTCCACGGACCGATACCGGGTATCGCCAGCAAGCGGCTTCTCGTCGCTTCACGATCCGCACCCGGGTCGACGTCGATCTCCCGTTTCGCGATCGAGTCCGCCAGCAACCTCAACGTCCTGCGTCGGGCTTGCGGCATGCCGATCATCGCGAGATCGCTGTCGACAACCGCCTCAGGAGTGGGAAAAGTATGCGAGAGCGTCTCCACCGGCGCGGTTAACGGTTTGCCGAGCGCCGCGACGAGCTTTCCCGCGACGGTACTTGCCCCTTTGACAGAGATCTGTTGGCCGATCACGGCGCGGATCGCGAGCTCCGCGCCCGAGACCGTTCCTGGAACGCGGCGACCCGGCGTCTTTTTGATGGAGCTCTGCAGGAGAGGATCTTTCGCCAGGGCGGCATCGATCGCGACCGGGTCGGCATCGAGGTCGAGCATCCGGCGGCACCTTTGCACAGCTGCCGACAGGTCGCGCACGTCCTGGAGCCGAAGAGTGCACCGTACGTGATCGGCTTGAAGAGACATTTCGGTGATCCCGGTGCTGTGAGGCAAGCTCAGCGTGCGCCGGTAAACCTTGCTGTCGTAAGACTCGATCCCTCCGATCGCGCGCAATCCGAAGAAATCCAGGACCGATGCCCCGTGGAATGGGGCACGGAATGGCAACCGCAGAGTGATCTCGCCTGGAGGGGATGCCGCGCTGTGCCTTTTCGCGCGAAGACCGGTAGGTGTCGTCGCGAAGATGCGCTGCACTGTGTCGTTGAACTGTCTGATGCTCGCGAAACCGGCGGCGAAGGCGATCTCGGAGAACGACATCGGCGTCGTCTCGATGAGTAGGCGCGCGGTCTGAGCTCTGTACGCGCGCGCGATCGCTTGGGGCCCGGCTCCGACCTCTGCGACGAGCTGTCGGTGAAGGTGACGCTCGCTCACGTGCAGGGCGCGGGCAAGACCTCCGACGCCATCGCGATCGATCATGCCGTCCGCGATCAGACGCATTGCTCGCGCGACGAGGTCGGCTCGGACATTCCACTCGGGCGATCCCGGACTCGCGTCGGGGCGGCAACGTTTGCATGCTCGGAATCCTGCGAGTTGCGCAGCCGCCGCGGTCGCGTAGAAGCGGACGTTGGACCGCTTCGGTGTCATGGCCGGGCAGCTGGGGCGGCAGTAGATGCCGGTGGATGTCACGGCGGTGAAGAAGACGCCGTCGAAGCGTGCGTCTTTCGCCGACGCGGCGGCGTAGCAGGCGTCGAAGACGAGTTCCATCCGCCCATGGTCCGCCATCTCGAGCCCGCGCGCTAGCGGTTATCGGACGGAGGGTTCCGGTCCGGTTCAAGGTGTCTGGGACCCTTGCCGCTGGAAACCAAGAGAAGCAGAGGCGTTAGGGCGTAGCGTCTGCTGCCTAATTGCGCGGCGCGTGATCTAGGAGATGACGACACGGCTCATATCGGGCGAGTGGCGCTCCTCGCCGGGCTGTACGTGGGCGCCGCAAAGCTGGGAATCGAACTCGACGTCGCGCACGGCGTCATCACGCCGGTGTGGATCCCGAGCGGCCTGTCGCTCGCCGCGCTCTTGCTGTTCGGCTACTCCATGTGGCCCGGTGTCGCGCTCGGCGCGTTCATAGCGAACGCAACGAGTGAGCTTTCAGTGGACCTCGCCGCGGGCATCGCGTTCGGTAACACGCTCGAAGCTGTTGCGGGAACGTTCCTTCTCCGGCGTGCGGGTTTCGATCGAACGCTTCGTCGCGCGCGGGATGTTCTGGCGTTCGTGCTCCTGGGCGCGTTCGCTGCGACGGCCCTGGCGGCGACGAATGGTGTGGCGGTGTTGTGGTCGGGTGGGATCGTCCCGGACTCGGCCGTCGACGCGGAATGGGTCCTCTGGTGGTTCGGAGATGCGATCGGGATGTTGCTGGTCGCGCCGGCATTGCTCGCCTGGGCCCGGCAATGCCGAGAGAGGCCCTCGCTCAACTGGCTCGAGGGTTTGGTCCTGGCGGCCGGCCTGGCCGGTGTGTCATCGCTCGTGTTCCTCGGAGGGAGCTGGAGGTATCCGTACCTGCTCGTCCCCCTCCTCGTATGGGCGACGCTTCGGTTCAAGGACCTCGGGGCGGGCACGGCGATTCTGATCGTCGGTGTGATCGGAACCGTGGGAACGATCGGCGGAGCTGTTCCGATCGGGGGAGCCACACCTACTCAAAGCGTGCAGATCCTGCAAGCCTTGATCGCGATCGTCGGCGTTTCCATGTTCATGATCGCCGCGACGATGCAGGAGCTTCAGGACGCGCAGGTCGATGAACGTCGAGTCACGGAACAGTTACGCGAGCTCGATCAGATCAAGAACACGTTCCTGTCGGCGGTCTCACACGACCTGCGGTCACCCCTCACTACGATGGCTGCACTCTCAAACGTCGTCAAGGAACGTGTGGATTCGCTGTCGCGGGAGGAGTTGGTCGATGCTCTCGGGCGGATCTCCGACAGCGCTGTTAGAGCGAACCGGGTGCTCACGAACCTTCTCGACGTGGACCGGATCTCGCGTGGCGCCGTTGAAGCGGCCCGCACCGAAGTCGATCTGGGTGATCTGGCTACGCGGGTCGCGCTTGCACTTGCTCCAGAGGGCCGACATATAGAACTTCCTTCCCAGCGTATTAACGCGTGGGTCGACGAGGGTCTTACCGAGCGCATCCTCGAGAACCTCCTCTTGAATGCGATCAGACATACCCCTGATGACGCGCAGATCTGGATCCACTTCTCCAGGCAGGGCGGCGACATGGTGGTATCAGTCGAGGACGACGGGCCGGGCGTTCCCGATCACCTCAAGATGACGATCTTCGATGCGTTCCAGCGGGGAGAAACCCGCGTGAGCGGCACCGGCGTAGGCCTCTATCTCGTGGCTCAATTCGCCGCGCTGCATGGGGGAAAGGCGTGGGTGGAAGACCGCCCGGACGGGGGAGCGGCGTTTCGCGTCGTCTTCCCGCAGAGCCGTACCGATGTCCCGGGCACTACCGCGTAGCGCGTGCCGTCACGCTCGATGGGTGAGCGAGCAGATTCCCAGCCCCGCGCGTCACGGGGTATTCGCCCTCCTCGATGAAACGCGTCAGGGCGTCGGCTTCCAAGGGCCGCGCGATGTGGAAACCCTGTGCGACGTGGCACCCAAGGATTTTGAGGCGATCGAAGATCTCCTGACTTGCGACACCCTCGGCAACAACCTTTAGTCCGAGGTTCTTGCCAAGGGTGATGGTCGATTGCGCGATGACCGCGCTTCCTTCGTCTTCCACCATGTCCAGAACAAAGGACTTATCGATCTTTATCTCACTGACAGGCAAGCGTCTCAGATATGCGAGGGAGGAGTACCCGGTACCGAAATCGTCGATCGATAGCTCGACCTCCATCTCATGCAGTCGGTTGAGGATCTTCATCGTGCGGGCCGGGTCGGCCATCATGCAGCTCTCGGTGATCTCGAGAATGAGCGCGCTCGGCGGCACCTGCCACTTGTCCAAGAGTTCACCCACCGCGGTGGGGAACTCCATGTTTAAGAGGCTCTGGAGGGAAAGGTTGACCGCGACATTGAGATCGAGGCCGTCCTTACGCCACTCACTACATTGTTCCAACGCGAGGTCCAAGACCCGCGTGGTAAGCGGTCCGATCAGCCCGGCCTGTTCTGCGAGTTCGATGAATTCCATCGGGGGGACCAACCCGAGGCGAGGATGTTCCCACCGAACCAAGGCCTCGACACCGATCAACGACCCGTCCGCGAGATCGACCTTTGGTTGATAGTGGACGACCAAACCGCCGTCGGCGATCGCTTGTTTCAGTTCGTCGACCATCGCCAGTCGAGCGGGGCTGTGATGATCGTGTTCGGGTGAGTAGAACTCGTAACCAGTGCGCGACGACTTGGCGTGATACATGGCGACGTCGGCTCTCTGCATCAATATCTCGGCGGTGTGTCCCTGCTCGGGATGGAGGGCAAGGCCCAGGCTGGCATCGACGTGCAGATGCATCCCATGGAGGATGAACGGATCGCTAAACACGCTCCGGATGCGCTCTGCAACCATCGCTGCCTGATGAGGGTTACCGATATCGGGCGCTACGACCGCGAATTCATCGCCGCCTAGGCGCCCGACGGTATCGACGTCACGGAGGACTCCCTGCAACCTCGATGCGATCTCGGTGAGCAGCATGTCGCCGGTTTGATGACCCAGTGCGTCGTTGATCTCTTTGAACCGATCGAGATCCATCAGCATGACGGCGACCGCCGCACCCGTTCGGTTGCTTCCAAGGATCGCTTGCTGCAGACGATCGTGGAAGAGGAGGCGGTTGGGAAGGCCGGTTAGTGCATCGTGCGTAGCTTGGTATTCGTTCTCGTCGGATTGGACCTGCAACGACTTAACAAGTCGATCTTTCTCGAGAGAGATACTGGCGCTGCGATGCACGGCTACCAAGGGCAGCAACAAGAGCGGGATCAAGAACAGACTCTCGGAGCTCGCAACCATCACGATCGGTGAGAGAGCCATGAGCATCGCATCGACCAACCCGCTGAAAGCGAGTTCCGGCCCAATGAGTCTGAAGACGGAACGGAGCGCGATTCGCTGAGCGAGCGTTATCGCGACGCGGATGAGCGTGGAGTTGACAAGGAAGAATGTGATGCCGGATAGGAAGATCGCGGGCAGCAGGTTTGCCTCGAACGCGTGCAGCCCGCCCGTTGAACTCGTGGGGGCAAGTCCTCTCAGAACGAGGCCGGCGGCATGAAGAGACAGGCAGTACTGCGCGACATTGAAGACGATCTTCGAGAAGGATTTCCGGTGGCGGACGTCGTCGATCAACGACGCCGTGCCCTGCGCCGTCGCGGCCGCGAGCGGCCCGAGGATCAGTAGGAGCGCGAAGCTGAACGTCGTTGATACGGTGATCGCAGATTCCTGATCCCGGCGCTTAACCCTGATGGGAAGGAGCTCGCCGGCGACTGTGAAGAGACCGAGCAAGAAGAAAAGCCGTAGTTCCGGAAGCGAATCCGCGACCCCGAAGTAGCGCGCGTGGAGCACGACGACGGCGACGCCGGCAGCCGTGACCGCGCCCAAGTAGAACGTTAGTGGTTCAAATCGCCCCTTCTTCACCTTTTGTATGTCGTCCTTTTGTGAACCGGCCTTGAGGATTGTGTGGCACCAAACCAAGCGGTTGGCCCCCCAAAAGAAAACGCCCTGGCGACTCGCCAGGGCGTCAAGGGTGTAGCTAGAAGGGTTTTAGCCCCACTTCTGTCCAGCGCCACTCGCTGCAGCGATCGCGGCGAGAGCCGCAATTGCCATGACCAGGCGGGAGTACTTGAGCTTGTCCATGCGGGTGTGACCTCCTTCCGATGCTCCGGTTTCGTTGCTGCTCCATCGGTGAGATGGGTCGAATGCTTTAGCTATTTCCTGGCTTAGTCATGCAGCCGACACGCAAAACGGACGATCCGGCGCGTTATAGGACGCTTAACCCTGTCGGGATAGTGCCGATATCGAAGAGAGCGATCTTTTAATGGGAGGGCTAGGGGTGTTTCTGGTTGCGTTCGTTGGTCTGGCATTCTTGAGCGTTCCTTTGCTCGGAGGAAGCGTGACGCGCCTCGCCGAGGTCCGGATCGCACACATTTGGGCGGTGATGGTCTCCTTGGCGCTCCAGATCATGGTCGTCACGGTGATGCCCGATGCCGACCCGGTGGGTCTCGCGATTGTGCATGTCGTCTCGTACCTCTTCGCCGGCTACTTCCTGTGGGCGAATCGGCGGATCCCGGGTGTCGCGATCATCGCGATCGGATGGGCGATGAATGCCATCGTGATCTCGGTCAACGGAGGGGTGATGCCGGCGACCGCTCGAGCCGGAGACCGGGGCGCGGGAGTGGCGGACGTATTCCTTAACTCTCGTCCGCTGTCATCTCCCCGGCTGAGCTTCCTCGGCGACAACTTCGCGATGCCTGCGACGTGGCCAATCCATAACGTTTTCAGCGTGGGCGACGTCTTCATCGCCCTTGGAGCCTTCGTCGCGCTCCACTGGATCTGCGGCTCCCTGGTAGCGCGGACCTTCGATCGTCTGCTGCGTCCGTCGGCGACGTAGCGCCCTCGCTTAACGCGCGCCCGCTTGACGCGCTCCTAACAGGTCACTATTCGAACTTGCCCGACCTGCGGTTTCGCGAGGGGGAACTCGTGATTGCAGGGGTTTTCGAGGTTCTTCCTTCTCCCGGTCGCGCCGAGGTTGCAAGCTTGAGAGTGGAATCTGTGCTGAAGAGAGACGCCGGGAGCGTGGCTTCTCTCGAAGTGAGGATTTGGATGATGCGTAGTTCGTTCCTGTGGAAGGCACTTCCTACATCCATGCAGGGATGACCTGCGGTTTCGCGGCGACGAGTGGTATCGCTAGCAGCTTCGAGCTAGCAGCTTCGAGCTAGCAGCTTCGAGGTTCCGCGGTCCGCCTGGGCGCTCGCTGAGCGGACGACGACAGCACGGGGTGCCTGGGTTGCAATCTATTACTGGTCCTTCCTTGCGGTCTTCGCGCTTGGTTGCGCGATCCCGCATCGTGCCGTCATGCAACTTCATTCGGGGGTTCCGACGTCGCAGTGGCGATAGTGACGTTCCCATGTAGGAGAACTGACACAACGTCCTGATGTGCGTGTCCAGGTAAGTAGGCATAGTGCAGGATGATGTTCCTCGACTGCGGTCGGAGCGTCCCCCGCCGGCGTGCACGGCTAGAGGGAGGCACGCTCGGCTTCCAGCGCGATGAGACCTGCTCCCGTCCGCTCTGCGATGTCGAGCGCCTCGTTCACCAACGGTCGGACCTCTGTCTCCGGAGCCCCTCGTCGCCGACGTGCGTCGGCTAAGCGGATCAGCTCCAGTCCAAGGAAGATGACCGACCCACGGCGCCGGCTCGATTCGACTGCCCGGGCCGCGAATTCCTCCGCGCGAGCGACATCACCCACCGTCAATGCGACGCGTGTGAGCGACAGATCCACCGGCACACCCAGCGACGCCGGCATGCTCCCGATCATCCCTGAATAGGGAAGCAACAGGTCGCCTAGCCGGTCGGCGGCGTCTTCGTCATCGGTCAACGCGGCGATCTCGCACAGCATGCCCATGGTGATCAGCCAGAAGAGGTTTCGCGCCACGCTCAGGAAGTCGTCGTCTGCAAACCGCCGAAGGATCGAGCGTGCTTCTTCCATCCGGCCGCTGTGTGCGTAGGCAAGGGCGATCGCGACCGTATAGGCATTACTCATCCCGGGCTGCTGGGCGGCTTGCTCGAACGTGGACGTCAGCTCGGCGATCCGACCCTGGTTATGGCGGATCGAAGCTAGTGCCGGTCCGACGAAGTTCGTCGGGTCGAGGCCGATCTTGCCGCCGAGATCGACAAGGGTGCCTACCGTGTCCTCGGCTCGCACGAGATCCCCGACGATGGCCTGCTGCATGGACCGGAAGGTCACCTGCCAGAAGGCAGCGTAGGGGTGGACCTCGTGCTGGCGGAGGAGACCGTCAGCGGCTTCGATGGCCTCGTCCGATGCGGCGAGGTTGCCTTCATCACGATAGTTCCAGGCCCGTTGATGGATTCCGCAGATCATGACGACCGGTTCGTTCAACCGCCGCCCGATCGCGGCCAATTGATCGGCGACTGACTGGCGCGTGCCGATGTTGTCTGGCGTTCGTCCGGAGAAGCGGTACGCGAGCAACACGTGCCCCAGCGTGACCGGGTCGTCGAGCCCGCGGGCGATGCTGAGCGCCTCGTTCGCGAGCGACAGCGCGCGTGCGGGGTCGGCTCCGACACAGAGATCGGCCGACAACGCGGCCAGGGTTCGGGCACGGAGGGCAGTGGGGGCCGTACCGAGCCCTCGAAGAGCCTCTTCGGCAATCTCAACGAAGGTGCCGTCGCTCGTGCCAGGGGTCATGGTGCTTCCGTAAGGGGCCATTACGCAAGCGATCTCGCCGAGCGCGTGAGGGTCGCCGAGCGTCCGGGCGGTATCCGCCGAACGGATCAGAAGGTTCCGGTAGCCGGGATCGCCGGTCCAATGGAGCGCTTGTGCGAACGAGATCATGAGGTAGAGCCGTAGGTTCTCGTCGGGTGGATCCAGCGTCTCGGATACTTCCAGCGCAAGCCGGTAGTAGGACACAGCCTCGTCTAAGGCGAGCGATCGCTCCGCGATTTGCGCCGCACGCCGCGCGTAACCCACTGCGCCTTTGGGGTCGCGTATAGGTGCCGCTATGCACGCGTGCCGAGCGAGGTGCGGGATGACGCGGTCGTCATCGGCCCGACGCTCGAGCGCGGTCGCTATTCGATCGTGGAGTTGCAGACACTGACTAGGCAGAAGCTCGTTGTAGCGGGTCGATCGGAAGAGCGGGTGGAGAAACGAGAATGATCCCAGCCGCCCCGGCGTGGCCGCGACCAGCCCCGCCGACTCCGCGCGTTCGAGCCCCACGAGGACGTCCCCGAGATTCTGCCCGAGCGCATCTGCGACGAGCTTCGCGT
>JALZEA010000106.1 GCA_030862265.1 Actinomycetota bacterium | reverse complement strand
ACAAGGCGTTCGCACACAACACTTTGACGAGCGCGGCATGCGATCTCGAATATCCCACCGCGCAACTCAACAACGCGCCGGGCGAGTTCATCTTCGACGTTCAGAGCCACCATGTCGATCCCAACGGAACGTGGCGCGTGACAAATCCTGCGATCGAGGCGTTCTTCGCGGCGGTCTGGCCCCAAGCCGGCGGGATCGCGTCGAGCGGGGATCCGTACTGGCCGCAGGACACTCCGTTCCGGGGGGGCCGCGAGGTCGATCCGATCGAGAACCTCGGCCGTTACCACTACCTCAAGGAGCTCTTCCTCGACTCGTCGACTAACTTCACCGTCCTCTCGGCGGTCCCAGCCGAGCCCGAGAACCAGCCGCTTCCGGTGCGCGAAGCAGCCCTTACGGTCGACACCGTCAAGGAGCTCGCAGCAGGAACGAGGCGAAGCGTCATGCACGCCTTCGTGATGCCGAACCGTGGCTCGCTCGGGACGGCGACATCGCGCTTCGTCGAACCACTGTTCATGAAGGAAGAGTTCCAACTCATGCGCGAGAACCTCGACAAACACGGCGATCGCATCCGAGGATGGAAGGTCTACACCGCATGGGGCGATCTTCCATACACCACCGGCTGGTTCCTCGACGACCCGATCGGCGATGCCTTCCTCGACAACGTTCGACAGGTCGGGAACGAATACGGGATCCCTAAGCTGATCGCGGTCCACAAGGGCTTCGCGCTGCCGGGCTTCGACCAGAGGGCCGCGTCCCCGCGCGACATAGGGCCCGCGGCGCGCAAGCATCCCGAGGTCACCTTCCTCGTCTATCACTCCGGGTACGACGGCGAGGACCAGCATCCGTATGCGGGCGACGACAAGGTGAACTCCGCCGATCGAGGCGTCGATACGTTCGTCAAGTCATTGCGTGAGAACGGACTCGACGCCGACAGTCACGTCCGACCCGGATTGGCGCACGGTAACTCGCCCAACGTCTACGCCGAGACCGGATCGGTGTGGCGCAGTGTCATGCGCAACACCCGCGACGCGTCGCACTACATCGGCAAGATGATCAAGTACGTCGGCCCCTTGAGGGTCTGCTGGGGAACCGACAGCCTGTGGTACGGGTCGCCGCAGTCGGAGATCGTCGCGTTCCGTTCTTTCGATCTCTCAGAGAAGGCCAAGGAGCTCTACAACCTGCCGCATGGACTCGATGGCGACGCGTGGGATCCGCGCGTCAATGCGCTCAGCGCCCGGAGCTACGACCAGCCCCACGCGGCCCTGCACAAATGGCCGACCGACGGTCGCGCCCATCCCGAGCGAACGATCCGCAACCGGATCTTCGGACGCAACGCGGCGGACGCCTACAACATCGACGCCGACGCCAAGGTCAATGAGATCAAGTGCGACATGGTCCAAGAGATGCGCGACAACGGCTACCTCGCGGGCGAGGGTGCGTTACTGAGATCGCCGCTCGCGTCCAACTCCGTCTATGGCGAGCGCACCCCCGCGGGCGTCATGCGCGAGCTGTGGGCCAACCCATGGTCCCCATGACCAAGGTGTCGATCACCGCGGCCGCCCTTGTGCTTGCGGCCGCCAGCATCGCTGTCCCCGCTACGGCATCGGAGACTTCTAGGAGTAAGGCCGCTTCCTACGAGCCGCCCTACAAGGACGGGCCGAGCGGCGGCGACAACTGGAACCACGTCGAGCGCGACGCGGACAGTGGCCGCATGGCGATCACGCGGGTATTCCCCGGGTTCCCGCCGGTCGTGGGTTGCGTTCCCGAGCCGAGCGCAGGCTGGGGCATGTTCGAGGTCGCGCACAAGCTCGATCGCCCGGTCTCTAAAGTCACGCTCGAGTACGAGGCCGCGATCGACGCCTACTCGTGGATAACCGTCGGTGCGCGTAACGAGGACCGCAAGTGGCTCGGCGTCGCGAAGCTGCAAGGTCCGATCGCCGGCTCGGGCAAGCTCGCCGCCGACCTCTTCGCCAGCCCATCCCACGGCAAGATCACGCTCGAGTTCGGTCTGCAACTCGGCGACGCCTGTCCGCAGATCGGGTTCGCGGCGGCCTCCTTCCCATCCGTGGCGGTCCGGTGAACCGGCGCGCGCTGAGCGGATCGCTGGTGGTTGTGCTTGCGCTCGGCGCGCCGCTCGTGGCCAACATGAGCGCGTTAGCAGCCAACGCGTCGTGCGCTAAAGCCGACCATCCCGGCGGTGACTGGCCGACCTACGGACACGATTACTCCAACACTCGCAATCAAGACGAGGAGAAAACGATCGGTCTCGCCGAGGCGGCCACACTGCAACCCGCCTGGTATTTCTCGAGCGAGGAGGCCGGCGGCGACGGCGACTTCACCGGCACGCCGATCGTCGTCGACGGTTGTGTCTACGCGGGTTCGAACGACGGCTGGGTGTTCGCGATCAACGCGGACACCGGCGAACTCGTGTGGAAGACGCGCGTCGAGAAAGATGGAGGCATCAACTCGACCGTGGCGGTGTCGGATGGGCGCGTGTTCGCGTCGGTTTCCAAGGTTGGTAAGCCCTACGCGGTCGCGCTCGATCAAGCATCCGGTGACCTGGTGTGGGAGACGAGGCTCGACGATCAACCCGGCTCGGACATCTACTCGAGTCCCGTGATCTACGACGGATTCGTCATCCTGGGGGTCTCGGGAGGCGCGGCCGAGTTGGGTGACGAATCCGAGCGTTACCTCTTCCAGGGCAACTACAGCCTCGTCGACGCCGCGACCGGACACGTTCTCAAGAAGACCTACGTGATCCGGCCCCCGGACAAGGACTGGCAGAAGCCCAAGGACAAGTTCGCGGGTGCCGCGATCTGGTCCAGTGCCGCGGTCGACCCCGATACCGACGTTGGATACCTCGTATCCGGCAACCCATTCCGCCCTCAGGTCGAACACAAGTACGCGAACTCGATCCTGAAGATCGACCTCGACCGCGCGAGTCCCTCGTTCGGCGAGATCGTCGACCACTACAAGGGGACCGTCGATGAGTACTTCCCGAACTTCCGGGACCTGCCGTGCTTCGACATCCCGGGCAACCCGGCGCCGTGGTACCCGCAGGGCCTGGGCGCGTGCATGGACCTCGACATGGACTTCGGCGCGTCGCCGAACCTCTACAAACTCGACAAGCGCAAGGTGGTGGGGGCCGGGCAGAAGTCCGGCGTTTATCACCTCGCCGACGCCGCGACTATGAAGGGGGTATGGAAGACGATCGTCGGACCACCGTCGGCCGTAGGCGGGGTCGTCGGGTCGACGGCGTTCGACGACACCGGCATCTACGGCCCCCTCACTCTCGGCGGTTACTTATGGTCGATCGATCGGGACGACGGGCTCAATCGTTGGCTCGCGCCGGTGGGAGACGGCGCGCACTGGGGCAACCCCGTCGCGGTCGCCAACGGCGTCGTCTATACGGTCGATCTCAAGGGGTTCCTGAACGCATACGACACGACGACCGGGGTCCAGGTCCTCGCCGCCCCGATGTGGCTCGCCGGCGGATCCGGAGCCAAGGTCAGTTGGGGTGGCGTCAGCATCGCGCGCAACACCGTCTACGGCGCGGTCGGTATCACCGGTGGCAGCGGGTTCATCGTGGCCTACCAACAATGAAAATGGTGGCACTGTTCGCCGCCCTCGCCGTATCGATGGCCCCGCCCGCGGCCGCGGCGAGTGATGAGCGACCCGGCGCGCTCGCGCTCGTGCAGGCAAAGATCACTGGATACGCGACGCCCGTGATCGTCGCCGAGCGAGGCGAAGAGATCACGTTCACCAACCTCGATCTCGAGAAACACAACGTCGTCCAGGACGTCGCGATCGACGGCAAGGGCTCGAAGAAGCGGATGCCGTGGTGCGAGAAACCGAAGTCCGACGGCCATGAACATCACGACACTGAGTGTCCGATCTTCTGGAGCAAGCTCATCGGGCTCGCCGAGACGACGCCGATCCTCGGCCTCGACAACGTCAAGTCGGGCGAGATCTACTCGTTCTTCTGCACACTCCATCACGGCATGAAAGGCAAATTGATCGTCAGGTAGACGGAAGGAGGCGTAGAGATGAAGAAAGCCCTCATCGCAGCAGGAGTCGTGGTGCTGGTTAGCGCGCCGGCGGCGGGCGGAAGCGCACCGAGCGTCGCCGCGGATCTCGAGCGTGCCCCCGAAGGGTGCCAAGCCGTCAACCCCGTGGCGCCGACGTGCACGTTCACGGTGACCGAGACCATGGAAGGTCCCGTGGCAGGCGCCGCGGGATGGGGGGACTGGGTGGTGAAGGTGAAACGCGGCAAGAAGGTCGTCGCCACGATCAATGGGGGTGGTTCCTACGGCGAACCGCATGCCGAGGAGTTCCTCTTCGAGGAGGGCGACAAGGTTTCGGTGGCCGCGCTCTCTCCGGGCAGTGCAGTGACCGCCGGCGGCGATTAGCCGATCCTCGACGCTCGCTGCGTCCGCAACAGATAGAAGGCCAGGGCGGCCAGAACGGCCGTGATCGGCACGACCAGTAGCCACAGGGCGGGACCGTCCTCGGGATGGAGTCCGCGCGGTGGCAACCACTCGACCTCACCGGTGAGTTCGTAGGGATCGTCGCCGAGGGTGAGCGGCGTCGTCCACGACAGGACGGTCTTGCGCTCGGACCCTAGGCCCGCCCGTTGCTGCGCTCCGGCAGGCAGGCGGGCGCGGTACTCGAGCCACTGCCACACGGGTTGGTCCGAGAGCCGTTCCCAGCGAGGTTCGGCACGCGGATCGGCGCTCACCGGCACGTCGCGCACCGTCTGACTGCCGGCGGCATAGAAGTCGGGGGACCTTAAGTTACCGAACACACCGCGCGGCCCAATGCGAAGGAACGGCTCTCCGCTACGACCCGGCACGGCGAGCACGCGATCGGTGTCGTTGCGCACGAAGATCGCAGGTACCAGTCCGTCGAACAAGCGCAACACGAGCCCTTCGATCTCGATGCGCTCGACGATGCGGGTCACGAAGTGTCCATGACCCTCGATGGGTTCGTAGCTACCGTGGATCGCGACGCGCCGGTCCCCAACGAGGATGGGGATCGACCAGCCGGGCGTGCCCTCCGGTGAGTACACCGCACGCGGGTCGAACCACGACCACGACGGTTCGTGCGCAAGCACGATCCATTCGGGCGCTGCCGTGGGATCGAGCCCACGCGGCAGCGGACGTTCGCCGGTGGGATCGACGGCCCTATACGACGTGGGCGACAAGCCGTTGGTCTCGACCGCGCGTGGAGTGATCCGTAGGAATGGCTCCCCTGCCTCTCCCAGGATCGTCACCGGTTCGGTTCCGTTGTTCGTTACGACCAGGACCGGCGCGGTGAGCTGCACCACGCGTACGTCTAAGCCCTGAACCGGAGGAGTTATCTCCGTGATCACCGCGAGCGCCTGGACCGCAGCCTCCTCGTGAGCGCGCGCGGGTGGGATCCCCAGAATCACGAAGGCGGCGGCCACGTAGGCCACCGCCCGGTGGAGCGAGGTCATATCGGCCGGAGGCTATCTGCCCATCGGTGCGAGTGCCTCTCCGGACTGCTCGGACGCGCCCATGTGCACGATGCGTGCCTTCGACGGCACCAGCTGTCGGCCCTCGCCCGTCAGGATGAACAGGTAGTAATAGCCGGGCGGAGCGACGTTGCTATTGGGAGGAGCTTTCACGTCCAACCCGCCGTCTTGACGATTGAATTCCAGTTCGACGGCGCGCTGATCCGCGTCGGTGATGTGGGTCGTGGTCGGTAGCCGGTAGAGAACGACCTTCTTAACCTCCGAAGCGTCCGCGGTGCCGATATCGAAATCGTTACCCCACGCGATCCCCTTCTGTGCATGGCCGATAACCGGGCGCGGCCCCCGGAAGAGATAAGGGGGCTTCAGGATCTCGAAGGATGGATCCTTGAAGTTATTCGTTCCGGTCAGCGGCTCTGACGAGTTGTCACCCTTAGCCCCGTATTGATTGTTGATCGGAGAGTGTCCGCCGACGAGCACGCTTCCATCCGGCAAAAGGAGCGCGGTGTTGTGATACGTGCGGATGCGCCTGGCGGACGCCAGCGGTTTCCATTCCTTCCCGTCGTAGAGCTCGGCTTCGAGGACCGGGCTCTCGCTTCCCGGCGATATCACCTCGTCGCGCGTTGCTCCCGATACCGCGATCACGTTCCCGTCGGGAAGGAGCACGCCGCTCGAATACCAACGCGCGTTGTTCAACGGAGGACCGTGGATGCTGGCCGCCTGACCACCGACGGCGCGCACGATCTCGGTGATGTTGTTCGCGACGTACGACCCGGGCGACGTCGCAAGGGTGCCACCGCCGACGAGGATGTCGGCGCGCAGATACGGTGGTTCGAGCGGCAACATGACCGAGAAGGCCCCGCTGCGCGCTCCGTAGTGCCCGACGCCGTAAGTGGTCCACTCGTTCTTCTTCGGGTCGTAACCCTTGTAGAAGTGCCACAGGGCCTCGTCGACCGCCTGCCCGAACGGACCCCACATCTGACCTACACCCGAATAGAAGACGTTGCCGTCGGGAAGCAGATGGAGGCGCGCGAACAGCGGCAGTGAGGTTTCACCGCCCGGCCCGTTGTTCTTCCACTTTTCGGTGTCGGGGTCATAGGTCTCGGTTTGATGGACGTTCAAGCCCTTCTCGTTGTAGATGAGGCGCTCGACGCCCGATGCCACGAACAGGTTGCCGTTGCCCAACGTCAGCAAGGTCGGATACCAGCGGCTGTAGTGCATCCACTTTTTGTTGTTGGACCAGGTGTCGGTCGCAGGATCGAAAACCCGCACCGCGTTGGAGCCGAACAGTTCGGTCGTGCCGGCGGGACCGTCCTCACCGGTCACCGGCTTGAGATCGACGGGGTCCGGTTTCCAGATCGTGCCGCCGACGGCGATCAACCGTCCATCGGGGAGAAGACGCTGATCGGCGCAGAAGAGATCGTGTGCACCGCCGTCCTCCGGACGCGGGGTCGACCAGCGCGGCTCTTTGCCGCTCAGATCTAACAGACGGGTACGGCTCTTGGTGATGACACGGGGCGCATCGGCGGCGGTGGGATAGGTCTGGTCCTCGAGACTCTCGAGGCCGCCCCAGTAGAGGATCCGTCCGTCGGGAAGCATGCTCATCGCGACCGCCGGCGGGATGCGCTTGGATTCCTTCGGGGTCTCCGGGGGTCGTTTGGCGAAGAGGTTGAGCTCGGCGAACGGCATGGACCAGTCGCCGACCTTCTCAGCCTTGGCGGCATCGCTCGCAGTCGCGCCGGAACTAGCGGTTGCCAGCAGGACGAGCACCGACGCGGTCGACAGGAGTCGTCGCATAGTGGAACTCTTCGGCGGGCGCAAGGGCGACTCCTTCCCCGGCGCTCTCGGCGTCACCTTCCCCCGCCTAGAGCGAGCAAACCAGACACCGTGGTCCGACCGCTCCTACGCGCAGTCGGGTGAATCTCCACCGATGAAGTCGAGATAGACCTTTACCGCTGCAGCCCCGCGCGCCAGGGTGTTGTGTGCCGTGAAGGGCATCTCGAAGTTGCATGCGCCCTCGAGGCGAGGACTTGATGCATCGGGGCCGAGGTAGAAGTGATCCGCGAGCCCGCTGCCGTCGTAGATCGTCAGGTATCGAGGGCCGTCCGGGGTTTCCCCGAAGGCGTTGAGATCGTGGAGCCACTCATTGGCGAGCAGCGGGCTGTCCGGATGAGTCTCCTCGCACACGTGACTCACGTGGGCTTCGCCGGCACCGCGACAGCTGGTGGTGCCATGGTTGGCTCCTGCGATGGCCACGAAGCTCGCCATCTGGTCGTAGAGCTCCGGAAACAAAAGGGCCGCCTTGCGCAGGACGGTGACACCGAGCGAATGGGCCACGATGTCGACCTCGCGCCACCTTGTGTAGTCGAGCACCGCCTGGATGAACAGGTAGAGCTCCTCCGCGTTGATGTCGTTGTATGTGAAGTAACCCCGGCCCCCGGTATAGGAGATGGCCCACAGCTCGCCCGCGCAGTAACCGCCGTCGATGAAGCTTTGACGGACGTTCACGATCGTGCCGTCGCCAGAGGGCGCCGCCCGCCAGAAGGACGCGTCTTCGGTATTGCCGTGCACGAAGATGACCGGCCGGTTCCTGATGCGCCCCGGCGGACAGCTTGGCTCGCCCGTCCCGCCCCAGCCTCCGACGCGCCGGTCCGTCCACTTCGGACGATCCGCGATCTCCTCCTGCAGGTCGTTCGGCAGCAGCGACATGAAGTCGGTCGGGAAATCGCGTGCCGGCTCCGAGGGGCCGATGAGCTTCTCGATATGGGTTCCCCACGCGGCCTGAGGCGCGGCGAGGACGCCTACCGCCACGACACCAATAAGGACCCGAATCGCGGCTGCCATCGCCTAGCTCCCCAACAGGAACCCCAACGCGAGGTCCCAGGTCTCGGGTGAGTTGACGATCCCCAGATGCGTCGTCTGCAGCGCGTTGTCGTAGCGCCCCTGCTCGTAGAGGCCGATATTCACGGCCCCCTTGAGTTTGGCACTGAGCGAGAAATCGTGCGGTTCGCCGTTACGGTCTTCTGCAGGAACCGGCGGGATCGAGCCATCCTGCTCTGAGAAGAACACGAAGCTCGTGTCGGCGTTGCGGATCACGAGGTAGCGCGTGGGGCCCGGGGTTTCATTGCGGTTCAGCCGCTTCATGAACCTCGTCTCGTCCGAACCGTATTCACGGCAGATCGCGCTGTCGGGGTTGAAGCCTCCAAGCCCGTCGTTCTGCCAGTAGTTCTGCGGAGAAGGCGAGCAGTTGATGATCCCGTGGTTGGGGCCGTCGACCGCTACGAGTATCCGTACGAGGTGATACGCGTCGTCCTGACGCATCCACTCGCGCGTGAGGGTGGTCCCCAAGCTGTGCCCGATGACGTCGACCTTGCGCGCGCCCGTGTAGTCCAGCACCGCATGCACGAAACGTCGGAGGTCGGGCACGTTCGCAACCGTCGAGTGCGCCTTGCCGGAACGGTTCGTGGGGGTTGTCTGAAGATCGCACTGATCCCCCTGGTACCCCAACCCCCAGAGTTCGCTCAGGCGATATCCGCGGGCGTGGAAATGCTGCGCGAAGTCATGGATCTTGCCGAATGCAGAATTGCAGTCGGTGGGGTAGGGCGTGTCGTTGTTGCCGTGCAGAAAGATCACCGGTGTCCTGTTCACGCGTCCTTCGGCACCGAAGCCGATCACCGGTACGCCGAGCGAGTGATCGATGATCTCGGGGAAATCGTCGGGGAAAGTCGTAGGGACCGGAGCGCTCGCGGCGGCGGTGGCGACTCGGGCGTTCGGACCGATCGCGAGGACGGTACTCAACATGAGGACGCTTATGAGCGCGCGGCTTAGCTTCACTGTGTGACCTCCGCCATTTCTGCGTCCTCGGGGACGTCGGCAACCTCGTGCAGAAAGTCAAGGATCACGCGCACCGAAGCTTCGAGCTGATCGGTGAAGAAGATGTGGCTCGCGTTCGCGAGCGACACGAAACGCGCGCCGCGGATTCGGCGTGCCACGTCTGCGCCATTACCGTGGGGCACGAGGCGGTCCGACTCACCATGTATCACGAGTGTGGGGATCGCAATGGTGTCGAGACGCTGATAGGTCTCATAGCCGACCACCGCCTGGAGCTGTCCTAGGTAGCCCTGGGTGGTCGGATAATGCTTGAGACGCAACGCGATGTCGTCTTCGATCCGATCGCGAGGGGTCGCCGGGTCGTAGATAAAGGGAACCATTACGCGCACGCCTTCCTCCGGCGTCATCTGGGCGCGCGCGACGAGCGTGTCGACGACTTCGGGCTCGGCGGGAACGGCATCGGGGCCGCCACATGCCGTGCAGGCGAGAACAAGCGAACGGACCCGTTCCGGATACGTCAACGCGAGTTCCTGGGCGATGACGCTCCCCATAGACACTCCGAGGACGTGGGCCTCGTCGACCCGCGCTGCGTCCAGCACCGCGACCGCGTCGCTAGTCATCTCGGGGATCGAATAAGGAGGCTCAGGGACGTCGCTATTCCCCACGCCCCGGTTGTCGAAGACGATCACCGAGAATCTTTCGGCAAGCACCGGCCGGAGGCGATGCCACATCACCATCGAGTAGCCGAGACCCATGATCAGCAATAGGGGCGGACCGTCCCCTTCGGTCTCCCAGTAGATCCTTGCCCCGCCGTTGTGCGCGTATGGCATGCGTACCTATACCGGTGCTCGGTTAAGCGCGTCACGGATGTGCTGCGCAACGATCTTCGCTCCCCGCTCCGATGTGACGAGCGTGTAGTGGTTCACGTCATCGACGAGGAACTCGGTGAGGCCGTCGTGCTTGGCGATCAGCCCGGCAGCGACGTCGTCCGAGTACAGGCCGTTCGGCTCGTTCAGGATGCCGCGCGGTGCCCGTATCAACGTCATGGGACAACTCACCTTCTCGGGGGCGAGCCGGAGATCTTCGCTCACGAGGGTGTCACGTCCGTCACCGAGAATCGCGTCGAGATTCACCTTCGAGTGCAGCTGAGAATCCTCGCCCATCAGGTCGTAGGCGACGTAGGCCTCGAAAACCTCGTTCCACGCGCCGTCGTCGGTCATCGACGGATGCTGCTTCCAGAAGTCGAAGCAACTCTCCAGAGATTCGAAGGTCATCGAACAACGCTCGATCGAAGGGCCGAGCATCAGGTTGAGGATCTGTTCGACGTCGACATCGGGGGCCGGAGCGTCGAATAGTGGAAAACCCCCGTCGATCAAGACGAGACTCGAGACACGCTCCGGATAGTGCATCGCCATGATCGCCCCGACGAAGCCCCCCATCGAATGACCGACCACGACCGCGCTTTCGACCTCGAGATGATCGAGCACCGCGATGAGGTCGTCGGCGTGAACCTTCATGCCGTAAGGACCGGGCAGGTCGCGACTTCCGCCGCGCCCGCGAAGATCCGGCGCGACGAAACGAACCTCGTCTTGTAGCTCGCGTGCCAGATAGGGCCACTGCATGTGCGACGCGGTGATCCCGTGGATCGCGAGCAGGACCGGTCCGGCATTCCCCCACTGCGCGACCGTCAGATCACCACCGGTCACAGCAACCTCGAACGTCTTCGGGTGCAACCAGTCGTTCAACGTTTCCTCCTCTGTCACGGGAGCTCCATCCCGGCGAGATCCGCCCTGATGGCCTTCTTGTCGATCTTGCCGACGCTCGTCTTCGGGATCTCTTGGACGGCGACGACCTCGTCCGGCAACCACCACTTCGCGACCTTGCCCGTCAGGAACTGTCGGATCGATTCGACGGTCGGTACCTGGTCACCGGCGGGCACCACGACCGCGACGGGACGCTCGTCCCACTTCTTGGATGGGATCCCTACGACTGCGGCGTCGCGCACGTCGGGGTGCGCCAGCAGCGCACCCTCGAGCTCGACCGACGAGATCCACTCCCCGCCGGATTTGACGAGATCCTTCGCGCGATCCACGATCCGGAAGACGCCGTCGGGCTCCATCACCGCCATGTCGCCCGTGCGCAACCAGCCGTCGTGGAACTTCTCGTCAGACGTGTCGTCGTTGTAGTACGCCGACGCGATGTAGGGGCCGCGCACTTCGAGCTCGCCGGCCTGCTTGCCGTCCCACGGGAGCTCGGTCCCATCAGGCGCGCAGATGCGAGCCTCGAGTCCCGAGAAGATCGTTCCGGTCTTGGCGCGGACGTCGAGCAGCTCCTCGACCGACAAGCCACGATGTTGGCGGCGAGGCTTCGACAGACACGCGAGGGGGCCGGTCTCGGTCATGCCCCATCCCTGGATGAGGTTGATGTCATGACGGTCGTAGGCCTCGATGAGCGACCGCGGACTTGCCGACCCGCCGACGATCAGGCGCGTGAGCGAGGTCGCCTTGACCTCGCCCAAATCCAGCAGCGGAAGGAGCTCCTTCCAGATCGTCGGGACACCGGCCGCGATCGTGACCTGCTCGGTGTCGATGATGCGGCCGAGCGTCTGGGGCGAGTTGTCCGCGCCGTGGAAGACGAGCTCGGCCCCGGTCATGGGCGCGGCGTACGGAAGCCCCCAGCCGAATGCGTGGAACAACGGAACGATCGGAAAGATGCGATCGGCTTGCGTGTAGCCCGCGTGATCGGCCATGCACGAGACGACCGCATGGATCCACTGCGCGCGCTGTGAGTACAGCACACCTTTGGGCATCCCCGTCGTGCCCGAGGTGTAGCAGAGCCCGCACGCCACGTTCTCGTCGATGTCGGGCAGATCCGCGATGGGTAACGTCGCGGCCACAAGCTCGTCGTGGTCACGCACGTTAACGAGGCTGGTGTCGGGCCCCTCGCCCATCCGCACGTAACTCTCGACCGACGTCAGTTGAGGAGCGACCTCTTCGAGCTGGGGCGCGAGGTCGCCGTCGAAGAAGATGAGCTTGTCGCCCGCGTGATTCGTGATGTAGGTGATCTGCTCGGCGAAGAGTCGGACGTTGATCGTGTGAAGGACGGCGCCGAGCAGGGGAACCGCGTAATAGAGCTCGAGATGGCGTGTCGAATTGAACGCGAACGTGCCGACGCGATCTCCGGGTTCGATTCCGAGATCCCGCAATGCTCGGCATAACTTGAGGACGCGTTCTCCGAGTTCGGCGTAGGTGATCCGGCGCTCGGGAGAGATGACGTAGCCGTCCCCGTAGATCGTTCTCATGCGATCGAAGATGCTTCTGATCACCAGGGGCGTCTGCTGCATGAGGCCGGGGATCGTCATCGTGTCGCACCTCTCTTGTGCCCGACCCCGACCATCCGCAGCGCCGTACTGGCATCGAGATCGGCCATCGCCTCGCGGTCGAGCTCTCCTCCGGGCCGGTACCAACCGGCGATAGAGATCGCCATCGTGAGGATCAGGTTGCAGACCGCCTCGATTTGATGGACGTCGAAGATTCCTTCGTCCTGGCCCCGAGTAACGATGGTACGCAGTTGCTCGGTCGCTCGTCTGCGGATCGCGACGACGTCGGCGAGCGGTTCTTCCGCCAAGGAACCGATCTCTCGATTCGCGACCCTCGCTTCGGTGAGGAAGGTCGTGTGGAACAGCGCGTGCGCGCGGCAGTAAGCGAACATCTGGCTGATGGGATCGGGATCCGCCGTGGCGAGCGCCTCGTCGAGCGCTTGGGCGAGGCGTTGATGGATGTCGCACAACAGTTTCCCGAGCAGTTCGTCCTTCGAGGTGAAGTGGTTGTAGAGCGCTCCCGGCGTGACACCGCATGCAAGTGCGATCTCACGCATCGTGGTCGCCTTGAAGCCGCGCTCGTAGAAGAGCTGCAGTGCAGCCTCTTCGATCCGCTGCGACGTGTGAGGGACGGCCTCCGGCGATCCGTCGACTAACCGATCCCGCTCGATCGCGGTCATCAGTCGCCTCCTTGAGACGCAGCCGAGAGAACCGACTTCGACAGCAGTCTCCCGATGCCGAGGTAATCGGCGACGCGCCTCCGGTCGAGATGCTGGACATCGCCCTCGTAGACGATCTCTCCGCGCTGCATGATGTGCATGCGGTCGGCCACCTTGAGGGAGAACGTCACGTTCTGCTCCACCAACAACAGCGAGACACCGGATCGGTGCACTACATCCAGGGTCTCGAACAATTCCTGGACCGCAACCGGAGACAGTCCCGCGGATGGCTCGTCGATCACGAGAAGCTTGGGCTCGGACATGAGGCCTCGGGCGACGGCGAGCATGGCTTGTTGGCCGCCCGACATGGTGCCCGCCAGCTGGTTCCTGCGGTCGGCCAGCACGGGGAAACGGTCGTAGATCCCGTCGAGAACGGGTCCGTACCGGGCACGTTCCCGCCTCCGCAGCGCATACGCACCCAGCCTGAGGTTCTGCTCGACGGTGAACTCGGGAAACACCTGGCGGCCCTGGGGTACGTGCCCCATCCCAAGGAACACGCGTTCCTCGACCGAGGTCTTCGTGATGTCTTCGCCCCGATAACGGATCGAGCCCGACCACGCCGGTAGCAAACCGGCCACGACCTTCAACGAAACGCTCTTGCCGGCTCCGTTCAGTCCGAGTACCGCGGCGACCTCGCCTTCGATGACGTGGTAGCTGCAGCCATGCAGAACGGTATTCGCGCCGAAGCCCGTGCTGACCTCGATGAGCTCGAGGAGGTTAGGGAGGGCGGTGGTCATGCCACCTCCTCGCCGAAATAGGCGCCGATAACCTCGGGTTTGCGAGCGATGTCCTCGGTCGTACCGTGCGCCAGCACCTTCCCGAAATTCAAGACGTAGATGTAGTCGCACACATCGAGTACGAGCGGGATGTGGTGCTCGATAAGGAGCACCGTGCGACCGAGCTCGTCACGGATATCGCGTAGGCGTTCCCCGAGGTTCTCGACCGCGCCCGGAGACATCCCGGCGGACGGCTCATCGAGCAGTAAGAGCTCGGGAGCGGTAACGAGCACACACCCGAGTTCGATGAGTCGCTGCTGGCCGTGAGAAAGGTTCTTGACCGGGGTATCGGCGTAGTCGTCGAAGCCAAGAGCCGAGATCGCCTGGCGCGCCCGATCGTTCAGCGATGCCTCCGTGTCGAACGTCTTCGGAGTACAGGCGAGAGCCTTAACGATGGGATAGTCGGCGACCACATGCTGCGCCAGCAACAGGTTCTCCTTGACCGAGAGGTCTTTGGTCAGACCGATCTGTTGGAAGGTTCGGCCGATACCGGCGCGGGCACGCGCGTGAGGAGGTAGGTCCATCAGCTCGCGACCGAGGAAACGAACGTTGCCGCCCTCGGGCTTCACGAAACCGGAGATCGCGTTGAATAGCGTCGTCTTGCCCGCGCCGTTCGGTCCGATGAGCCCGACGATCTGACCGCTGCGCACGGTCAAGGACGCTTCGTCGACCGCCTTCAACCCGCGGAACGACACCGACACGCCTTCGACCTCGAGTAGAGGGCTGCCGGGCAATATGTCGGGACGCTCGGGCAGGCCCGCGGGCCGGGGCATCCTCGGTAATTTCGGCATCGCGGCCTCTTCGATCACCTCGAGCTGCCCGCGCGCTCTCTTCTCGCCGCGCTTCTCTCGTGCCTTCCGGACGGCGCCCGCAAAACCCCCGGGGTGCCGAGCCATGACATCGATCAAGGCCACGGCGCCGACGATCAACTCCCATCCCTGGAGGGCTCGAAGGACCTCCGGGATGAGCGCATAGAAGACTCCCGCGAGCGCCACCCCGACGCGGCTGCCGAGACCTCCGATCACGACGATGATCACGAGCAACAGGGAGAAGTTCGGTTGCGATTTGAACGCGAAGCTCTCGGAGTTGACGAACCCGATCAGATGCCCATAGAGGGCCCCCGAGACCGCGGCAAGGGCACCGGAAACCACGAATGCCAGCAGCTTGTAACCGGCGACCGAAACACCGAAGCCTTGGGCGACGCGCTCGTCCCATCGGATCGCGTTGAACGCGCGCCCGATCTTGCTGCGCGTGACGTTCTGATCGAGCAGCCAGAACCCAACCAGGATCACCAACAAGAATGCGAAGTAGTCGGCGTGTTCGAAGAAGACGAAATCTCCGGCGCGCGGCCGGGGAAGCTCGAGCCCGGCCGATCCTCCCGTCAACGGCTCCCACCGGAACCACGACTCCTCCATCATGAATGCGAACGCGATCGTCACGATCGACAGGTAAAGACCCCGCAACCGCAGAGCGGGGAATCCCAGGACCAACGCGAACACAGCCCCTGCGATCGCGGCCCCCAGCAACCCGACGAGCACGGGCAGCTGCGGCTGGATCGTGAGCAGCCCACTCGCGAACGCGCCGACACCGAGGAAAGCCCCATGACCCAGCGATATCTGCCCCGCGTATCCCAATAGGATGTTGAGCGACAACGCCATCAGCGCGAAACACGCGGCGCGCCCGAGGACTAAAGCATGCGCGCTCGACAGCAGCTCGGACGAGCGCAAGAGAAGCGGCGGTAGAACGGCCCCCGCGATCAGCAACGTCGTCACGACGAGCTTCCTCTTGTTCGGCGTGAACCTGAGGCCGCTCGAGTGCTCGTACGGCCATCCCCTGAGGTCGCTCACTAGGAGGTCGCCCTGACGAACAGACCGCGCGGACGCAGCAGGAGCACTAAGACGATGACGACCATGACGCTGACCGACTGGATCCCGGGGAAGGTCGACTGCACGAAGCGCTGCCCGACCACCGCCTCCACGACACCAACGACGACTCCTCCGATGAATGCGCCGGGCAGGCTGGTGAGACCTCCGAGAAGAGCGGCCGCCAACGCGCGGACGAAAAGCCCGGTCATGAACCCCGGGGCGAAGATCCCGATCGTCGGAGCGATCAACAACGCGGCTAGGGCCGAGACGGCGCCCGCCACGGTCCAGGTGAATGACGAGACGCGCGCTAGACGGATCCCTACGAGCCGCGTCGCGACGCCATCCTGGGAGGCCGCGAGGACGCCGAGCCCGAAATCCGTCCGCCGCAAGAAGGCCGCAAGCGCAAGACCAAGTCCGACCGCGGTCAACAACGCCATGATCTGAGTCGGGCTAACGAAGAATCCGAAGACCTCGTATCCCAACCCCGAGAAAGGCGCGGGCAGCAGCCTCGGGCTCGGCCCGAAGAGCTTGAGCTCGAGCGCAAAGAGAAGGAGCAGGAGCCCGATCGTTGCGACCGCTACCGAGAGACGCGGGGCGTCACCCATGTTGCGGACGACGATCCTTTCGAAGGAGAACCCGATCAGCGCGACGACGGCGATCGCACCGAGCGCACCGACGAACCAAGGCAGGTTGACAACGTCGATCAACCAGAAGCCGATGAAGAGACCGAACGTTCCCATCTCTCCTTGCGCGAAGTTCAGAACGCGCGAACCCTTGTAGACGAGCACGATGCCTACCGCCAGGAGCGCGTAGATACCGCCGGTCGCGAGACCCGAGACGATCGCCTGGCCCATGTCCTACTCCGCGTCTAGGTTTCGGTGCGAACTCAGATACGTGCGCAGGTGTTCGTCTGGACCCAACCGGCGCCATATCCCGAGACGTTGGTCGCCCGGAAGATGTTGCCGAAGAACCCACCGACGTGACCGTTGACCGTGAAGTCGAACGGGCAGTTCGGAGCGACCGCCTTGTGCCGACCCGAGATCAGCAGCGCGACCAAACGGTTGCGGTCACAGTTCGGTCCGCAATCGAGCAACCATTGATGGATCTGTTTCATCGCGACCCACGTCATGAAGAGGATGTCGTTGCCCTTCTGTGCCCTGCCGTACTTCCTTTGCGCGGATTCGAACAGAGCTATCTCCTTGTCGTAGCTCGCGAAGGCGCCGCCCCGCGCTCCGGGAACGTATGCGGGCCATGACGCGATGCCCTCGACGGGAGGAGACAACGTCTCTTCCTTCAGCGCGTCGGTCATGATCTGGAACGGGAACACCAACCACGTGGGGTGGTAGTCCTGGTTCTTCGCTTGCTTGATGAGTTCGATCGCCGCGAGCGCGTTCTCCCACACGAACACCGTCTCGACACCTCGGGTCTTCAACTCCTGGATCTGTTGTGCATAGACGGCCTGGTCTTTCTGGACGGGAAGATCCGCGGCGAGCTTCTTCCCGGCCCCATCGATGGTCTTCTTGAATGTCGTGTGACCCGGCTCCCACGACTCACTCTGGCGCCACAACACGCCGAGGTTGTCGTTGCGGTGTTTGGCCAGGATCCAACGAGCTGCGAACGTGCCCATCTGCTCCACGGTGGGAAGGAAGCTGAAGCTGTAACGCTTTGAAAGGTCCTGGCGCGCGATGTGATGGACGTAGAGCAGACGGTTCTGTGCCTGCTCGTTCCACGCGCGCACCGCCGGGATCTGGTCGAAGCCGATCCCTCCGATGAGCATGAATGGATCCTTCTCCTTGCACCTCTCGGCGGCTTGAACCGCGTTATCGGGACGGTACGCGTCGTCTTCGATCGAGAGCTCGACGTCACGGCCGTAAACCCCACCGTTGTCGTTGACCCACGACCAGTAGACGTTGATGTCCTCGGGGCGGGTATCGAACGCTTCGGCGAACGTGAGCGCGGCATGACCGCACAACGTGATCTGGTCCTTGGTGAAGCCCATCTGAGCAGTGCTCTCGGGCCACAGGTTCACATCGGGGAGACCTTTCGCCAACCGCCGGGAGCGCTGGGCCTGCTCTTTCTCGCTGACGGTCTGACCGGTCGCCGAAACCGTCGTCCCGTCGGTCGCGTCTGCAGGGATCGCCCCGGAGCCTCCGCCGGCTTTCTTCCCGGCCCGCGCCTTCGCGCCCTTGCCGACCTTGGCGCCCTTCAGATCGCCGCCCGTGCCCGAGCCGTCATCGGTCAGCTCGCTGAAGTCGCCCGGCGACTGGGCGGCGCCGGCCGCCGAGGGGGCCGGGCCCCCGGAACATGCACTCGTCGCGAACAGCCCGACCAGCGCTACGACGAAGACCCACCGGATGTCTGTCATACGCCCCACGACGCCTCCTCTTGTGCCGCTCTGACCCTAGTGAACAAGCGTTCATATACCAGATTCGGCGGCGCCCCGTCAAAACCTTCTGGACCCGGAGCCGCGGGCCGCGAGATTTTTCGCGTTCTGGTAGGGAGCTGATCGAGTTGAGTCAGGCTAGTGGGTGGTCGAATGGAGATGATCAAGGGCCCTTGGTGTGTGCGAAAGCGAGCCGCCTAGCAGATCAGCGCGAGCCAGAAACCCCGATCTTCAGCGGCGCCGTCCGCGCCGTACGTCCTCACGGTGACCGGCTCGTCGGCTGTAAACCTGGGGCTAACCGCGATCTGACCATTATCGGAAGTTTCATCCGCCTGATTGGCGACGATGGTCGCCTGGAAGACGCACTGGCCGGGTATGTCGCGGTCGAACACCACCTCGTACACCCCTGAGTCGACTTTCGACGAGCTGGTGGCCCCGGTTCCGCGAGCCAAAAATCCACTGCTATTGACGAAAGCGGTCAGGGGCCGGACATACCGCGTATCGGCTTTCGGACGGATGTGCTTCTTCCAGTTGTGGGCCCACCCACCCACATGAGCGGTGACCGGCGTGACGAGCAGTGCCCCAACCAGGATCCCCACGACCAAGAGTGCTACCGAGCGGCTCCTGCGAAAACTCTCTCCCTTGAGCTTTTGTGTCATGGCTCTCCTCCTTCTTCAGTCCCGGGCGTGAAAAGGAGCCCCCGCGGAGTCAGCCTTGTTACCCGGCCTGAAGGCCGTCGGGTTGCCTTGCTGCTGTGACTCAGCGTATGGATGTAAATGCAGGCAGTCAAGACAAAGTGACCACAGGGAGTTCTTCGGCCATCCCGCGTCCTTCGCGGTGAAGGATCAATGTTTCGGGTTACAGGGGACTATCTCGGGAGAGTTTGGAGTGGCCCTACGCGCTAGTCGAACCGCGGGTCTGTTCGACGAGTCGATCGAGGTCGGCGACGGCGTCCTGCGCCACGGGTGAGGGCGGAGGCTCCGGCCCGTAACGCTCGCGGTGGAACGCGTCCAGCGCTCCCGTGACGTCCGCACCTGCGATCCGCTGCAGCAACTCCGCGCCGGTCTCGGCGGTCCGGCGGCCGCGCCCACGGACGGCGAGCGCGTGTTCCAAACGCGCCAGAGCCCGGGTGACGGGTCCCGCGCGCGCCTCCAATGCCGGCACGGGAACCGGTACCTTCCGAGCGCGCCGTCTGAAGAAGATGACGACGCCCGCGACTGCGGTGGCGATAAGGGCGATCCCGAGCGCGACCCGCCCTGCGTCACCCAACCCTGCCGGCAACCATGCCCCCACGCGATCGGCGATCGCCTGTACCAAACGTGCCAGCGGGATCAACTCGGAGACGTCGGTCTGCGCGAGCGGAACATCGAAGGTCGGGTCGAACTCGTACCACCCGTACGACGGGAACCAGACCTCTACCCATGTGTGCGCATCGCTCGCGCGTACGTCGTAGTAACCGGTGAACGGGTTGCGCTCGCCGGGCGTGTAACCGGCGACCACGCGGGTCGGGATCCCGAGCGTCCGCAGCATCACCGCGGTCGCGGCGGCGAACTGCTCGCAGAAGCCGACGTCGGTCTCGAACAGGAAGTGATCGACCGAGTCCGCGCCCGTCGGAGGCACGGGCGAGCGGATCGAGTACTCATAGTTCTCACGCATATAGGCCTCGATCGCCTTCACCCGGTCGTAATTGGTGTCGGCGCCCGCCGTTATCTCGCGCGCGATCTCTCGGACCCGATCCGGGAGATCGGTCGGCAACTGGAGATAGTTCTCCATCCCTTGATCGGGTTCTTTGTCCGGCAAGGCGCGCAATTGCTTCGGGGTCGCAGCCCCCCTCGTCGACACGACGCTATAGACGGTGCCCGGCGTGAGCGTCGAATCGAGGCGCAGCCCACCGAGACGATCGATGTTCACCCCGCCCTCTAGCCACAGGGCATCCGGTTGGCCGGCGGCGAACACGACATTGGCTTGTTCTCGCTCTATATAGAACGTCTGGCTGATCGTCTGGCGAGGACCGAGGCTCCTGAACTCGGCCGGGTAGTGGATCGGAGGGCTGTCGCCGAGGCGGACAGGATCCTCCGAGGTGTCGCCGAACCACGCGTCCCCGTCATACGTGTCGAAGATGTTCGCCTTCCACATCGCCGGAGCCGACGAGCGCACGCGCATGACGAGCGTGTCGGGCAGATCCCCACGAACGCGCAGGTCCATCTCGGATGCGAACCCGTAGTACGACGCGGCGTTAGCACGGGTCCCTGGGGGCGTCGCGAAACCGGGATTGGCGATGCCGCCGCCGCCCAAGATCCCGGCCCCCGACCCGAGCGAGAACGGCAGGGCGAACGTCCTGATGCCGGACGGCTGCGGGATGACGAGGAAGAGCGCGATCGCCATGAGTACCGTCAAGGCGATCGGGCGCGCGAGATTGCGGGTTTGGGTCCCTGTGGGTCTTGTCTCGCGCGGCTTCATCCACGCGAGCGCGCGCTCGTTGACCTCGGAGCGGTGCGACAGGACGAGAGCCGCGATGGCAAGGCCCAGATAGAGCGCCAGGAAGAACAAGAGCTTCGTGTCCTGAGAGATCGAGCCCGCGACCGCCATCAAGGTCAGCGACGAGCCCAGCGAGAAGTTCAGGTCCTTGCGCGCGGGGAGATCGAAGCCGTGGAGGACCTGCACCCAGAGGAATAGTTCGGCCAACGGGAAGCGGACCTCGTCGAGCGTCGCGATCCCTCGTAGCTGGCCGAAGAACTGCAACAGGGCGAGGATCGCGGCGGCGGTCAACGCGAGCTTGATGTGCCAGTTGTCGGCGTGGCGTCGCCGATACGACACCCAATAAGCGAAGGGCAAGGCGACCAGAAGGACGATCCCGGTCCCGGAAGAGATCGCCCTCTCCACCACCAGCGCGAGCGCCGCGGTGAGAACCGTCGCGAGGACCACTGCTCGAAGTGCGATCGAGTCCTCGGGCCGGCGTGTCTGGTTCGCGCGCCGAACGGCGCCGATCAACCCTGAAGGCACGTCGCGAGATCCTCGCCTCGGCCTACCCAACGTACCGGAACGCGTTCGAAGGACCCGGTGACCTCCGTCCCGGCGGTATCACTCCACGTCGACGACCGCGCGAGCACCGCGATCGCGCGCGCTCCGACCATCTGTACGGCGCGCGCCGCCTCGGCGACACTGTCCCCCGCAGCTCCCGCATCGGGCGAGAAGAGCACGACCGTGCCGTGACGTCCGATGCGCGGGAGGATGGTCTTCACAGCTTCCGCGAGCGACGTGTCGAGGGGAGCCGCCGCCGCGAGCCAGTCCAGCAACTCGGTTCGATTCGGCGACGCGAGGTATTCGGGTTCGGCGTCCGTCGCTCTCACGGCGTCGATCGGATGACCGGTTGTCAGCGAGTAGAGCCCGACGGATGCGAAGGCGCTGACGAGAGCCTCGTAACTCGAGTCGGGAGCGGCGCCGTGATCGCCTCCGGCAAGCACAAGCCCCACGCGCACCGATGCCTCCTGCTCGTACTCCCTCACGATGAGATGGCCCGCACGCGCCGTTGAGCGCCAGTGGACGGTCTTGGGCGGGTCGCCCGGCCGGTACTCGCGCACGCCGAGGTACTCCTCGCCCGCGCCCGTTCGCGCCCGCTCGTGCACGACATCCGAGGGAGACGACGCAGGTTCCAGAATCGGAAAAGTCGTGAGTTCGACCCAGCGAGGAACGACCTTCGTCGCCGAGTCCACGAGGAAGAGCGATCTCGAACGCGCCAACCCGAACGGCGCCGCGCAGTCCCACGCCACATGACCCGACGCGAAGGATCCCCGGCGCGTCGCCTGTCGCACGAGCTCGAGATGCGACTGGGTCCCGGGAGGGATCGGATCGTGGGCCACCCGGATCGGTTCGAACGCCGCGAAGCGGTCCTCGAGCAACGCCACGGGGACCCAGCGGCGACCGTCGTTACGAACGGTGAGTCCGACACGGACCTCGTCGCCCACCCGAACGCGACCCGGCAACGAGCGAACGATCTTGAGCGCTCGCGAGGGATGTCCCGCGACGAACGATCCCGCGACGATCGCCAGCACTCCCGCAGCGAGAACGAACAGCCATCCCGCCTGGGCGGTCGCACCGGCGAGAACGAGCAGGCAACCGATCCCTGCGATCAGGCCGGCCCTCCTGGTCGGTTGCTTCATCTCGGAGGTCTTGGAGGCCCGGTCACCGGGACGGCGGTCGACTCGACTACCTCGGCAACGAGCGCCGCAACCTTTCCTCGCTCGAGGCGGAGCCCGGCAGGCGGAACCACACGGTGCGCGAGGGACGCGACCGCGAGAGCCTTCACGTCGTCGGGCACGACGAAATCGCGGCCGTGGATCGTCGCGCGCGCTTGCGCACAACGCACGAGCGTGATCGACGCACGTGGGCTGGCGCCCAACTCGAACTCGGGATGTGTCCGGGTCGCCGTAACGAGCGTCAACGCGTACGAGAGAACCGGATCGGATACGTGTGTGGATCGGACCACCGATCTGACGCCGACGACCTCGTCCGGCTCGAGGACGGCGTCCAAGTCGTCGATCGGGTGCGCGGCAAGTTGCGCTTTGACGATGTCGACCTCCGTCGCGTGATCGACGTACCCGAGGTCCATCGCGAGCGCGAACCGGTCGAGCTGTCCTTCCGGCAATGGGTACGTGCCGTGATGCTCGAGCGGGTTCTGGGTCGCGATCACGAATAACGGATCGGGCAGGGCGTGGCGCGTACCGTCGACAGTGACGGCATCCTCGTCCATGGCCTCGAGCAGGGCGGACTGTGTGCGAGGCGTTGTGCGATTGATCTCGTCGACGAGAACGACATTCGCGAAGACGGGGCCGGGGATGAATTCGAAGCGCTGCGAACTCTGGTTGTAGATCGACGTCCCCGTGACATCGGATGGAAGGAGGTCCGGTGTCGCCTGAATGCGCTTGAAAGAGCCGCTGATCGAACGTGCGATCGCGCGCGCCAGCATCGTCTTGCCTACGCCGGGAACGTCCTCGATCAGAAGGTGACCGCCCGCGAAGAGCGCGGTTGCACCTGCTTCGATGCCAGAACGTTTGCCACGGATCACGTGCTCGACATTCTCAATCAACGATCGGGCTGCGTTCGTCGCGGCGGCGCGATCCATGGCCGCAATCCTCCCACTTGTGCGAGTCTTGTCGCGATGGGGTTCGAGATCATCGAACACACCGCGGACGTCGGTATCCGTTGTCGCGGAAGAACCATCGAGGAGTGTTTCGAGCAAGCGGCCTTCGGCGTGCTCGCCATTAACGGGGCATACGTAGCGGGTCCCGGCGAACGGGACACGATCACACTCGACGCACCGGATCTAGGAGCATTGCTCGTCGACTGGCTCTCCGAGGTCATCTATCTGCACGACGCACGCGACGCGATCGTGACCGGCCTTGGCGTCGAATCGATCCACGACAACGCGCTGTCCGGCTGGGTGGAAGTACGGAACCGCACGGGCGAGATCGAGGGCACCGCGGTCAAGGCGATCACTTATCACCGGCTTGTCGTCGAACGTGTCGACGAGGGATGGGAAGCAACCTTCTATGTGGACGTGTAGGGCAGTTGGGTAAGTCTCCAGATATGGAGCTTCGAAGGATCGACGACTTCCTGTGGGAGGTGCCGATCGGCTACGTCGACGGGATGCGCGTGCCGGGCCGGATCTTCGGAACGGAATCTCTCATCAGCAAAGCCGTCGAGGATCGAGCCGTCGAACAAGTCGCGAACGTGGCGACGCTGCCGGGGATCGTCACCGCGTCGTTCGCGATGCCGGATATCCACTGGGGATACGGGTTCCCCATCGGAGGAGTCGCGGCGACCGACGCGACGTCGGGCGGCGCAGTTTCTCCCGGCGGCGTGGGCTTCGACATCGGCTGCGGCGTTCGCCTGATACGCAGCGACCTCACCTGGGAGGAGACGCAACCGCGTATCAGAGACCTCGTGAACATGTTGTCGCGGCGGGTTCCACGGGGGGTCGGCGGCAAGGGGCGCATGCAACTCGACAACGACGGCCTCGAGAAAACGTTGAAGCACGGCGTCGCGTATCCCCTGTCACAAGGCGTCGGGTGGGAGGAAGACGCGGAGCTGTGCGAGGACTCCGGCGCGCTGCCGAACGCGGTGCCCGCGCTCGTGTCGGAACGCGCGCGCGAACGAGGGGCATCCCAGCTCGGAAGTCTCGGCGGGGGCAACCACTTCCTCGAAGTACAGGTCGTCGACGAGATCCGCGATCGCATTGCAGGCGACGCGATGCGCCTGTCGGAGGGCCAGGTCGTCGTCATGATCCACTCCGGGTCGCGCGGTATCGGGCATCAGACGTGTCAGGACTACGTGCGGACGCTCGATCGCGTCGCGGGAGAACTCAAGATCGACGTCCCCGACCGGCAGCTCGCGTGCGCGCCGATCGAGCACAAGATCGCGCAGGATTATCTCGGAGCGATGGACGCCGCAGGGAACTTCGCGCGTGCTAACCGGCACGTTCTCGCCGACGCCGCGCGCGAATCGTTCGCCGGAACGTTCGGGCGAGGCAGTAGAGATCTCGGGATGCATCTCGTCTACGACATCTCACACAACCTCGCCAAGATCGAGGAACACACCGTCGACGGGAAGCAGAGATCGGTCTGCGTCCACCGGAAGGGCGCGACGCCGGCATTCGCTCCGGGTCATCCGGCGGTCCCCGATCTCTATAAGGACATCGGACAGCCGGTGATCATCCCGGGCAGCATGGGTACGGCATCGTTCGTGCTCGTCGGTGCCGAAGGGGCCGCGGTGAAGTCGTTCGCGTCGACCTGCCACGGCGCGGGACGTGCCATGAGTCGTGGTCAAGCGAAGAAACAGATGTCGGGTCAAGACGTGAAACGAGACTTACAGGACCAAGGGATCATCGTTTCGGCCGGCAAGGCGAAGCTGCTCTCGGAAGAGGCGCCGTATGCCTACAAGGACGTCTCCCAGGTCGTCGAGGCGTGCGAGGGGGCCGGGCTAACGAAGGTCGTCGCGCGCTTGCGACCCGTCGGAGTCGTGAAGGGTTAAGCGGCGCCGACGAGGCGCTTGTGCTCGGGGCCCATGCACGCGTCCTCGACGTAGGTGAGTCCGGCGTCGGACGCGATGTCGCGCGCCGGCGCGCACGAGATACCCAGTTGTAGCCACAGGACCTTGGCGCCGATCGCAACCGCATCGCGTGCGATGTCATCGCAATATTCGGGTCGCCGAAAGACCTCGACGATGTCAACCGTGAAGGGGATGTCGCGCAGACTTGGGTAACACTTCTCGCCCAGCACCTCCTCGTAGTTGGGATTCACGGGCACGATCTTGTAGCCCTGCGACTTCAGGTACCGAGGGATGTAGTGACCGGCTCGTTCGGGCTTGTTCGAGGCGCCCACCACCGCGATCGTGGAGTGGTCGAAGATCCTGCGGAGTTCCTCGTCGGAGTTCACGTCTCTCATCTTCCCCCGTCCCGCGTTGGCTATGCGCGCTGACACTTAGGGCAATACGTCGTACCCCGGCCACCGAGCACGATCTTGCGAAGCGGCGTACCGCAACGGGGGCAAGGCACGCCCACCTGGCCGTACGCGATCAGGAAGGACACGTTGCGGCCGCTCTCGCCGTTGACCATCTGGTAATCGCGGAACGTCGTCCCCTGGCGTTCGATCGCGCCTTCCAGGACTTCTCTTATGGCGGCATGCAACGCGTAGGCGCGCGCCTTACCGACGTGACGAGACAGGGGATGGATACGAGCGAGCCAGAGCGCCTCATCGGCATAGATGTTGCCCACCCCGGCGACGGGTCGTTGTGAAAGGAGGTACGGCTTCACGGGAGCCGTCGTGCGAGCGAGCTTCGCGGCGAACTCGTCGGGATCGAAGTCGTCGGAGAGGGGCTCCGGCCCGATGGCGGCGAGCGTAGGGATGTCTCCGTAATCGCCGGCATCGACGACCGCGATGCGTCCGAAACGGCGCGGGTCGCGGAAGACGAGTTCGCGACCGTCGTCCAGGGAGATGATCGCTCGAGCGTAGGCATCCTTGTCGTTGAAGGAAAAAGATCCGGTCATGCCGAGATGCATCACGAGCTCGAGATCCCCGTCCAGTGGAGCGACAAGGAACTTCCCACGCCTCCCGACGTGTGCGACGCGATGACCTATCGCGCGCTCCGGTTCGATGAATTGTCGAGGCATGCTCGGAAGCGGATCGCTCCAGACGTCTTCGATCGTGCGGCCGGACATCTCCGGATCCAGTTGACGGCGGACGGATTCGACCTCGGGCAGCTCGGGCACGGCCTTTAGGTTAGTGGGATGGGTCCAACCGACCAACAGCTGCCATACGCGTTGGAGAAACTGCCGAAGAAGCCGGACCTAACAGGCGACGACTTCTTCGCGCTCGATCTGCGCGCCGGCCGGGTCGTGGAAGTCGAGGAGTTCCCCGAAGCACGCAAGCCCGCGTACAAGATGACGGTCGACTTCGGGCCCCTGGTGGGGACGTTGCAGACCAGTGCGCAGATCACGAACTATTCGATGGACGAACTCAGGGACCGGATGGTGGCCGGCGCGATCAACCTCGGAACCAAGCGGATCGCCGGGTTCGTGAGCGAGTTCCTGATCCTTGGAACGCTCGACCGGATGGAACCGTGCGGTTGCTGCAGATCGAAAACGGAGCGGAGCCCGGGACCCCGATCGCATAGCGGGCAAGGCCGTCGCACCCAAACCGGGTACTTCCCGCAAGGGATACGCCGAATCCCGTCGAACCCACCCAAATGCCGCATTTACGAAGAGCTTGGTTAGCTAGCGCGCTCATCTGTGCGCTCGTCTTCTCTTCCCCGGCTGCATTCGCCGATCATGAGGACGGAAGCATCGAGCTGCCCGCCATCGTGATGTGGGACGACGCACACCTGAACGTGCTGGTCGTCCCTCCGAATCATGGGCAACTCTTCAACGAGGAGAGCGGGATCCTGAACGGCTCGGATCCGAATGAGTTGACTCCCAACAACTCCTACCTCGCGGCGATCGAGGACGGGATAAAGGCCTGGGGCGACGCCATCAACAAGATGGGAGCGGACTGGCTGAAGGAGGCCTACCGGGCGGATGTCTACGTCCTCGGACGCGACACGGTGCCGCCCGATGTGCTCGCCGCGCCCGAGATCCTCGTCTACACCGACGAGAGCCGGGGACTCGTGCTCGGGGACGCGGTGAGGACCGCGGCCTGCACAGTGCGCATGTCGAAGATCGAGATCCTCAGCTTCAGCGTTAACGACATGTTCAACGTGACCGCCCAGGAATTCGGACACTGCCTCGGTCTCAGTCACATCGGCAGCCAGGGCGGTGCCGATCCCACGTCGGAGATGAAGCACCCAGAGCACGATGTGATGAACGGGTTCTACACACATCTGGTCGGCAAGAAAGGAACCCACCGTCACTGCATCAGCAATCTCGACCTACTTGCGTTGGAATACATCTTCGGTCTGCAGAATCCCGGTCTTCTCTTGGTTTCCGGTGGCAATGCGACGATCTATTTGTCGTTCGCCGACTACGGAACCACTTGCGAACCGCCCCCTGCGGACTGGCGTTCACGGATTCCTCCGTACATATCCGGGCCGCTGATGCAATCACGCATCACCTCGCCGACGCACAACTCCACCATCAAGACGAAGCACTTCAAGGAGATCAGTGGCGTTGTGAAATCGACGAGCGCAAGAGCCCCGCGCGCGGAAGTCGCCATCTACCGAAAGGTTGCAGGAGGATGCGAATGGTGGCTACACGAAGAAGCGCGTTTCGTCACGCGTGACTGTGCCTCTCCGACGTGGCAGGAGGCAGGAGGCAACGAAAGCTGGCGATTCCTCGTCGCGACATCTCCGCCACCCGGCACCTACGAGATCATCTCTCGAGGCGTCGACGACTACGCGCTCGAATTCTGCTGCGAACAGGGACGGAATCACATCACCTTGACGATCGTCCCCTCGAAGAGGGGTTAGCAGGCTCAGGGTTGCTTCGAGCCTTGTAGCCGTCGCGGATCAGGCGGGCGCCCATGAGGATGAGGAAGACCGCGAAATAGATCTGAAGCGTCGCGCCGGGGCTCGCGAGCGCGATACGGGCGCCGATGAACGCGCCGATCACGCCCCCGAGCGCGAGCCAGCCGGCTGCGCGGAAATCTACGAAGCCTCTCCTCGTGTGCGCGATCACCCCGGCGATGGCGGTTGGAACGATGACCAGCAGCGACGTGCCCTCGGCAAGATGCTGCGAACTCTCGAGGAGCAGCACCATGAAGGGGACCATGACGAGCCCGCCACCGATGCCGAATAAGGCGGAGAGAACGCCCACGGCGACCCCGAAAAAAACGACGGCGAGGGCGACGGGGAGCGTCACATCCACACGAGCAGTCCCGCGACGACGATCATCAACATTCCGAAGGCGATCTTTAGGGGACCTTCCGGGGTGCGCGCCATGACGTTGGCGCCGAGCGGGGCACCGATGAGGGAGCCGAGGGCGAGGAGGCCGGCGACGGTGAGATCGACCTGGCCGTCGGTCGCGAACGTGGCCGCGCCGGCAGCCCCGATCAAGATCACGGCAGCCAGCGAAGTCGCGTGGGCCTGATGTTGGGAGAGGCGTACCGCGTAGACGAGTAGCGGCACCATCACGATGCCGCCGCCGACTCCGAGGAGGCCGCTCATGAGCCCGGCGACGAACCCGGACGCGATCGTTGCGACCTGGACGCGGCTCACGCCGGTGAGGCTATCGGCGGCTCGGCCGGTTGTGCCCGGGGTGGGATTCGAACCCACACGGCCTTTCGGCCAGGGCGGTTTAAGCGCCCCGCGGATGCCTGATTTCGCCACCCGGGCCAGGTCAACAAGTTACGACGCTCGGCCGATGTTCCGGCCGCGGTAGGTGTCTGTCTGAGCATGACAGTTCGGACACACCAGACGAAGGTTTTCAACGCGATTGTCGTCCCTTCGACCATTCAAATGGTCGAGGCAGGGTCTTGTAATTGCCACCCCGCGGCACGATGCCAACTCTTCGGCAGACTTCCGCGATCGAGCGCGATTCAGCCACCGCGATGACGAGATCCCAATCGGTCCAGGTACGTCTGGTCACAGGCCCAAGCTAGTCGGAGGGTGCGACAGAAATAATTGAAGTTCTCAGACGAGGGGCCACGGGTAGGGGCGAAGGCCCCCGGGTTGCGGATACCGGCCGGTCCGTAACAGCAGCTTCGCCCGTGCGGTCGTCGTCGCGATCTCTGTATCGGTCAACAAGCCCGTGAGTTGCTCTTTGAAGGCCGCATCAGCTTCGAACGCCGCGATCAGACGCGCGAGGCGCGCCGCGACGTCGCCGGAGATCGGTCGGTCGGCGAACTCCCAGATGACGGTGCGCAGCTTGTCCTCGACGTTGAACGTCAGTCCATGATCGACCGACCACAGCTTTCCATCCACGTCCTGCAACACATGACCAGCTTTCCGATCCGCGTTATTAGTCACGACGTCGAACGCGGCGAATAACTCGAAATCGGGGAGCCGTGACTCGGAGAGGGTGAAGAAGTGCAACTCGGGATCGTGTTCGATGAAAGCCTGCAGCGAGCCCGGCCCGAGTGGGAGATCGTCGCGCAGCACGGTCGGCGGCACGATGCCGAAACCGCCGGCGATATCGACGAGGTACGCGGCAGCTTCGCGCGCGGCGAGCGTGCCGGTCGGGAAATCCCAGAGCGGGCGTTCGCCGCGCGTCGGCTTGTAGACCGCGCGCTGGCCGTCACCGACACGGGCAAGGAACGTGTAGTTGGACGCGTACGGGAGCAGGCCGAGGACTTCGACGTCGTACGACGCGAGAACTTCGAGGTCCGTCAAGAGGAGACGTGATGGCCGTTCGATGCCGGGCACTGGTGGCCTTCGGGATCCATCGGTAAACCGCACAGCTGGCAGATCGGCCGTCCTTCCGCCACTACGGCCAGGGCGTGCAGGACGAACGCGCGCACTTGATCCCGCCGCAGGAGGTACGTGGACTCGGCCCCCTCGACGACGTTCTCGGGATCCGTCTCCACACCCTCCTGAAGAACGACGATGATCCGATCGGCATCTTCCTCGTAACCGAGTCCGATCGTCGTGACCCGCCACGCCGCCTCGTCGGGCTCATCCGCGTTCAAGGCGGGGTCGCGGGCGGGGATCGCCGAGCGGATCGTGTCGGCCTGGTCGATGAGCACGAGCATGTCCCTCAGGCGCTCCGCCAGCGCCATCACCTGCTCCTTCTCCAGGAGATAACTCTCCGATCCGGTGCCACCTCGCGCTTGCAGGAAGAAGCGGCGATTACCCGGTTTGCCGACGAAGTCGGTCGTGAAGATCTCCGGGGCTATTGGCTCTCCGGTCATGACTCTTCCAACGCAGGCGCCGGCACGTTCAATCCCCAGACGCGCGGCCCTTGCTCTCCTAGAGCGATCAACGAGACGGAAGCGGGCGCGACCACGATCCGCTGATAGAGGTCGATGTGGGTTCCGAGGTAGTGCGCCAGCACCAACTTGATGACGTCTCCATGCGACACGCAACAGACGGCACCTTTGGGGTGTTCGTCGTGAATCTTCTCGATCTCCTCGATCGCGCGCACCTGAGCCTCGCGCAGCGTCTCGCCATTCGGGAACCTGACGCCGGAGGGGTAACTCGTCACGCGCTGCCACAGCTTCGTGCGCGCGAGCGCCTTAAGAGGCCGATCCGTCCAATCGCCGTAGTCGATCTCACCCAGGCCGCGCCGCGTCCGCACCTGCAATCGATGCGGTTCGGCGATCGCCCGCGCCGTTTCCAGGGTTCGGTCGATGGGACTCGAATAGAGCGCTTTGAAAGGGACCGCCGCCAACGCCTTTGCCACCGCGCGCGCTTGCGCTATCCCCTCATCGGTGAGAGGCACGCCCTCGGTCCACCCCGTCAGGCGCTTACCCGTGTCGACCGTGACGGCGTGCCGCACGAGATAAAGAGTTGTCATCGGTTCACGCAAGCGATTTTTCGATCGCCTCCAGCGCGCTCGGATTCTCGAGAGCCGACATGTCGCCGGGGTCTTCACCGAGGACCTTCGCCCTGATCGCGCGCCGCAAGATCTTCGCCGAACGCGTCTTGGGCAATTCCTCGACGAAACGGATCTCGGAGGGTTTGAATGCCTTCCCCAGTTCCCCGACTATCACCGACGTGATGTCGGCGCGCAGCTCCTCGGAGGGATCTGCGCCGGGCCTGAGGATGCAGAAACACCACACCGCGGTGCCCTTGACGTCGTCTGGGATCCCGACCGCGGCACATTCGACGACGTCGGGGTGTTCGACCGCGGCCGACTCGAACTCCGCCGGTCCTATTCGTTTGCCGGCGATGTTCATCGTGTCGTCGGAGCGCCCGTGCAGGAACCAGTAGCCGTCCTCGTCGACCGACGCCCAATCCCCGTGGACCCACACATCGGACCAGCGCGACCAGTAGGTATCGAGGTAGCGCTCTTTGCTGCCCCAGAATCCGCGCGTGATCGCGGGCCACGGCTTCGTGCAGACGAGTTCGCCGACCTCTCCCCTGATGGGTTGCCCGTCGGGGCCGAAGACGTCGACCGCCATGCCCAAGGACGGCGTTCCGAGCGAGCAAACCTTTGTGGGGATCACCGGGGACTGTCCGAGGAAGCACGCACCGACCTCGGTACCGCCCGAGAGGTTCATGATCGGGCAGCGGTCACCCCCCACCACCGACGCGAACCACTTGTAGGGCTCGGGGTTCCAAGGCTCGCCCGTCGAGCCGAGGATCCGCAGACTCGAAAGGTCGTGCGCCCGTACCGCCTCTTCCCCCGCCGGCATCAAGGCGCGTACGAGGGTCGGAGAGATACCGAGGATCGACACGCGGTGTCGCTCGACCATCGCCCACAGCCGAGATGCGTCCGGATAGTTCGGAGCGCCCTCGTACATGAACACGGCCGCGCCCGCGGCGTGCCCGCCAACCATCTCAAGGGGGCCCATGATCCAGCCCATGTCGGTCACCCAGTACAGAACGCTGCCGGGTCTCGCGTCGAGTTGGTACGCGACCTCAGACGCGATCTTCACGAGAAAACCACCGTGCACGTGCACGCTGCCTTTCGGCTTGCCTGTAGTGCCCGATGTGTAGGCGATCATGAACGGGGTCTCGGGGTCGAACGCCGGCGCGGTCAATTCGGCACTTTGAGCCCCGAAGGCATCGGCCCACGAGACATCGCGCGCGCTCGAAGTCGTCGGCTCGTCGTCGAAGCGCTCGAACACGACTACCTTCTCAACTGACGGGGACTGCCCTACCGCCTCGTCGGCGGTGCGCTTCATCTCGATCTTCTGGCCACGTCGGTAGAAACCGTTCGCGGTGATCAGCACCTTGGCCTTCGAGTCGTTGAGACGCGTTGCGATCGCCGGCGCGCCGAACCCCGAGAAGATCGGGAGATAGATCGCCCCGATCTTGGCGCACGCGTAGGCCGCGACGACTGCCTCTGGGACCATGGGCATGTAGATGCCGACCGCATCGCCCTTGGTGACGCCCAGCGCCAGGAGGCCGTTCGCCACGCGGTTGACCTCGGCTGCCAGCTCTGCATAAGTGAGCGTCCGCACCACGCCGTCCTCGCCCTCCCAGATGAGCGCAGACTCGTTCGCGAGTTCGGAGGCGGCATGGCGATCGACGGTGTTGTAGACGAGGTTGATCGTCCCGCCCGTGAACCACCTTGGGAACGCGACTCCCTCCGACACGTCGAGCACCTTCTCGTAGGGCGTTGCGAACTCGATACCGAGATCTTCGATCGCGGCGGCCCAGTACCACTCGATGTCTTCTTGGGTGCGGCGCACGAAGGCGTGGAAGTCATCGAAGCCATGGCGACGCATAAGGCGCGTCACGTTGGCGTTCTCGATGTGCTCCGGAGTCGGTTCCCAGATGAACTCGCCCATGGCGAGCGAGGCTAACGCGAAAGAGCGGCTCTCCGGGAAGAGAGCCGCTCTCCCGTTACTCGTTTTAGTCCTCGGTTGCTATCCCTTGACCCTCACACGTCCGGACATGAAGGGGCCGTGGACGAGGCAGAAGAACTTCCATCCCTTGCGATTCGACGGCTTCTGGAATTTGACGTCGTGCGACGCTAGGGAGTACTGCAGTCCGCCGCGGAACCCCGAGTTCTCGAAGTCGTCGTTCCCGGTGAAGACGCCGTCGCCCGTCACGTTCCACAACGGCGATGGGATGTCGACCTCGAATTTAGAGAAGTCGCCGCCGCAGGGCGGTCCTGCAGAGAAGTCCGGGGGCTCGTCCGGACCCGGGCCACTATCGGTGTCGGGATCACACCACGGGGAGAACATCTCCTGACCGCGTTCGAGCCCTTCCTGGAACGACATCGTTACGGTGTGGTGCTCGTAGATCAGCTCGTCGAAGTGGAACCGGACGGTGGCGCCCTTCGGCACGACCGTCTTCGCCGGATACATCGCGCTCAGTGAAACCCGATGGTTGTCCACGCCGGCGTAGACGTCGTACACCTTCTGACCGGACGCCGTTACATGGCTGCTCCGCTTGTTGATCAACTTCGCGTCCTGAGCCTGCGCCCAATCGAGGTCGCCGGCGAGTACCGCTGCTTTGAAGGCGTCGATGTCGGCCTGTGTCGATGTTGCCTGGGAATCCGGGACGACCGTCACCTTGAAGAACATGTGCGGGTGGATGAGGCACAGCACCCAGACGTGGTCGCCCGCATTGGCGTTGATCTCGGCCGAGAAAGTAATGGGCTCGTCGCCCTCGCCCTCCGGGACGCCGGAGTTGAGGAGAGCGCCGGTGTAATCGCACGGGTTGTCTGTCGTAGTCCCGCAGGTCGGATCCGTCGGGAACTGCACCGCGGGGTTGACCTTCACGGAAGGTTTCTCGGCCGTACCCCCGTCTAGTGGTGTGTCGTCGGGATCGGGCACGAAAAGAGAGAACGGGTTGCTCGTACCCGGCGTATTCGCCTGGATCCATCCGAAGACGTCGCTGTTCTTCGGGAGCAGCGTGGCCGTGTGGAACCCGTGGAAATCCATCGTGACCGTGTCGCCTTTGTGAACCCTCAGATTCGGCGTGAGGAACCTCATCGATTCTCCGCCGCGACACCCCTGGAACGTCTGCTGGTTACAGTTGGCTCCCACTCCGAAGTGTTGGCCGACCTGTACGGTCAGTGCCCCGCCGTGGCCGGCGGCGGCCGGTGAGACGGGTACTGCCAAAGCGGCGACCAGGGCCAACGACCCCAGGACCGCGGTGTACCTAAACCCTCTTCTCATAGAACCTCCCAGAAACCCGCGCAGACCACGGAGTGTGGTCTTTCCGTCACGAACCGTGTCACTTTATGGATGCGAGCTGGCGTTGTCTAGGCTGTTTCTTCGAGCAATTCGAGCACGAGGCCGTCGAGGATGTCTTTCTCGGACACGAGGATCTCGGCGAGGTCGAAGGCCTCCATCACCTGGATCAGGATCTCGGCCCCCGACACGATGACGTCGACCCGGCCGGGCTCGAGACCTCTGACTCGCTTCCGTTGTTCGTACGTCAGCGATCCGAGCCGCCGGGCGAGGCTCCTCACATCTCCATGAGACAAGACGGCGTGGTGGTTCACGTCGGGGTCGTAGACCGCGACCCCCGCCTTCAGCGTCGCGAGCTGGGTGAGGGTGCCCGCGACCCCGACCGCCCTCGTTCCCGGCGGGACCGATAGTTCTTGGGCCGAGCGATCGAGTGCCGCGCGCGCCTCGGTGCGCAAAGCGGTGAGCTCGTCGGTTGCGGGCGGATCGCTCAGAAGATGCTTCTCGAAGAGCCGCACGCACCCAAGGTCGAGAGACACCAACCGTTCGGGCTCGGTGGTTCCGTAGATCAGCTCGGTTGACCCTCCCCCGATATCGACGACGAGGGCGGGCCCTTCCCACGGAAGATCGGAAACCGCCCCGAAAAAGGTGACACGCGCCTCGGCGTCGCCCGACAGCAACTCCGGTTCCGCCCCCGTGAGCGTTACCACGCCTTTGAAGAACTCGTCACGATTCCGGGCGTCCCGCACAGCCGACGTCCCGGTGACGCGCAACGTCTCGACCCCATACTCGCCACAGGCAGCGGCGTAATCGGCGATAGTCGCCAAGGTTCGTTGCAGGGCTTCCGGTGACAGCACGCGGGTGCGGTCGACGTTTTGGCCAAGACGCGTGATCGTCATGCGCCGGTCGAGCGAGCGGAATCCATCGACGTTCGATTCCGCCACAAGCAGTCGCGTCGAGTTCGTCCCGACGTCTATCGCAGCGACGCGCGTCATGGCCTGAGCTCTACGCAAGCAGCGGTGCAGTCGGGCCATCCCGTTGCTGCGAGCGTGAGCGCTCCCACCGGGTTGGATGGTTCGACGAGCTCGTGTGCAACGTGCGCATGGAGGCACTTGACGCGGTCCGGGCCGCCGCCCGGAGGGGTCCCCGCGTCGGCGATCACCGCATGGTCGTCGCGCGCGCCGACGTACGCTTCGATCGCGTCTGCCAACCGGCTCCTTAAAGGCGGATCGGACTTAAGCTTCTCGTTCATTTCCGCCATAGCACCCTCGGATTCGAGCTTGCTCACTCGTTTGACAAGGATCGGACAGGTCAACCAGTAGAGCGTGGGGAAAGGTTCGCCGTCCTCGTCGACGGGATGGCTCTCGATGACCATCGGCACGCCGAGGTGGCAGGTGCGGGCGACGCGCCAGCGACCGCGTGGAGGCCTACCAAGTTGAGTCTCGACGATGGTGCGTTCGGAGGGGCTGTGCTCGAGCGGTTCTACCGGCGCCCCTCTTTATGACGCTTCAGCTCGCCGAGCCGCTCCTGGCTCTGCGACAGGAACTTCTTCAGTTTGCGCTCGAAATCGGGGTCGCGACCCGACTTGCGCGGCGCTTCCTGATAGTTCGGGTCCGCCTGCTTGATCGAAAGATCGATCTTGCCGTCTTCCTTCTGACCGATGACCTTGACGGTGACCTTGTCGTTCTCGCGCACGAATTCCTTGATGTCTCGCACGTAGATCTTGTCGATCTCGGAGATGTGGACCATCCCCGTCTCTCCCGAATCGAGCCGTACGAAGGCGCCGTAGTCCATGACCTTCTCTACCGTCGCCTCGACGATCGCCCCTACTTCTGCCAAGTCGTCCCTTCCCTTTTGGTGTGATGGACTAAGCCATCACATCTAGTGCGTTTGTGCATGGTAGCGCCTTACAGACCAACGAAGGTCGCGAGCGATTCCCAGAAGCTCGGAGGAGGCGGAGGGATGGTGGCTTTCTTCTTCGCCGCGCGCGCATCGGCGTCGGCCTGCGCCTGCCGGCTGGGAGGCATAACGACCACCGCGGTCTCACCGGGACGGACCAGACCGGTGGTCTCGCGCGCGCGCTGCTCGATGTAGTCGGGGTTATTGAGGCGCGCGATCCGCTGTTCGAGGCGCTGGTTCGACTCGTGCACCGAAGCGAGCTCGTCGGCCATGCCGGAGACCCGGTCGCGTTGCTGGAGGAGCTGGCGCGTGGGCTCGATGGCCATCGCGCCCACCAGAGCAACCAGCAGGATGGCGGCGATCCCGCGCGGCCCGATCCGCAAGGGGCGGGGGGCCACCTGACTGCTCATCTACTCGTCCTCGAGAATGCGTCGGCGCCGGGGTACCGAGCGGCATCTTCGAGCGCGTCCTCGATCCTCAGCAGCTGGTTGTACTTGGCGGTGCGTTCTCCGCGCGCGGGCGCGCCGGTCTTTATCTGCCCGGCATTGGTGGCTACCGCGATATCGGAGATGGTCGTGTCCTCGGTCTCGCCGGAGCGATGCGAGATCACGGTCGTATATCCCGCTCGATGCGCGACTCGGATGCACTCGAGCGTCTCGGTGAGGCTCCCGATCTGGTTCGGTTTCACAAGGATCGAATTCGCGACATCCTCGTCGATGCCGCGTCTGAGGATCTCCGGGTTCGTGACGAACAGATCGTCGCCGACTAACTGCACCTTTTCTCCAAGAGCCTTGGTCAAAGACGCCCATCCATCCCAGTCGTCTTCTGCCATGCCGTCTTCGATCGAAACGATCGGGTAGCGATCGACCCAATCGATCCAGAACGCCACCATCTCTTCGCTCGAGAGCGAGCGATCCTCAGACGCGATCTCGTAACGGCCGTCCTTATGGATCTCGGATGTCGCGGGATCGAGTGCGATCGCGACGTCGCGGCCCGGTTCGTATCCGCCCGCCGATATGGCCTCCACGAGGAGCTCGACCGCCTCCGAGTTGGCTCTGAGATCGGGCGCGAAACCACCCTCGTCTCCGACGCCCGTCGACAGACCCCGTGTCTCAAGGATCTTCTTCAGCGCGTGATACGTGTCCGATCCCCACTGCAAGCCTTCGGCGAAGCTCGC
>JALZEA010000100.1 GCA_030862265.1 Actinomycetota bacterium | reverse complement strand
AGCTCGCCCATCTCCTCCGACAGCGTCGGCTGGTATCCGACGGCCGACGGCATGCGCCCGAGAAGCGTCGACACCTCTGATCCCGCCTGGACGAAACGGAAGATGTTGTCGATGAACAGCAGGACATCCTGGTGCTCGCGATCCCGGAAGAACTCGGCCATCGTGAGTGCGCTCAGTGCGACGCGCAGACGCACACCAGGGGGCTCATCCATCTGGCCGTAAACCAGCGCCGTCTTCTCGAGCACTCCTGACTCGGTCATCTCGAGCCAGAGGTCATTGCCCTCACGCGTGCGCTCGCCGACCCCTGCGAACACGGACACACCGGAGTGCTGCTCGGCGACGCGGTAGATCATCTCCTGGATAATCACCGTCTTGCCCACGCCGGCGCCGCCGAACATCCCGATCTTGCCACCCTGCACGTAGGGCTCGAGGAGGTCGATGACCTTGATGCCGGTCTCGAACATCTCGGTTTTGGGCTCGAGGTCCTCGAACAGCGGTGATTGGCGGTGGATCGGCCAGCGCTCGGTGTCCGCGGGGATCGTCGAGCCATCGACCGGCTCGCCGAGCACGTTGTAGACGTGGCCCAGGGTGTTCGGACCGACCGGGACCGTGATCGGCGCGCCGGTATTCGTCACGGGTGCGCCGCGCACGAGGCCATCCGTCTGCTTCATGCAGATGGCCTTGACGACGTTCTCGCCGATGTGCTGGCTGACTTCAGCGGTGATGGTGTCGGTCTTGCCACCGACCGTGCGCTCGACGGTCAACGCGAAGTCGAGCTCGGGAAGATCGTTCGGTGGGAACTCGACCTCGATGACGGGCCCGGTGATCCTCAGGATGCGACCGTCGGCTTCGGCCTTGCCCCTGGCGGTTGCGAGCCTCTCTTCAGTTACGGCCATTGCTAACTCCTCCTAGACGTTCGCGTCGTGAGCCGCGGCGGCGTCCGACAGGGCCTCCGCCCCACCGATGACCTCCATGATCTCGGTCGTGATCTCTGCTTGTCGAGCTTGGTTGTAGTCGCGCGTGAGGTTGCCGATCAGCTCGTCGGCGTTGTCGGTCGCGGCCTTCATCGCACGGCGACGAGCGGCGTGCTCCGATGCGGCCGCTTCGAGCATCCCCTGCAGGACCGCACCCTCGATGTAGCGAGGGAGCAGGAAGCCGAGGATGTCCTCCGGATCGGGCTCGAAGATGTAGCCGGCCTTGATGCCGCCCGGCTCTTTCTGCTCAGGGGCGATGTCCTCGCGCTCGGCGGGAAGCAGCTTCACGATCGTCGGGCGCTGGATGAGGGCCGATTCGTAACGTGTGTAGGCGAGGCGGACCTCGTCGACATCACCCTTTTCGAACGCCTCGACCGCCGCGCGCGCGACATTGCGGGCGTCCCCGATCGAGGGTTGGTCGGACGAGCCCGTCCATGCGTCCGTCACGTCGTAGCCCCGGAAACGGAAGTAGCTCAAGGCCTTCTTGCCCGACAGGAACAGCCGGGTCTCGGGATGCTTGCGCATATCGCGCTCGGCGGCCCGGATCACGTTCGTGTTGTAGGCCCCGGCGAGACCTCGGTCCGCCGCGATCACGATCATGCCGACCTTGCCCGCGCCCTCGCGAGGCTTGAGGAGCGGGTGGTCGATGTTTCCCGCGTTGGCCGCCACCGAGGCCATCAGCTTGCGCATCGTCTCCGCGTAGGGGCGAGCCGCCTCCACGCGCCGTTGTGCCTTGATGATGCGTGACGACGCGATCAGCTCCATGGCGCGCGTGATCTTCTGGGTCGACTTGACCGAGGCGATCCTGCGCTTAACTGCCCGGAGCTGCCCTGCCATGTCTCTCCTACTCTCCTACTGATGCCGTGTCGCCGGCGGTCTCTAGCTCGGTGGTGTCGGGCGGCGCGGAGGTACCCGCCTCGGTGGCCCGCGCAGCATCGGCTACGTCGCTGTCCACCCGTGCCGACCACGACTGCTTGAAGTCCTCGACCGCGGTCTTCAACTGCTCGATGAGGTCGTCCTCTAGCTTGCCGGTCGACACGATGGTCTCGCCGATACTCGAGTAGCGCGAACGCAGGTGATCCAGCATCTCGCGCTCGAACCGCCCGACCTGATCGAGGGGCACGTCGTCGAGGTAACCGTTCGTCACGGCCCAGATCGATGCGACCTGGTCTTCCACCGGGAACGGCGAGTACTGCGGCTGCTTGAGGATCTCGACAACTCGTGCACCACGGTCGAGTTGCTGCTGCGATGCCTTGTCGAGGTCGGAACCGAACTCGGCGAACGCCTCCAGCTCGCGGAACTGGGCGAGGTCAAGGCGCAGGCGCCCGGCGACCTGCTTCATGGCCTTGATCTGCGCGTTGCCGCCCACCCGCGAGACGGAGATACCGACGTTGATCGCCGGACGGACGCCGGAGAAGAAGAGGTCGGATTCCAGAAAGATCTGCCCGTCGGTGATGGAGATGACGTTCGTAGGGATGTAGGCCGACACGTCGCCACCTTTGGTTTCGATGATCGGCAGCGCCGTCAGCGAGCCGCCGCCGTTCTCGTCGGACAGCTTGGCGGCGCGTTCCAACAGACGCGAATGCAGATAGAAGACGTCGCCTGGATAAGCCTCACGGCCGGGCGGACGACGAAGGAGCAACGAAAGTTGGCGGTAGGCGATCGCCTGCTTGGACAGGTCGTCGTAGATCACGAGCGCGTGTTCGCCGTTCTCCATCCAGTGTTGCCCCATCGCGCATCCTGTGAACGGGGCGAGGTACTGGAAGGGGGCGGGGTCGGACGCAGGGGCGTTGACGACGACGGTGTACTCCATCGCGCCAGCCTCGGTCAGCGCGCCGACGACCTCGGCGACGGTCGACGCCTTCTGACCGACCGCAACGTAGATGCACTTGACGGCCTTGTCCGTCCCCCACAGTTGACGCTGGTTGATGATGGCGTCGATCGCGATCGCAGTCTTCCCGGTCTGACGGTCGCCGATGATCAGCTCGCGCTGTCCTCGCCCGACAGGGGTCATGCCGTCGATCGCCTTGATACCGGTCTGCAAGGGCTGGTGCACCGGCTGGCGGGCGGTGACACCGGGGGCCTGCACCTCGAGGGGACGACGCGCGTCGGCCTTGATCGGGCCCCTGCCGTCGATCGACTCCCCGAGCGCGTTCACGACGCGCCCCAGAAGACCATCGCCGACACCGACGGACAGGATGTTTCCGGTCTGCTTAACCGGGCCGCCCTCTTCGATGTGGGTGTCCTCACCGAGGATGATGCAGCCGATCTCGTTCTCGTCGAGGTTCATCGCGAGACCGATGGTCCCGCCGGTGAATTCGAGCATCTCATTGGCCATCGCGTTCGGGAGCCCGGTCACACGAGCGATCCCATCACCGACGTCCTTGACGTAGCCGACCTCCTCGCGCTCGACCGACGTCTTGAAATCGGTGACGTAGCGGCGAAGGACGGACGAGATCTCCTTCGGATCGATCGAAAGTTCGCGTTGCGCCATCAGCTCTTCACCTGTTCCTTCAACTGGTCGAGACGGCGCTTGATCGAGCCGTCGATGACTGTGTCTCCCACCTTCGCGACAACTCCGCCGATGACCGACGCATCGACGATGACCTTGACGGTCACGTTCTTGTTCGTGGCCTTCGATAGGGCGGCCGCGAGGGCGGTTTGCTGCTTGTCGTCGAGAGGAACGGCGGTGCGGACCTCCGCGATGACCGACTGGCGCGCTTCGGCCGCCAACCGCGACACGTTCTCAAGGATCTGAGGTAGCTGCCGTGCTCTGCCCTGCGTGACGATGAAGCTCAAGAGTCCGAGGGTGTGCGGGGATACCTTGTCGGCGAGCAGCTCGTCGAGCACCTTCTCGCGCTGCTGCTTGTCGATGCCCTGATCGCTGAGCGCCTGCTTGAGCTCGTGGTTCTGCTCGAGGAGTTTGCCGAAGCGGAACAGCTCGTCCTCGACGCGGTCGAGTTCGCCCTCGGCCTGAACGACCTTGAAGAGAGCCTCCGCGTAACCGGTTACGAGCTGGTCGGCCACGGTTAAGCGTTCCTTCCATTGCCGCTCATGGTGCCGACCTCTTTGATGTAGGCGTCGACGAGTTCCCGGTGAGTGGGTTGATCGAGAGCGCGCCCCACGACCTTCTCGGCCAGTTCGATGGCGAGGTCCCCAACGGTTGTCTGGAGCTCGGACAACGTCCGCGTGCGCTCGCCCTCGAGCTGTTCCTGGGCGCGGGTCACGATCTGTTCGGCCTCCGCTTCGGC
>JALZEA010000042.1 GCA_030862265.1 Actinomycetota bacterium | reverse complement strand
GACCAAGCTCCACGTCGTTGATCGAAGGGGCCGGGTGCTCGACACGATCGGGCGGATGGCCGCCCGTCCCGGTCGCCCGTTGCGCACGACGTTGGACATGCGCATCCAGCGTGCCGCGCAGGGTGCTTATGCGACGATCGGCGGTGCCGTGGTCATGGATCCGCGCAATGGTGACCTGCTCGCGGTAGTGGCGTCGTCGCCGTTCGATCCCGGCAACTACGTAGGAGTGAGCGGCATCCAACCGTTCAACCGGGCGCTGTCGGGCTTATACCCACCGGGATCGGCGCTGAAGGTCCTGACCGCATCGGCGGCGCTGGATACGAAGACCTACAAGCCATCCGATCAACTCACAGGCCCCGCGGAATACAAGGGTGTGCGCAACTTCGAATCGGGCGCCTTCGGCACGTTGAGCTTCGCCGACGCGCTCCAGTTCAGCGTGAACACTGCGTTCGCGCAGATCGCCGAAAAGCTCGGCCCCCGCAGGCTGACGGTGTACGCGCGGCGCTTCGGCTTCAATCGCCCGCCCTCGATGGAGCTGGGAGCAGCGCGATCGTCCTTCCCCTTCCCGAAGGACGAGGGCGATCTGTTGTGGGGATCGATCGGACAGGCCCAGGTCCTTGCAACCCCGTTGCAGATGGTCACCCTGGCGTCGACGATCGCGAACGACGGCAAGAGGATGGAACCGCGTATCGCGCGGCACAACCGCCCGCGGGGAGAGCGCGTCGTGTCGAAGAAGACGGCACGCACGATGGTGGGATTGATGGAGAACGTCGTGCAAGGAGGAACGGGCGTGGGAGCACAGATCGCGGGTGTGCGGGTCGCCGGCAAGACCGGGACTGCCGAAGTGGATGTCGGTGGACAACGTCTGAATCATGCGTGGTTCATCACGTTCGCGCCTGCGGGCGACCCGAAGGTCGCGGTCGCGGTGGTGTCCGAGTACGGCGGTGTCGGGGGCCGCGTCGCGGCGCCGATAGCTCGCGCGATCTTGGCGGCGGTGCTGCCGCTCGTGCGATGAGACGACGAGCATGAGAGCGGTCGTTCAACGTAGTGGGCGCGCCTCGGTGGCGATCGATGGAAACGTCGTCGGTCAGATCGATCGAGGCGTCGTCGTGCTGGTTGGGGTCGCGCCGGAGGATGGGGCCGCGCAGGCACGCTGGCTCGCCGACAAGGTCGCCAATCTGCGGATCTTCATGGACGACGAGGGCAAGATGAACCGGTCCTTGCTCGAAGCCGGTGGACAGGCGCTTGTCGTTTCGCAGTTCACGCTTTACGGGGACGCGCGCAAAGGCCGACGACCCTCGTTCATCCGCGCCGCCGATGGTCCGGAAGCGACCGCCATCTACGAGCAAGTCGTCGCAGAGCTCCGGGGACTCGGCATCGAGGTCGCGACCGGTGAGTTCGGAGCGATGATGGACGTGGCGCTGATAAACGAAGGCCCCGTCACGATCCTGCTGGACTCCGACAAGACGTTCTGAGCCATGCACGACGGCTTCGTCATCCGCGCAGCTTCGCCCGAAGACGGTCCTGCGATCGCGGATGTTCACATGCGCACCTGGCAAGAGGCATACGTAGATCAACTCCCAGAGGAACTTCTGGATCGACTTCCTGAGGGCAACGAACGCCGGTCCCGCTTCTGGACCGAAACTGCAGGGTCCGCGGGACCCGGCGCTTTGCTGGTTGGCGAGCTTGACGGCGAGATCGTGGGGTTCGGGCACGTGACTGCCAGCAGGGATGAGGACGCGATCGACGGCACCGGCGAACTCACCGCGCTATATCTCCGCAGCGAGCACTGGGGGAAAGGGTTCGGACGTGCTCTGCTTGCCGCGGCCACGGAACGATTGCGCAGCCTTAGGTTCGAACGCGCGACGTTGTGGGTCCTTCACTCGAATGAACGGACGCAGCGGTTTTACGCAGCTGCGGGTTGGGAGCCCGACGGCACCGAGAAGACTGAAGAGATCCTGGGCTTCGAAGTGCGCGAAATCCGTTATCGCACCGACCTATAGCTGCACTTCCTGGTTGAAGATTCGCTAGTCCTTCAGGATCCTTCGCGCGGCGTCGAGGATCGTGCCCGGGGTTAACCCGTACTGCGTGAGGAGCTCGTCCGGCGTTCCGGAGGTCGCGTAAACGTCGCCTAGGTCTACGAACTGGAGTCTCGTCGGCTTCCGCTCGGCGACGACCATCGCGACGATCGAGCCGAGCCCGCCGTAGGCCAGATGCTCCTCGGCCACGACGATGCCTCGGGTCTCGTTCGCGGCGCGCTCGATCGCTTCGACGTCGATCGGTTTCACGGTGTGCATGTCGAGGACCCGCGCGGCGATCCCGTCCTCGGCGAGGGCCTCGGCCGCGTCGAGGGCCATGGCCACCATGATGCCGTTGGCGATGATGGTGACATCGTCGCCGGCGCGTACCTCGTTCGCCTTGCCGATGTGGAAATCGGCGCCATCGGTATAGATCACCGGCACCTTCGGACGGCCGCAGCGGAGGAACATCGGTCCCTCGGTTTCGATCATTGCTTTCGTGGCGGCCGCCGCCGACGGCCCGTCGGCCGGAACGATGACGGTGAATCCGGGCAAGGAACACGCGAGGGCGACGTCTTCTATGGCCATCTGCGACGGTCCGTCCTCGCCGATCGAGATGCCGGCGTGACTCCCGACGAGCTTCACATTCTGGTTGGGAAACGCGATCGACATCCGGATCTGGTCGAACGCGTTACCCATCAGGAAGATCGAGAACGATGCGGCAACGGGGATCTTTCCGCACCCGGCCAAGCCGGCCGCGATACCGATCAGGTTGGACTCCGCGATCCCGACGTTGAAGAACCGCTTCGGATAACGCTCGGCAAACTTGTTAGTGAAGGTCGAGTTGTTCACGTCGCCATCCAGGACGACGATGCGATCGTCGTCGCCGATATCCGCGAGCGCGTCTCCGAATGCCTCGCGCGTTGCGGCACCCTCCTCGAGATCGACCCTCGTTAGGCCGAAGCCCGAGAAGCTCACGTTCCGATCTCCTGAAGGGCCTTGACCTCTTCGTCCGATGGGATGGGCTTGCCGTGCCACTTGCCCTGTTCGGCCTCGAGCAGGCTCACGCCCTTGCCCTTGATCGTGTTCGCAACTATCGCCTGCGGCCTCCCCGTCACCGAACGGGCCCAATCGAACGCCGCGGCGACCTCGTCGAGGGAATGGCCGTCGATGGTCTTGACCTCGAGGCCGAAGGCGCGCAGCTTGTCCTCGAGTGGATCGAGAGGCTGGATGTCGGCGACCGCTCCGGTTTGCTGGTTGTGATTCCGATCGACGATCAGCGTGAGGTTGTCGAGTCCGTGATTACCGGTGTGCATCGCGGCTTCCCATACCTGTCCCTGTTCGCTCTCGCCGTCCCCGACCATGACGTACACGCGATAGTCGCGGCCATCGAGGCGCGCCGCATGGGCGTGACCTATGGCGATCGAGAAACCCTGCCCGAGCGATCCGGTTGAAGCTTCGATACCGGGTAGACGGCACATGTTCGGATGACCTTCGAATGGGGAACCGAGTTTCCGCAGGGTCATCAGATCGTCGACCGGGAAGTAACCCGCTTCGGCGAGCACCGCGTACAGCCCGGGCGCTCCGTGTCCCTTCGACAAGATGAACCGATCGCGATCGGGATCGTGCGGATCGTTCGGGTCGTAGCGAAGCACGCCGCCGAAATAAAGCGTTGCGATCAGCTCGACCATCGAGAGCGACGTCGACGGATGGCCCGATCCTGCCGCCGTCGTCGAGCGAACGATGTGCTCGCGCAATCTCCGAGCGATGTGCTCGAGCTCGTTCCGGTCGACCGTGCGCGTCTGCGGCATCACGCCATTTCTATCCGATAGATGGGGCAGTCTCGTCTAGTGCGCCCTACCAACGAGTTCGGTCCGGCTTCGCCGGACCGTTGCTCAGTCTGAGGGGGCCTCCCAAAAAGGTCGGCCCCCTTAGGATGCCCGCATGCCCGAGGATGAAGGATCTTTCCGCGCGCCCAAAGGGACGAACGACCTCATCCCTCCACTATCGAGCCAGTACGTGGAGGTTACGAGGACGGCCCTGGACACGTTCGCTCGGGCCGGTTACCGGCCGATCGAGACTCCCGCCTTCGAGCACACCGAGGTATTTGAGCGCGGGGTGGGCGAAGCCAGCGAAGTCGTAACGAAGCAGATGTATACGTTCACCGATCTCGGAGGCCGCTCACTGACCCTGCGGCCGGAAGGGACCGCCCCGGTCGTAAGGGCGGTACTGGAACACGGCCTCGATCGCGGCGCGTTGCCGGTCAAGCTGTCCTATTCCAGTGCCATGTTCCGCCAGGAACGCCCGCAGAAGGGTCGCTACCGGCAGTTCTTCCAGGTGGGGATCGAAGCCATCGGCTCCGACGGATCCCTGGTCGACGCCGAGGTAATCGAGATCGGAAAGCGCTTCCTCGCCGACGTCGGCGTCCCGACGAAGCTGCTCCTGAACTCGATCGGACACTTCTCCGATGACTGCCGCGGGGCATACCTCGACGTTCTGAAACGATTCCTCGAGGAGCGCTCCGGGTCGCTGGGAGAGGTCGATCGGGCTCGGATCGCAATCAACCCTTTGCGCACCTTCGACTCCAAGGACCGCGACACGCGAGCCGTGATGGCCGAGGCCCCCCTGATCACGGACCATCTTTGTGAGTCCTGCCGTGCGCACTTCGCCGGCGTGACCGACACCCTGACCGATATCAAGGTTGATTACGAGCTCGCGCCGAAGCTCGTGCGCGGGCTCGACTACTACACGCGCACGGCGTTCGAATTCGTCGCCGACGGTCTCGGCGCCCAGGACGCGGTCGGTGGGGGAGGCCGCTACGACGGATTGAGCGAGAGCCTAGGGGGGCCGCGCCTCCCCGGCATCGGCTTCGCCCTCGGTGTCGACCGGATCCTGCTGGCGCGCACGGAGGATCCGCTCGACACGGAGGAGCTCGACGTCTTCGTGGTGGCCGTGGGAGAAGGGACGGCGCGGGAGGCGTTCAAGATCGCCACGCGACTTCGCAACGCCGGCATCGCTGCGGATCTCGACCTGGGGGAGCGGGCGATGAAGGGTCAGATGAAAGCGGCCGACCGCTCCGGCGCGCGCTGGGCCGCGATCCTCGGCGAACGCGAGCTCGCGTCCGGGAAAGTCACGCTGAAACACCTCAAGACCGCCGACCAGCAAGAGGTCGCGCTCGCCGATCTCGAGAGCGCGGTGCGGCGGTGATCAGGACCCATCGTTGCGGCGACCTCCGCGCCGAACAAATCGGCGAACGCGTGACGTTGTGCGGGTGGGTTCATTCCCGTCGCGATCATGGTGGGGTCACGTTCATCGACCTCCGCGACACGTCCGGACTGATGCAGGTCGTCTTCAGCGTGGACACCTCGGCCCCCACTCACGAGGCCGCGCAGGAGTTGCGAAACGAGTTCTGCTTAAAGGTCGTCGGCGACGTACGTGTCCGCCCCGAAGGAACCGTCAACCCCGAGCGATCGACCGGCGAGGTCGAGCTCGCCGCCGATGAGTTGGAGATCTTCTCCCGCGCCGCCACGCCACCGTTCCAGGTCGACGAGTTCCACGAGAGCGACGAGTTGCTGCGCTTGCGATATCGCTACCTCGACCTGCGGCGCGAATCGATGCAAACCAACTTGAGGCTCAGGCACGCGATCGTGTCGGCCATCCGGCGCTTCTTCGATGCCGAAGGTTTTCTCGAGATCGAGACGCCGATGTTGACGCGCTCGACACCGGAGGGCGCGCGCGACTATCTCGTGCCATCGCGGGTGCATGCCGGGACGTTCTACGCGTTGCCGCAGTCGCCGCAGCTCTTCAAACAGCTGTTCATGGTGTCGGGGCTCGATCGCTACTACCAGATCGTGAAGTGCTTCCGGGACGAAGACCTGCGCGCCGATCGCCAGCCAGAATTCACCCAGCTCGACCTCGAGATGTCCTTCGTTGAAGTGGAAGACGTCCTCGACGTCACCGAACGGATGTTCAAGTCGGTGTGGAAAGAGGTCTTGGACGTCGAGCTCAACGACTTCGCACGCATC
>JALZEA010000160.1 GCA_030862265.1 Actinomycetota bacterium | reverse complement strand
GGCATCGACCGCGCGCTGTCGGCGCTCGCCAAGGACGTCTTCGCGAACATCTCCGGTGTCGCGCTCGTCGCCGTCGGCGGCTACGGGCGAGGGGAGCTATCGCCGCATTCGGACATCGATCTGTTGTTCGCCGTCTCGCCACGCGTGGACGTGACTCCCGCGACGCTGCGAGGCCTCCTCTATCCGCTGTGGGACGCGGGCTTCCAGGTCGGCCATGCCGTGCGCACGCCGAAGATTGCCGTCGAGCGCGCGGCCCACGACCTCGACGCGGCGACCTCGTTACTGACGATGCGACTCATCGAGGGCGACGCCGAGATCTTCGACGAGCTCCGCGACCGCCGCGGCCGGTGGCTCAACAAACATGGGTCGGGATTGCTCCGACGGATCCTCGAGGCGCGGGCCGAGCATCACCGGAGCACCGACAGGGCGGGGTGGGCACTCGCTCCCGACCTGAAAGACGGGGTCGGGGGCTTACGCGATGTGCATCGCGTCCTGTGGTTACAACAGATCGCCGGACCGGCACAGAGAACACCCGAGTTGTTGGGTCCGGCCGGAGTGTTGATCGCGGTGCGAGAAGCTCTTCACGCCGAGCTGAAGCGCAAGTCGGATCGGGTCCGCATCGATCTCCAGCCCAACCTTGCCGAGCGTCTGGGTTACGACGGTGAGTTCGGCGTCGAAGAGCTCATGTCCGAGGTCCATGGGGCGGCGCGCGCCATCGAACACTCGAGCGCGCTTGCCATCGAGGACCTTACGGAGCACGCAGAGAGAGGGCCGCGCCGCTCCGGCAACGTCGAAGAGCTCGCCGAAGGAGTGCGCCTCGAAGATGGCCGCCTGATAGCCGCGCGCGCGTCCGGCAAGGGAGGACTCGAGCGCGCGATGTGGTTGTTGGCGGCGAAAGCTGCGACGGGACGTCCCGTCGATCGAGCGAGCGTCGAGTGGATGGAGGAGATCTTCCACCAGAGCATCGAGAAGTGGACCCGGCGATTGACCGACGCGTTCCTCGCGCTTCTTGCCGGCGCTCACGCGACGAGCGCCCTCGAGATGATGGATCACATCGGCGCGTGGCGCTGTCTCTTGCCGGAATGGGCGACCGTCACCAAGCTCGCGCAGCACGACCCGTACCACCGCTACACGGTCGACGGGCACTCGTTCATGGCCGTGGGCGAGCTGAATAACGCTATCGAGACGGATGCGTTCGGCCGCGCCGCGGCCGCGGAAGCCGGCGAGCTCGAGGCGTTGCGCGTTGCCACTCTCTTCCACGACATCGGGAAGGGTTCGGGTGAAGACCATTCCGTGATGGGCGAGCTGCTGGCGCGCTCTGCGTGCATGCGGATGGGTCTGTCGACCGAAGCGACCGACGACGTCGCCGCGCTCGTGCGGTGGCACCTCTTACTGCCCGACACGGCCACGCGCCGCGACCTCGACGACGGCAGCGTCATCGCCCAGGTCGCCGACACGATCGCGAATCCGCGCCGGCTGAGGCTGCTGTATCTGCTGGCCGTGGCCGACGGGCGGGCGACGGGTCCCGAAGCCTGGAACGAGTGGAAGGCGATCCTCGTACGAGAGCTCTACCTGAAGGTCCTCAACGCGATCGAGACCGGCGAGCTACCCGCGCGCAGCGACGTCGCCGCGCGCGCCAAGGAGGTAGAGACGTACGAGCCGACCCTGACGGGCCGCGCCGAAGACGTGCTCGCCACGCTCCCTCCCTCCTACTTGGACGCGACTCTGATCGAGGACATGGTCGACGACGTCAGGATGCTGCTCACGGGGATGCGCCCCGGAGAGATAAGACACCGTATCGATCCCGCAGCCGAGACAGGCCAGTTCGTCATCACCGTCTGTGTGAAAGACCGCCCGGGCACGCTCGCGCGCACCGCAGGAGTCCTGTCTTTGCATCGCATCTCGGTGCTGAGGGCGCAGGCTTATTCGACGACCGGAGGGCTCGCCCTCGAGAGGTTCGTCGTGCTTCCTCCGGCAGAGTCGTGGGTGGAATCGTTCTCGGAGGATCTGAAGGCCGCGTATTCGGGGCGGCTCGCGGTAGAGGCGCGCCTTGAAAAAAAGACCTCTGACTATCGGCCTTCGGGACAGATCGTCGCCGACGTGAGCGTGCTGAACGACGCATCGCCGCACTCCACGGTTGTAGAGGTGCGAGCCCCCGACGCGCTAGGTCTCCTCTACGCCATCACCGCGGCCTTAGGCGACCTCGACCTCGACATCCACGTCGCCAAGATCGACACCCTCGGCGCTCGTGTTGTGGACGTCTTCTACGTCCGCTCATCGTGGGGCGGCAAGCTCGATGACGCCCAGACCGACGAGGTCAAGCGATCTATCGCCCACCGCGTCGCCCGCTTGCTGGGAGCCTGACCCGGACATTGACCGTGACGAAACACGAAGTAAGCTATCCAAGCAAACACTAGGGGCGGACGTGCACGAACAGTCATCAACCAGGATCCAGCAGCTCGAGAAGGCAGCCGTGTCGCTGCCCGGCATAAGACGTGTGCGCGCCGATGAGTCAAGTGGCCGCCTGTTGGTGCGCGTCCTCGTCGCTCCGGAACGAACGGATGAAGAGGCTTCGCGCATGCTCCGTGATCTGGCGGCGCAACGCCTCGGGATCGAGATCCGTGAAGATGCGATCGAGATCCTTCGGACCGGCGAGGCGCCAACGAAGAACGACGGGGCGCGACGCAGGCTGATGTCGCTAACGACGGAACGGCTGGAGAACCGCTTCATCGTCCGAGTCGTGCTGGAGTTGACCGGTGACCTATTGATGGGAGACAGCGCGGGAGTCGCTAAGAGACCTGAGGATGAGCGACATCTCGTCTCGGAAGCCGTGGTCAACGCCCTCGCCGATGTCCTTGATTTCAAGCCGGTCGTCGATTCCGTCGATTGGATCTACGAGGAGGGTGTGGGACTGGCCCTCGTTGCCCTCGAATCCGACTCGAGAACTCTGATCGGTGTTGCCAGGGTTCGGCACAACGAGCACGATGCGATTGCCCGCGCCACACTGAATGCCATCAACCGCGCCGCCGATCTAACAAGTCCTTCTGCATCCTAGCGCTAATGGACGATGCCGCGTCGGAAAGCTTCGGCAACGGCTTCAGCCCGATCGCGAACCCCCAGCTTCTTGAAGATGCGTTTCAGATGAGTCTTGATCGTCTCTTCTGACAGGTGAAGTGCATCCGCGACCTCGCGCGTCGATCTCCCGTGCGTCAGCTCCTTAAGTACGGACAGTTCTCGTTCCGATAGGACGTCTCGATCGGACCCGCTGATAGTCCCGAAAACCCCTTGTGTCACGCTCGGATCGAGCACCGACTTGCCGGCCGCGACGTCCCGGATCGCCTGCAACACCGCATCACGCGACGAGCTCTTCGAAAGGTACCCGTCGGCCCCTGCCTTCACGGCTTCGGCGACCGTTCCGGGATCGGTGAACATCGTCAGGATCAGCACCTTCGTCTGCGGCGCCAGCTCCTTGATCCGGCGTGTCGCCATGATGCCGTCCGTCCCTTCTCCAAGCTTCACGTCCATCAGGACGACATCAACGGCGCCCGCCAGCGTGTGCTCGAGTGCAGCGTCGCCGGTTTCAACGACGCCGACCAACTCAAGTTCGTCGGCCATCGATAGCATCACCTCAAGACCCTCGGCTACGAGCGTGTGGTCCTCGGCGATCAAGATGCGAACGGTCATCCGCCGACTGCCCGCGGCAGAATCGCCTCTACGCGCGTTCCTTGATCGTTACCGGGCCCAACCGTGATCTGCCCACCGGCGCGCGCAGCGCGCTCTCGCATCAGTGCGAGGCCCAGATGAGCGGGATCGTCGTCCGAGTCTTCCGTGAACCCACCCCCGTGGTCCTCGACCACGACGTGGAGTGCGTGGTCGTCCTGGGTGAGGACGACGTCGATGTGCTCGCTGCCGGAGTGCTTGAGCGCGTTGGTCACGCCCTCTTGAACGATCTGAAGGGCGGCGAGCGAGATCGCCGCCGGAGGATCTTCGTCCACCGACGCCTCGACCCGGATGTTGGCGGGCCACAATGTCTCGACCTGATCCGCGAAGCGGCTCACCGCCACGACCAGGCCCTCATCGCCGACCGAAGAGCGACGCAGATCCGTCAAGGCATCGCGCAAGGCCTGCATCGAGTCGTCCACCGCCGAGCGCACAGTCGATATGGCTCGTCGGGCGCGGTCGAGGTCGCCCGTGTCCAAGAGGTCCAATGCATTCCCCGCCGCGAAAGATGCAGCCGCGAGGGATTGAAGACTCGAGTCGTGGATGTCGGCGGCGATGCGGCCGCGCTCGTCCTCACGTTCCTGGAAGACCTTCTCGGAGACCGCGAGCAGTTGAGTCTGCTGCTTCGAAAGCTGCTCGGACAATTCAAATTGCCTCCGTGCCGCGATGATGCTCATCCGGGCGAAGAGGAGAGGGATGAGGATCGCCGCGACTGCCCATTCGCCATTGTCGATGCGAACGTAAACCAACGCCGCTACCACACCGAGGCCGGCGAGGGTCGCGTACGAGAGGGCGAATCCCGCAACGGGCCGCGGCACTAGCTCTTTCACAACCTGGGCAATGCGGGTGCGGCGTTCGGTCGCGACGGCCGCAGCGACAAGGCCGAGATTGACAACGAGACGCAGCGATGCAGCGAGGACGATTGGGAGGAACTCAAACGGTCCATCGAAGATTGCGAAGGGAACCGCTGCGGCGGCCACGGCCAGCATGGCCTGTGAGCGGTTGAAGAGCGCCTTGTGCAGCGGGACCCGCCGGGACAGCTCTCGCGGATCGAACGAGCCGATCCCCACGATAAGCATGGCGATCTCGGGCGAGAACAACATCACGATCGCGAGGATCATGGCGTCGCCCATGGTGAGCTCCGCGGCATAGCCAAGATAGATGGGCAGGAGCTCGACCGCGGCCAGGAGCGCGATCCAGAACGCGAGCGCAGAAACGGAAGGGGCGTCGCCGATCCCGTCGGACAACAGCAGCCCCAAGACCAGCGCGGTTACCCCGACCACACTCCAGGCGAGGATCTTGCTTCTAACCATCGCAGCTCATCGTACGAGCGAGCGCGGTCGCCGGTCGGATGAGCGCGCGGCTTGGGCCGACAACGGGAGCCCGAAAACAATGAAGGAGGAGGCGGCCGCCTCCTCCTTCACTTGAGACTTCTTAGCCCCACTTCCACTGAGCACCGGCAGTCTGAAACAGTGCTGCGACGATGCCAGCAAAACCCAGAAGCTTGAGCTTCATGCGGACCTCCTTTCGATTTCCTAAATGCATGGAAAACCGAGGACCGCTCCGCTCGTAGCTTCGATTCGATAGATCTCCTAGCCCGCTCCTCCGCTGGAACCGAAAGGGTGACCACATACAACCCATTCGGGGGATATGTGACTCACTGTAACGGCAGTTAACTGTCTATGACAAGAGCCACCGTCGAGCAGTGGCGGCCTCATCCGGCGGTTAGGCAGCGAAATGGGACCCCATATGGCAACAAACGGCCTATCCGGCTTGACCGTTCTGGTCGCCGATAGTCATCGCGCGGTCGCACAGTCGCTGGCGGCGGTCGTGGCGCGTCTGGGCCACGCGAACGTCACCCAAGTCACCTCCAGCAACGACGCGCTTGAGATGGCGGCAAAGCTCGACCCCGACATCGCTCTGATCGACCTGGGCTTATCGCCGGATTGCGAGCTCGTGACGCGGCTGACGGGGACGATGCCGAACATCCGAGTGATCGTGATGGGTGACCGCTCGTCCAAAGACCCTCGGGCGCTCGTCAAGGCGCTCGAGAGCGGGGCCGTCGGCGCCATCTACAAGGAAGACTCTATCGACGAGTTCGCCCGCGCTTTGTCCGTTTCATCCGCCGATAGCCCCGTCGTTCCTGCCGAGGCCACCGGGCTTCTCCTCGGCTCATACCTCGACGCTCTGGCAGGTAAGCACGCGCGGGACCTCGCCACGATCGAGGCCCTCGCCGCCGCGGTCGAAGCCAAGGATGACGTGACCGGTCGACACGTCCGACGTGTCAAGGAACTCGCGACGCGCTGCATGTCCAAGATCGACGCGGGCCTGGCGAAGAACGAGGAGGTCTCCTACGGCTTCGTCCTCCATGACGTCGGCAAGATCGGCGTGCCGGACTCCATCTTGGGCAAAGATGGACGGCTCACGAACGACGAGTGGTCGATCATGAAGCGGCACCCGGAGATGGGGCTAAAGATCGTCGAGCCGCTTGGCTTCTCGCCATTCGCGACGGACATCATCTTGGATCATCACGAACGTTGGGACGGGTCGGGCTATCCCGCCGGGCTCCAACGCGATGAGATCCCGATCGCCGCCCGCGTGTTTGCCGTCGCCGATTCGTTCGATGCCATGACGAGCGACCGGCCCTATCGCGGCGCTATGGAGAAGTCAGTCGCCTTCGAGCGCATCGAAGAGGGTAGAGGCAGTCTCTACGACCCTGAGGTCACGGAGGTGTTCATCGCTCTAGCCGCCTAAGCCACGTGGCTCCTTGACGGTAGAGGCCTTGGCCTGCAAGGGTCAGGCGAAATGTTCGCGCCTCCGGAAGGAATTACCAATCGCGCCCAGAACCCTCGGTGATGCGGGCGCAACGGCTGGACCAACTAGAAGACAGCATCAGGCGCATCCCGGGCGTTCAGGCGGCCACAGTAATGGGCGCGGACGAGCCGTCCGAGATCCACATCGTCGCAACTTCCACCCGTTCGCCGAAGCAACTCGTCCGGGACATCCAGTCCCTGGCGTCGGCAGGCTTCGGATTCGCGATCGACCACCGGATCGTCTCGATCGTGCGCCTCGAAGACGCGGATGTTCCGCCATCGCGACGCTCCTCTGATCCATCACCGGGCACGCCCCCTCAGGCAGGACCGCGCCTTCCCGAGGTACCCGTGGCATCGCAGCCCGTGTCGGCGCCGGTGGGATCGTCGCCCGATGCCGACCAAGTACGCGTTACGACGAGGCCTCCATCCGATGTCATCGTTATCAACGAAGGGGCCGATGACAGGGAGCGCGTCGGCTCTACCGGGCAAGGCGGTGCCAGGCCGATCCTCGATCAGATGATCTTCGGGCTCAAAGACGGAGGCACATGGGCGAAGGTCGCACTGAAATGGCCAGACGGAACCGTTACTCAGGGAGTGAGCGCGGCAGGCGAGGCCCGTGAGGTGCGTGCCCGGGCGGCAGGGGCCGCGTTCCTAAAAGCATTGCAGCCCTATCTCTCCAGCCGCGGCGCAACCCTTGAGATCGAACAACTTCTTCTGCACAAGTCGGGGACGCGCGAACTGGTGTTGGTACGAGCGATGTTCTCGGACAAGGGCGCCCTGACGCCGCTAGCGGGTTCCGCCATAATCCACGACGACGTCGCCACCGCGACGGTGCACGCGTTATTGCACGCCTCGAACCGCAAGTTGATCAGTCTTTCCGCTTAGCAACGGCGCTGTCGCCGATCCCCTCCGCACCTAGTGTGCGCTTGTAGACAAGACGTCCGATCCCTGCGGCCAAAACCACGTCGCCGGCGCTGAGAACGATCCTCGCGCCGGGAAGGGGGATGCGATCTGCGAGCCATGCGAGGTTGGTCTCCGGCCCCATCACCTCGTGTTTTAGCCCGGGGTCACTTAGCGAACCTCGCGCGTTTGCGATACGGGCGGCGTCCGCCGACACCGGCATCGCACCATTCACCAGCACCACAACGGTGTTGATCGCGAGACCGACCCCCGCGATACCGATGCCGGGCAAATCCCGGTTGGCGAGGAGGAACACCACTGCGCAGACCAGCACGACGATGGTCACCGCCAACGCGCCGACGTCGCCCAGCCATGGCGGGTTCCAAAATGCGGCGGCGAGCGAGATGATCGCGCCTGTCACGAGGAGCCAGACGTGCCGAAAAGATGTGTCGGCCAGGCGCCGGAGGGAACCTCCTCTCAGGACCGCAACGCCAGCGCACACTGCGGCAACGATCAGCACGAACGACATCGCGGATCGCACCTTTCATTCAATCGGCGGGACGCTAGGAGGGTAATTGTCGTGGAAGACGTCGCGAAGATACGCGCGGTCGATCAGCCCGCTACGAAGCGCGCTCCCAGCCGGTAATCCCCCGACGGCAACAGATACTCGAACGTCGCCCGAATCTCGCCGTGCCGTCGGAGGATGACGTCGATCTGGCTCGTCTTCAATGTGAGCGAGATCCCGGCGCCTTGAACGTCGTGCATCAGCAGGCCGCTGACCGCGATCAGCCCGTCGCTCAGGTTCCTGAGCACGAGGGTCGTCTGGAGCGTATCCCCGGCCATACCCAACGAAGTGTGCAGCTCATAGGGAGCGACCCGTGCGATAGGCCCGAGTGACGACGTCGCCTGGAGGATCGTCCGCGTGGGCTCGGCCCACGAGAATCCGACGACGTTAGCGCCGCCTCCGCTCTCGATCGCAGTCGCATCGACGGGAACCTTGACCGTCCGCACGGTCCGAACGACAACATCTTCGGCGGGTTCTTCGGCCGCGGGCTCTTCGGCGGGAGCAGCCACGGCACCCGCGCCGGAGTCGGCGGGAGGTCGGCCTTCCTTTTCGGGCTTGGGGCTCGGCGAGGGCCGGTCCTCGTTGTTGAAGATGCGCTTGCCTTTGACTTCGTCCTCCACGGTTTCGGAGGGCCGTGGCTCAGGGATCGTCGAGGCATCGTTGATGAACGTCGCCGCATATACGACCGCCAGAAGCGCAAGTGCGTAGGCAGATCCCCGTCCGACCGACAACGGCGGTCGGCCGAGGATCAGTAAGACCATGCCGGCGAAAACGATGGCAAGGGCAAGCGCGACCAACCATTCGACGGCTAGGGCGGTCACCGGCAGGGGGGCGCCAGGGCCGGGGGTAGCCGGGACCCGAGTGACGTTGACGATCCTCTTCGGCATGACCTCTGGCGCGGTCTTCTGGGCGGTCACCCCTGTCGCGGCGGCAAGGAAGGTCGTGACCGACGCTCGGGCTTCTAGATCTTGGGTGGACGCCGTAACCACATTCGTCGCTTCGAGGTCACCGGCGAGGCGGACGATGCCGGTCCACGACAGCTCGACGGACACACGTGGGAGGAGAGCCTCGAGAATCCACACAACGTCCTCCCCCTGGGGGGATCGGCCGGCCTGCGCGGCTTCGACGCCCTCGGCGAGGGGGACGGACACGACATCGAGCTCGGGCGGGACGAGATCGACAACCGTCACGTCGGCGAGCTCGGTCCCGCCTGTGTTGGTCACCGTGATGGTGTAGTCGATCTCGTCGCCCACCCGAGCAACGACCCGCGACGCACCTACAGTCAGGTCTAGGGAATCTTCGCTCGGTCCGTTAGGCGTTTCAGAGGGCGTGGGCGACGGAGGAGCGACGCGGCCCCCGACCCCGAGCCTCCCGTCGGCCCCGCGGCCGTCTGCAGTCCTTCGTACTTCAGGCTCTTCGCCACCATCGTCTTCGCCGTCGTCGTCGGGGCCGGAGCGCTGGTCCTTGCCCCTGTCGTGGCTCTCATCCTCGTGGCCCTCGGCGTGGCCGTTGTCGTCGTGGCCCTGGTCGTCGTGGCCCTGGTCGTCGTGGCCCTTGTCGTCGTTGCTCGTGCCGTCTTTGCCCTTGCCGTCGTTGCTCTTGTCGTCATGACCCTTGTCGTCGTGACCCTCGTCCCGACAGCCCTTGCCCTTCTCCCCAGCGTCCTCAGGATCCTCATCGCCGTGATCACGGTGACGCTCGCAGCGGGCGGAGTCTTCAGATCCCGGGTCCTTCGCCGCGTGATCGGCAACCGCTTGGGACACGCCGGGCCCCACCCCGATCGCGAGAACAACGATCAGGGCGGTAAGACACCGGCGCAAGGAGTCAGTCGTCAAGCAGCCTCCCTAGCGCGCCCTGCGCCTGAACGGGTAAGCCATGAAGACCGCTCCGATCATCATCAGCAGCAGACTCAGTAGGAGGTAGCGGAACGGGCCGATGCCCGTGATCGGAAGCACCGCGCCGACAGGTTCCTCGCGCCGGCCCCGCTCCTCGGGAACCGGGAGGGTGACGCGGGGCAATACCTGGTCGGGTCGGAACTGCGGTGGTCCTGGGGGCCCCGGCGGTCCCGGAGGCCTGGGGCCCTGAGGTCCCCGTCCGTTAGGCGGAGGAGGCGGAGGACCCAGAGGACGCACGCAGCCCGTGTGCGCGGGGTTCCCCCGACTCTGTTCATCTTTCCCTTTACCGATCCCGTTGTTGCCATCGCACTCGTAACCGTTGTTGTGGTCCGAACCGTCCGGGAATTGCCCGGGAGGATTCTTGTTATCAGCGGCGCCGACGCAGCCGGCGCACGGCCTGCCTAGGGCTCCGCCGCGGTCGTTGCCGTTCCCACTCGGAGATAAGTCACAGGTCGACTCATAGGGATTACCGGGATCCTGGCCGGCCTGGGCGCAGCCGTGGGTCGGACCGCTCTGTGAGCTCGCACCAGATCCGTCGGCCTCGCTCGAGCGACCCGAAGACCCGCTGGTGCTGGACCCGTCGCTGCTATTGGACCCGTCGGTGCTGGACCCGTCCCTGCTGGACCTGTCGCTCCGATGATCATCGGACTCGTTGGACCCTGCGCCCCGAGCCTCATCGGAGGCTTCCTCATTCGGTGGTCGACCGCCGTCGTGGCCGTCTTTGTGATGCGCGTGCGCTATCCCCGACGCCGCCGCGAAGAACGCCATGATCACGGCAAGGATGACAAGCAGGCGGGCCGGGGTCTTCGAATAATGGGACCGCGAACGCTTGCGAAGCGACATTGGCGTTAACTCCGATCTGGGAAGAGTGGACGCGACTGGAAAAAGGGAGGCGCTTCGGGAAGGGGGCTAGGGACAGACGCGCATGACAGCGCGTCGTACAACCTGCTCCGCTGGGTGGCGTTCGGTGGCCGCTTACCTACGCTGGCCGCGTACCGAGCCAACGGTACGCCCGCTTTCCACCTTCACTTCGCCCTGTAGAAGGGGTGCTTCTCCGCTGTGAACCGCTCGTTCGGTGCCGCTTCTTCGCTGTGAAACCGCGTCGCGAACTGCTACTCCACTGTCACTCTTCGCTGTTGGATCGGTAGTTCCGTAACCACTCTTCGCTAAGGGCAAAGTAGCACAAAGGGGTCGCGCGGCCCGGAAATAACGCCAAGATGATGCCGCCCTGCCAATCCCCTCCCTTATGACCGGAGGGCATGAGCAGAAATGACTAGGTCGGGCTAAAGCGCGGATCGCTAGTGGCCGAATAGATACCAGCGACACCACCGACAAAGGCAAACCTGCGGCAACGCAGGGGCGCAAAGCCAGGGGCCCCGGGGCGGGGCAGCCCAGCTACCGAACTGGGAGACGCGGAAGATGAGATCCACCCGATTCTTTGCGATCGTTGCGATGACCACCCTCCTTGGCGCCACCTACGCCGTGGCGCCCGTAAAAGCCGGAGGCGGCGACAACCCATGTTGGAGCTACCGCGACGCTGAGAAGGGCTTCGCCCGCCGCATCAACGCCGAGCGGAGTGAGCGCCACCTCGGAAAGCTCACCCTGGATCCCGAGTTGTCCAAGGTGGCTCGTGTGCACACGAGAGAAATGGTCCGGCGCTCCGAGCTGTACCACACCCCTTCCGACAAGCTCCGCAAGCGGGTCACCGACTGGATCGTCCTCGGCGAGAACGTCGGCGTCGGCGGATCGGTCTCTTCTCTCCACGATGCCTTCATGAACTCACCTGCGCACCGCGACAACGTCCTCCACGCCGGCTACCAGCACCTTGGGATCGGGACTAAGAGGAAAGACGGCCGTATGTGGGTCACCGTCATCTTCGAAGCGATCACCGATCCCGGCACGACGCTCAGGATGCCGAGCTGTAAATAAGCCTGAGCGCTCGACTCCCAGCGAAGCGCTCTAGCAAGAAGCGCCCTTAGGGGCGCTTCTTCGCGTTTGGGGGGTTCTTCGATGTGAGCGATGAATAATGTTCGGAGCCGACGGACATCGTGGAGGAGGCCGATAAGTGCGATCCACTTTCGACCCCTTCGCCTCTTCGGAGGGGCCGCTAGAGGCGGCGCGGGTGCGCCGGATCGTCGGAACGACCGCCCTGTTCTCGCTGCTGTTCACGATCGCGGTCGCCGCCATTCCATTCATCCGCTTCGCTTATCGCAGCCCCACTCTCCACATCGCGCTGGACACCGCCGTCGGATTGGTCGCCCTTCT
>JALZEA010000159.1 GCA_030862265.1 Actinomycetota bacterium | reverse complement strand
CGGATGAAGGCCGTGGTCGCCTCCCGATCTCCGGACGCCATCCCTGCGAGCAACGATTCGTCTGACAGTGACCACATGGGTAATACGTCCTAAGTCATGCCGCCGGATTCCAAGCAATCCCGTGGCTCGAGCCCACCGTATTACCAAGCGACACATGAATGGGTCGAAAGGCGGACATGACCATGAGGCGCGCAGCGGCAGCGACCGTTATCGGTGTTTTCCTTCTGGTGCTCTTCGCGCCCACCTCACTTGGCGACACGTCGAGGTTCCGGGCCCGCGGTTGCACAGAGAACCCACATTGGGAACCGACAAAGCGAAGGATCATGAAGGGTGATCGCATCGTGTGGAAGAACCCAACGAGCTGCGACCACACCGTCACCGCTTACTCAGGGAGATGGAACAAGAATACTGGTCTGGCTCCCGGCGATTCCACCCGCAAGCGCTTCCGGAGGGCAGGTCTCTATAAGTTCCGCTGCCTGACGACGGGTCATTCGGTTCTCGATAACGGGGTCTGCACCGGAATGTGTGGTCGGGTGCGGGTCACCCGATGAACGCGATGAGCCTGCGTTCCAGGGCGCGGATCGCGTTGGTGATCGCCCTAGTCTGTGGATCGGTCGTTGCTGCTTCAAACCCCGCTCACGCGCTGTTCCATCTGATGATGGTGACGGAGGTGCTGGCCGGCACTTCGACCGCGCCCGACGCGCAGTTCATCGAGATGCAGATGTACGCCGAGAACCAGAGGTTCCTTGCAGGCCACGAGGTCGCCGTCTTCGACGCCGCGGGGACCGAGATCGCCGCCTTCACGTTTACCGGTCCGGTCGCGAACGGTGCCAACCAGTCACATGTATTGCTCGCCACCGAGCAAGCGGAGTCCGAATTCGGCGTCGAAGCGGATCTCGTCATGACTCCGGTGCTGACGGCAGGGGGTGGCAGCGTCTGCTTCCGATCCGCCGATGGCGGGATCATCGACTGTGCCGCTTGGGGCAACTACTCCGGCGACAAAGCCGAGACGGGAACACCGTTCAACCCGACGCTCGGCCTGATACCGGGCCAGTCGATGCAGCGCGTGACCGGCGGCGGCAGCGATCCCGAGGCGCTCGACGCGGACGACGATACGAACGACAGCGAGGCCGACTTCGATTCCTCCTCGCCGAATCCGACGAACAATGCCGGCGAGGGGACCGAGCCCGAACCCGAGCCCGAAACCGTCGACCACGAGCGGTCCGTCTCTCTAAGTCTGCGGCGGGCTCTGATCGCGAAGGGAACGGTGCGTGCGGAAGGCGACTACGAGCCTTGCTTCCGGGAAGTCGCGGTGAGGATCCAGAGGAACTCTGGCGGGACGTGGCGGACGGTGGCGCGCACGACGACGGCCGGCGACGGCGACTACCGAGCGCAGCTACGAGATCGACCAGGGAGATACCGCGCCGTCGCCCCGAAGTTCTCCCCCATGGAAGGCCACGGCTGCCTGAAGGCAACCTCCCCCGTCCGACGTAACGGGTAACAGATGGATCGCGGTGCGGTCGGAGGGACTTGAACCCTCACGTCCTTGCGGACACATGGCCCTCAACCATGCCTGTCTACCAATTCCAGCACGACCGCTCGGACTGCTCGGAAGGGAGCAGCGATGACTACTACTTCCGCTCCGAATGACAATCCGAATGAGGGCGGAAGTTGTAGTCACAGACCCCAACCGCTCACGGGTCGGGGTTGGTGGTTTCAACCGATCATAGCTCCGCGTCCTTCCACCATCCCTCGGCGTTCCAGAATGGTCCCCGCAAGGTTGGCTCGACATCCAGACCGTACACACCTTCTCGCCAGGCAAGCACCGTTTCGACATGCGCGATGGGCATCACGTACGCACGCGAGAAGGCGCGCTCGTAGCGCGAAGGATCGTTGAGCCCCGGTCCGCCGATGGTCCGCGCGAGAACCGCTTCGGCCGGCCCCTCGCCGATCCAGCCGGCGTACAACGTAGCCGCCGGCACGGTGATCAACTCGACCTGGATGCCCCGCTCGGCCAGTTGCAGTTGGATCGCACGCTGCATCAGAGCCAGGAGCTCATCCCCGGCGGGGATCGCAAGCTTGAATGCATCCGGCGGGTCGCCGCCTGGGACCGCTACATGCGCCCATCCCCCGTCCCAGACCTCTGGCGTGGGAAACAACCGGTTGAGGCTCCGACCGTCGCCGCGCACGAACCCCTCGAGTAAGGCCTTCCTGTCGATGCGGCGTGCGATCGCGATGAATTCCGGGCCCGAAAGGAGCCGACGATTGAAGTGCATGTGGACGGCCTCGTAGCCCAGCTCTTCGGCGTGTTCGAGCCCCAGTTCCTCGAGGCGTTCGTCAAGATTCACAGACGAAGGAAGCGCGGCCGCGTCGAGCCGCCCCATCTTCAGCAGTTGCAGCGCGATCTCGACGGAGTCGATGAAGAACATGGTGATGCGATCGAGATAAGACTCGCCCGCTTCGTTAGGCTCGAGCACGAGCTTCAACCCTCTTTCGTAGCGCGCAAGCTCGAACGGTCCTTCGTCCAGCCGGTTGGCAGCCCGTCTCCCGGTCGCTACTACGCTCCCGCCGGGCCGGACCTCCAGCGACAAAGGTCTCTCTAAACGTGGCGTCGCGAGTTGGAACGTGAGATAGGTGGCTCGCGGCGAGAACGGGTCGAGTGTCGCGGGCTCGCCGATGACACCGAAGCGCAGGTTCCCGCCCACGACCGGGGACGGGCTGGCGCCGACCACGGGAGGTGATGGCACCTCGAGAGTGCACGCGCCGATCAGGAGCGCGCCGACGAGTCCGCTAAGAAGCGAACGCAACATCGATCGCGTCGAAACCACCCATCTGGTCGAACGTCAAGCCCTGGACCTCTTCGCGGGCGGCCCAGTGCGTGGTGAAGGTACCGATCGGAGCGATCGGGAGCGCCCGCATGATCGCTTTCTCGACCTCGATGTACAGCTGGATGCGCTTGGCCTCCGAACGGGTCGCATGTGCCCGGTCGAGCAACCGGTCGACCTCCGGCGAACGGAATCCGGAGTGATTGTCGGGCGAATCCGAGTCGAATAGGGGGGAGAGGAACGCGTCCGCGGTTGGGAACTCCGCGATCCAACCGAGCCGGTAGACCTGCTGGTCGCCTCGTTGCAGACGGCGCAGGTACTTCCCGAAGGGGAAGGATCGGACACGCACCTCGAAACCCACCTCGCGGAGGTCCCTTCGGACCGCTCGCGCGACTGCCGGGTGGGGTTCAGCTCCCGAGAATTCGAGCGCGATGCGGCGCTGCTTCTTGGGAAGCGATCGAACGATGCGCGCTGCCGCCTGCGGCGCGTGGTCACATTCGCCGACACAAACGTTCTCGATGAACCCCGGCATCCCCGCCGGCACGATCCCCCGCGCGGGCTGCATAGATCCACGGAAGATCGTCGCCGCGATCGTTTCCCGATCGATCGCGCGATTTATTGCTCGCCGAATGCGCAGATCGTCGAGGGCTGCCGACTCGACGTTCAGGCCGTAGTTGTAGGTCGCGAGGAACGGAAGGAATGCTTGATCGCCGAACTCTTCACCGGCCGATTCGATCTCGCCCGCGGGCACCTCGGCGACGTCCAGATCCCCATCCAAGAACGGCAACCACGAGGCCGACGCGTCCGGGAACGTTATGAAACGGATCCCGTCGAGGTCTGGTGTCTCGATGAATCCCGCATACCGACGTAGATAGACGGTGTCTCCCGGCGACCACGCCTGGGCTATATGGAACGGTCCGTTACCGACCGGGGTCCTCAGGAAGGTGTCGGCATCTCGCACCGCTGCCGCCGGTAGTGGAACGAGACTCGGGTGGGTGAGCACTGCCGGGAAGTCGTAATAAGGACGCGACAGTTCGATCACGAGGGTGAGGTCGTCCGGTGTCTTGATCCCCGCTAGATGTTGTGAGTCACCCAACTGGTTGGTCGCGATGAACCCCTCGACGGTTTCGAGCGTGTACGCGATGTCCGACGCGTTGCGCTTGAGGGCGATCCGCTCGAACGCAAACTTGAAGTCCTTCGACGTCACCGGCGAACCGTCGTGGAAGGACATCCCCTCGTAGAGCCTGAACGTGAAACGCCGGCCGCCGTCGTCGACGCTCCAAGATTCGGCCACCGCCGGAACCACCCGCTCTTCGACCGGATCCCAGCGGGTGAGGCCTTCGTAAAGCTGCCTAGCGACGAGCACGCCTCCGGGATCCTGCAAACGCATCGGGTCTAGCGTCGAG
>JALZEA010000156.1 GCA_030862265.1 Actinomycetota bacterium | reverse complement strand
TTCAGCAGCAGGATGTCCTTGGGCCACTCCTCGAGCGAGATCGGGCGCTCGCTCACCGCCGGCTCGTCACCCCCACTGAAGAGATCGAACTGCCCGACGGCGCGCATCTTGCGGATCTCCGAGACTTCGTTGCAGACCTCCTCGAAGATCTCCTCCAGTCCCTTGCGCGTGTGTCCGAGCGACTCGAACGCGCCGGCCAGGATCAGAGATTCGACCGTCTTCTTGTTGAGACAGGTCCGGTCGATCTTGTGACAGAAGTCGTAGAAGGACGAGAACTCGCCATCCGTCTGGCGCGCTTCGATGATCTTCGTTACGACGTTCTCGCCGATACCCCGCACCGCGGACAGACCGAATCGCACGGATCCGTCGACCGGCGTGAAGTCCATGTCGGATGTGTTTACGTCCGGGATAAGCACCGGGATCCCCATCTTGCGCGCGACATGAAGGTAGAAGGGCTTCGCATCCTTGTTGTCCTTGACGGACGTCAGCAGAGCCGACATGTATTCGACGGGGTAGTGCGCCTTGAGCCACGCCGTCTGGTACGCGATGTACGCGTAACAGGCTGCGTGCGCCCGGTTGAACGAGTAGTCGGCGAAGCGTTCGATCAGACCCCACAGGTGCTGTGCGCCCGTCTCGTCTAGCCCACCTTTGACGCAGCCCTCGATGAAGCGCGGCTTCTCGGCGGCCATGATGGCGCGGTCTTTCTTGCCGATCGCCTTGCGCACGAGGTCGGCTTGCCCTGGCGTGTAGCCGGCCAGCATCTGCAGTGTGGTGACGATCTGTTCCTGGTAGACGAGGACGCCGTAGGTCTCCTTCGTCGACTCTTCGAGGGCCGGGTGCAGGTAGGACACCTTGGCGGGGTCGTTCATCCGTTCGATGTAGGTCGGGATCTGCTCCATGGGGCCCGGCCGGTACAGAGCCACCATCGCCATGATGTGCTCGAACCGGTTCGGCTTCAGCTGCTTGAGATAACGCCGCATCCCGTCGGACTCGAGCTGGAAGACGCCGTCCGTATCGCCGCGACAGAGCATCTCGAAGACCTTGTCCTCGGCGAGATCGAGGTTGTCGACGTCGATGTCGATCCCGCGGTTTGCTTTGATGTAATCGCGCGTCAGGTCGATGACGGTGAGGTTGCGCAGACCGAGGAAGTCGATCTTCAGTAGCCCGAGCTCCTCGACGCCTTTCATGTCGAACTGGGTGACGACCTCGCCGTGGTCACCGCGCCGCAGCGGGAGGTGCTCGACCAGTGGTTCCCGGCCGATAACGACCCCGGCGGCGTGGATTCCGGCCGAGCGCTTGAGGTTCTCGATGCCGAGGGCGGTGTCGATGATCTGTTTCGGGGCGCCGCCGGAGTTGTACGCATCTTTCAGCTCCGGCGACGACTCGAGCGCGCTGCGCAGCCCGGAGTCGCGCCCCATGACCAGCGCCGGGTACATCTTGCAAAGGCGGTCGCCCTCAACGTACGGGAAACCGAGGACGCGCGCGGCGTCCTTGATGGCCTGCTTCCCCTTGATCGTGCCGTAGGTCACGATCTGGGCCACGCGATCCTCGCCGTATTTCGCCTGGACGTAACGGATCACGTCACCGCGCCGGCGCTCGTCAAAGTCGATGTCGATGTCGGGCATCTGGATGCGCTCGGGATTAAGGAAGCGCTCGAACATGAGGTCGTATCTGAGGGGATCGAGCTCCGTGATGCCGAGCGCGTAAGAGACGATCGAACCGGCGGCGCTGCCGCGGCCCGGTCCCACGCGGATGCCCTGGTCCTTGGCCCAGTTGACGAAGTCGGCTACCACGAGGAAATACGCGGGGAACTTCATGTCCTGGATGACGCGCAGCTCGTAGGCGGCGCGGTCTTTGACCTTGGGCGTGACGTCCTCGTAGCGGCGCTGGAGGCCGTCGAGAACGAGTTCCTGCAAGTAGCCGTCGAGCGTCTTACCGGCCGGGACGTCGAACTCCGGCAGGATGTGGCCGGCGAGGGTGAGCTCGACGTTGCATCGCTCGGCGACCTCGAGCGTCGTTTCGCACGCCCCCGGCCACGACGCGAACTTCGTCGCCATCTCCTCGGGTGTCTTCAGATAGAACTCGTCGGAGTCGAACTTGAAACGCTTCGGGTCTGCCAACTCGGATCCCGTGTTGATGCACAGAAGCACCTCGTGCGCGGCAGCATCGCCTTTGTGGGTGTAGTGAGAGTCGTTCGTGGCGACCCAGGGGATGCCCATCTCCGTTCCGATGCGGACGAGCTCGTCGTTGAGCGGGCGCTGCGTGGGTAGGCCGTGCTCCTGGAGTTCGAGGTAGAAGCGATCACCGAACAACTCGCGGTACTGGCCGACCTTGCGCCGCGCCCCCGCGGCGTCTCCGGCAACGATCAGTTTGGGGATCTCCGCGGAGAGGCAACCGGACAGACAAATCAGTCCCTCGTGATACTCGGTCAACAGCTCCCAGTCGGAGCGAGGGACGTAATGCAGACCTTCGAGCCACGCGCGCGAGGAGATCTTCACGAGGTTGCGGTAACCCTGGTCGTTCATCGCCAGCAACGTGAGGTGGAAGGTCTTCTCGGAGTTCTCCTTCTGGGCGGGCTTCAGCCTGCGGTCGCCGCCGAAGAGGTAGCCCTCCATGCCGAGGATCGGCTTCACACCGTTCTTGAGACCCGCCTTGTAGAACTCGAGCGCTCCGTACATCACTCCGTGATCGGTGATGGCGCAAGCCGACATCCCCGCCGCGGCGGCGGCCTCGAACATGTCCGGCACCCGGCTGGCGCCGTCCAGCATCGAGTACTCGCTATGCGCATGAAGGTGAACGAAGCTCAAGCCGTATTCCTCATTCCGAAGGGGTGAATCACAGAGTTGTAACTCAATATCGCGCCCCGCTCAACTGGCTCCCGGCATTCCTCGAAAAATGCCTCTGACCTGCCCAAACAGCGGTTTACGGACCATCCCAGAAGCCTGGCAGGTCGAGGGTGTGGGACATAAGCCCCAAAGGTTGTTAGTTACCTGTTCAGAGGGCGCTATCCACGCTCTCGCCGGGTCCGGCGGCTCGAGGAAATGGGATCCGTGAGCGATGACCTGCTCCTGGCGCAGGTCAGGACTCACGAAAGGGCAACCGCGAGCCGAGGACCGTCAGAACCGCGTCGAGGAGCAGGTCCTGGCGGTTCCTCGCGAGCTCGTATGTGGCGCGCACTACCTGCCAGCCCTCGGCCTGGAGCGCGGCAAGCTTCGTGTAATCGGCATCCCAGTTCAGTCGACTCGAGTGCCACCGGTAACCGTCCACCTCGATTGCGACTCGCGTTGCCGGGTATGCCAGATCGATCCGATAGTGAGAGCCGGCCGCAACTACGGGGTGTTGTCTCACCGGAGGCGGGAGCTTCGCAGCCGCCAACAATCGGCGCACCCTGACCTCGAGAGGACTCTCCGCAGGGCGTTCTCCGTCTTCGTAGAGACGGAGCAGCTCCCTCAACAAAGGAGCACCGGTGGCCCCGGGACCACGACGCTTCTCAGCGATCGAACGCAGGCGAGCCAATGAAGCAATCTGCCGATACAGGCAATAGTGGAATGCGACCTCGAAGACTTCCGGATCGGCTCTTGCGCTCAGATCAATCAATGTTCGGGTCGGGCTCGTCAGCGGCAGTGCCCCGCGGCGTCCGACGTCGTGGGGTGCAAGTTCCTTCACGCGATGGACGAAGATGCCGTCACGAGATTGCCGAGGCGCGGTCGTCGATAATTCCACCGTCCCTGCCGAGAAACCCGGCATCGCCCAGACAGCCGCGGCCGAACCGTGTGAAACCGCCGAGCCGTCCCCCAACCACAGCACCCCGGCCATGAGACGCTGGCGCCACGACGGCTCCGCGCCCGTCACGATGTAGACACCCGGCAACACCCGACGCCACACTCCACGAGCGGCCATCCGGAACACGGCGTCTTCCGACATCCCAAGGCGGACAGCCTGTGCGAGCGCGATGCATCCATGTTGGCGCCCCGCGAGCCGCGCGCAGAGGACATCGGGCGCTAATCCTTTCGCCACACGCATGGGTCATCTATGACTCGTGAGCGCTCACCTGCGCGTGGCGCAGGTCACAACTCACGAATGTCCTGTGGGAGGCATCTTGAGCGGTTTTTGGGCGCCTCCTGCGCGCCTTCGGCGCCTTGCAGGAGAGCCGCTTAGGCCGTCGGGTCGGGGATGCCGGCGGCCGCGAGCGCGCTCCGCAGATCGGCCGGGAGAGGGTCGGAGACCTCGACGACGTTGTCGTCGTCGGGGTGAGGGAAGGCGAGGTAAGCGGCGTGAAGGAAGGGGCGCGTCAGTCCGAGCGAGGTCGCGATATCGCCTCCTCCACCATACGTACCGTCCCCGAGGACGGGGTGGCCGAGATGCGCGAGGTGGACCCGGATCTGGTGCGTCCGGCCCGTCTCGAGGGTGACCTCGAGGAGCGCGACCTTGTCGCCGGTGCCGAGGACGCGGTAGTGGGTGACCGCCCCGCGCCCTCCCGGAACGACGGCCATGAGCCGGCGCCGCCACGGGTGGCGCGCGATCGGGGCGTCGATCGTTCCCGTCGGCGCCGCGGGTAGGCCGCGGACGAGTGCGAGGTAGCGACGGGTCACCCGACGGGCTCGCAGCGCGTCGATAAGTGCGGCAGCCGCGGCATCGTCCTTAGCGACGAGCAACAGACCCGACGTGTCCTTATCCAGTCGATGGACGATGCCCGGCCGCGTCGATCCGATACCGGAAAGCGATGCCCCCCTTCCGAGCAGGGCGTTCACGAGCGTGCCCCCTTCGTGGCCACGCGCAGGATGCGTCACGAGCCCCGGCGGCTTCGAGACCGCGAGCAAGCGGTCGTCCTCGTAGCGGATCTCGATGGGGATGTCTTCGCCGACGGGCGCCGGCAGAGCGTCCTCGGGCAGCTCGCCCTCAAGCACCTCGCCGAGGGTCACCCGGTGGCTGGGCCGGACGGTTTCCCCACCCACTCGCATCGATCCCGACCGCAGCGCTCTCTGCGCGAGGGCACGAGTTACCTCCGCCCTGCGCGCGAGAACGACGTCGACGCGCTCCCCCGTCTCGTCGTCGCCGATGACGAAACGCATCACGCCTGGATTCGTTTTTCCGCTCGTTCGGCGCGCGCACTGAGAATCAGCAGGATGGCGACGCCGATCACGATGAAGGAATCGGCGACGTTGAAGATCGGCCACACATGCAGATCTACGAAGTCGACGACCCGCCCGCCCGTCGATCGGAAGAGCCGATCGAAAAGATTGCCGAGCCCCCCGCCCAGCACCATCCCGAGGCAGATCCCCCACGAAGGTTGCTCGATCTTTCGCGCCCACACGACGATTGCGGTCGCCACCACGACCGTCGCTATTAGGAAGAAACCCGGCACCCCTTGCAGGATCCCGAAGGCCCCTCCGGCGTTGTAGTTGAGGCGCAGGGTCAGCGCGCCTTCGATGATGTCGATCGGCGCGTCCGCCAGATACTTCAGAGCCAACTGCTTGGTGAGTTGATCGAGACCGATCACCGCCGCGGTGGCGACCAGCATTGCCCGGTAGGTCGGGCTAACGGGCGCGCTCCTCGCGCCGTTTGCAATCCAGGCACAGCAATGCGTGGGGCAGCTCCCTCAGACGGGCGGCATCGATCGGTTGCCCGCAGCGTTCGCATGTCCCGTAGCTGCCTGCGTCGATGCGTTCGATGGCGCGGTTCATCTGGTCGATCAGGTCGCGGATGTTGTTGCGGATCGATAGATCACGCTCGCGCTCGAACGTGGCGGTTCCTGCGTCGGCGAAGTCCTCGTCGAGCCCTACCTCGCCCGTGATGTCCGACTGGGTGGAGTCGAACGAATCTTCTTCGAGCTCCGCCATCCTTAGTTCGAGCTCGCCGCGCTTGGTCTCGAGGCTCCCACGGATCTTCTTCAGTTGGTCCGCATCGAACTTGGCGGGGCGAACCTTCCGCTTGGGGGGCGCCGTCGGGGTCGGCCTCACGAAGGGTCGGGAGGCGGGAAGGACCTTCTTCAGCACCTCTGCCAGCGGTTTGGCACTCGGCTTCTTGGTCGGAGCCGCGGCAACCGTCTTCTTGGCTTGGGTTTTCTTCGCCGCGACCTTCTTGGCCGTCGCTGTCTTGGCGGACGCCTTCCTCGCGGGGGTCTTCTTCGCGGAGGTTTTCTTCGCGGAGGTCTTACTCGCGCCGGTCTTCCTCGCGGGCGTCTTCTTCGCGGTCTTCTTCTTCGACGTGCGGCTGGTCGCGGGTTTGCGAGCGGTCGGCTTCTTGGCCGTCTTCGCGGCCGGCTTCTTCTTGGACGCGGTCTGCTTACTCGCCACCTTTTTGGTGGCGCGCGTGGTCGACTTCTTGGCCGTGGACTTGCGCCCGCTGCCGCTTGCCTTTTTGGCGGGGCTCATGGGCCGGGCACGATAGCACAGGGGCATACCCTTTACGGCCATGCTCGGACCCCTTTACGAACCCGTCGATCCCAAGGTGAGCTTCCCCGATCTCGAGAACGAGATCGCGAAGCGCTGGTCCGACAACGACATCTTCCATCGATCGATGCGCGAGCGCGATGGCGCCGAAGAGTGGGTCTTCTACGAGGGCCCTCCCACCGCCAACAACAAACCGGGGATCCACCACGTCGAAGCGCGGGTCTTCAAGGACATCTTCTGCCGCTATCACACGATGCGCGGCCGTTACGTCCATCGCAAAGCCGGTTGGGACTGTCACGGGTTGCCGGTCGAGGTGGAGGTGGAGAAAGAGCTCGGCATCACCAACAAGCGTCAGATCGAAGAAGACATCGGCATCGAAGAGTTCGTGAAGCGATGTCGCGAGTCGGTCCAGCGCTACGTCGACCAATGGGAGCCATTCACCGTCCGGATCGGCTTCTGGGTTGATCTCCAGGATGCTTACTGGACGATGGACGCGAGCTACGTCGAGACGGTGTGGTGGCTGCTCAAGCAGATCTGGGACAAGGGGTTGTTAGAGGAAGACTTCAAGGTCGTCCCCTATTGCCCGCGCTGCGAGACGTCGCTGAGCAACCACGAACAACACCAGACCGGCACCTACCAGATGGTGTCGGATCCGTCCGTGTTCGTCCGCTTCCCGCTCGCATCGGATCCCGATACGGCTCTGCTCGCGTGGACGACCACGCCGTGGACGCTGCTCGCGAACATGGCCGCCGCGGTCAATCCGAACGTCGTCTACGCGAAGGTGGTTGACCCGCAGCTTCCGAACAAGCACGTGATCGTCGCGCGCGAGCTCGTCGAGAAAGTGGTCGGCGAGGACGCGATTACGGTCTCCGAGATCGCCGGCACGGACCTCATCGGGCTCCGATACAAGCCGCCGTTCGACTTCGTGGAGTCCGGCGATACGGGACACCTCGTGCGGCCCGGGGAGTTCGTCACCACCGAGGACGGCACCGGCATCGTGCACATCGCTCCGTACGGCGAGGACGACATGGCACTGGCGAAGGAATTCGACCTGCCGGTCATGCAGATGATCGGGCTCGACGGGCGCGTTATCGCGAGCGGCGGCGAGTTCGCCGGCCTGTGGCTGAAGGAAGCCGACCCTAAGATCGTCGACGACCTCGCCGCGCGCAACGTCCTTCTCAAGTCGGAGCAATACACCCACTCCTATCCACACTGCTGGCGCTGCGGTACCCCTCTCATCTATTACGCGCGCCTCGACTGGTACATCCGGACCTCGCAGATCCGCGACGCGTTGCAGGCCTCTAACGACGAAACGAACTGGCAGCCGCCCACGATCAAGTACGGACGGTTCGGTGACTGGTTGGCGAACAACGTGGACTGGGCTCTGTCGCGCGATCGCTACTGGGGTAGTCCCCTCCCGATCTGGAGGTGCGCCGACCAGCACGCGACCTGCGTGGGGTCGTTCGCGGAACTTTCGGAGCTAGCGGGGCGCGATCTCTCGGACATGGACCCCCATCGTCCCTACGTAGACGCGATCACGTTTCCCTGTCCGGAATGCGGCAAGACCGCGACGCGGGTGGAGAGCGTCATCGACACTTGGTTCGACGCGGGAGCCATGCCCTTCGGACAGTGGCACTACCCCTTCGAGAACACCGATGTCTTCGAGGCGCGCTTCCCGGCCGACTTCATCTCGGAAGCGATCGACCAGACGCGGGGGTGGTTCTACACGCTCCTTGCGATCGCGACGTTGGTCCGCGGTCACAACTCGTATCGCAACGTCGTGTGCCTTGGTCTCATCGTGGACGCCGACGGCCGGAAGATGTCGAAGTCTGTGGGCAACGTCATCGCTCCTCACGAGGTTCTCGACACGCAAGGGGCGGACGCTCTGCGCTGGTACATGCTGACCGCCGGGAGCCCATGGGCACCGCGCCGGCTGTCGGTCGAGATCGTCCAAGAGTCACTCCGGAAGTACCTGCTGACGATGTGGAATACGTACTCGTTCTGGGTCATGTACGCGGCGCTCGAGGACTTCGATCCCACGGCCCATGACATCCCCGTATCGGATCGCTCCGAACTCGATCGCTGGATCCTCGCGGAACTCAACGACACGGTGCGCGAGATCACCGCGGGCCTGGACGAATTCGACACGGCGAGAGGCGGCCGTCGCCTCGAGCGCTTCGTGGACGACCTTTCGAACTGGTATGTGCGTCGCAGCAGACGGCGTTTCTGGCGCTCGGAAGCCGATGCCGACACGGCTACTGCGTTCCGGACGCTGTGGGAGTGTCTCGTCACTCTCAGCAAGCTCACCGCGCCGTTCACTCCCTTCGTCGCCGACGCGCTGTTCATGAATCTCACGCGTCCGGATCCCGATGAGTCCGACTCGGTGCATCTTGCCGACTGGCCCCTCCCTAACGACGATCTCGTCGATGATGAGCTGCGGACCAAGATGGGCGTCGCACGCCACGTCGTGTCATTGGGGCGTGAGGTGCGGTCCGCCGCCAAAGTCCGCACACGCCAACCGCTGGGCAAGGCTTTCGTTTCGACGCCTCCGGGTGAAGCGCACCTCGTCGGAGAGTTGGCGAAGGAAATCTCGGAGGAGCTCAACATCAAAGATGTCGAGGCCGCAAACAACCTCGGCGACTACGTTACGCACAAGGTGAAGCCGAACTTCAAGAAGCTCGGCCCCCGGTTCGGCCCCAAGGTGAAGGACATCGCCGCGGCGCTTGCTAAGGAGGACCAAACCGCCGTCGCTCTCGCCGCCCAAGACGCGGGCACTTACGAGCTATCGGTCAACGGCGACGTCGTTGTTCTTGAACTCAGTGAGCTCGATATCCAGCAGGAACCGAAACCGGGTTTCACCGCCGCGTTCGAAGGTCACTACGGCATCGCGCTAGATCTTGAGATCACCGACGAGCTGCGCGCCGAAGGCGTCGCGCGCGAGGTTGTGCGCGGCGTGCAAGAGCTGCGTAAGAGCGCAGGCCTCGCAGTGGAGGATCGGATCGAGCTCTGGCTCGACGCGGACGATTCCGACACAAAACGAGCGCTAGCAGTACATCAGGGCTTCATCGCTGCCGAGGTGCTAGCGACGCGCGTGACGTTCGGCGCGATACCGGACGGAGCCTTCTCCGATGAGGTCGCGATCGACGACACGATCGTTCGCGTCGGCTTGGAAAAGGCGGCGCAGACCTAGGGTTTGCAGGTCCCGCATGGCTGGAAGCCGCGCTGTAGCGCGTCCGCCCTCGTCATGCTGGCGGCGTTCTTCGCAGCCGCGTAGCGACAGGTCGTCTTGTGGAAGCGTTTCGTGTGAGGAACTCCGACGACCTCATCCTCGACGGCGGGCGCCAGCACCGGATCGGTTGCGACCTCGGGGAGTGACTCCGCCTCCGTTGCTGGCGTCGGCTCCGTTGCTGGCGTCGGCTCCGTTGCTGGCGTCGGCTCCGTTGCTGGCGTCGCCTCCGTTGCTGGCGTCGGCTCCGTTGCTGGCGTCGCCTCCGTTGCTGGCGTCGCCTCCGTTGCTGGCGTCGCCTCCGTTGCTGGCGTCGCCTCCGCTGCTGGCGTCGCCTCTGCTGCTGGCGTCGCCTTCGTTGACGGCAGCTCCTGGCGCGCCCGCCCGTACGCGAGGGCGAGGGCGACTCCGGATGCCACGCTGGCTCCGATCGAGGTCCAGATCAGAGATTCGTCCGCCGTGACCCACCCGAAGATCAACGCGAGAGCCGAGCCCGCGATAAGGAGGACCGACGCACCGACAAGAGACGTCATGAGGTTAAGAGACTAAGACTCGTCGCCCCAGAAGAGACCTCGGAGACCTCGTCGCGGCCCGGCCGCGGCGGCATCCTCATCACCGATCTCACGGGACTCGGCTTCGCCGGGATCGGTCGCGCGCGGTGACGGTGTCGCGTGGAGCCGTTGCGCGCCCGCGGGTACACCCGCGGTAGACGGCGTCTCCTGCGTGGGCTCTGGCGCCGAGCGAGGCGTGGCCGGCTGCGTGGGTTGCTGCCCCACGAGTGTGTCGAGCGCGCGCAACTGTTGTTCCAGGAATGTCTTGAGTCGTTGCTTCAATTCAGTTTCGAAGCTGCGCAGACGCTCGATCGAAGCTTCGAGATCGCGCGTGTGTGCCGCGTGCGTCCGATCGGCATCCAGGGTCTTGCGCCGCAGGTCGTTCTCGAGCGTGGCCAAACGGGTCCTCGCCTCATCATTGGCCTTGGTGACGCGCTCTTCGGCCTGCGCTATCAAGGTCTCGGCCTTGGCGCGCGCCTGCGCGATCGCCTCCTCGGCGGCTTTCTGCGCCGACACCAAGGTCTTCTTGAGCATGTCCTCCGTCTCGCGCCCCGTCGCCACCGTCTGGTCTAGCTCCTTGATGCGCTGGTGGAAGGCGCGGTTCTCCCGGATCAGCCGGTCCAGGGTTTCGGCGACGCGGTCGAGGAAGTCGTCGACCTCTTCCTGGTTGTATCCACGCCACGCGTCGTGGAACTGCTTCTCGTGCACATCGCGCGCGCTGATATTCATCGCAACCAGTATCTCAGACGACTGCCACGGAACCGCGTATCAGCAGGGGAAAGATCCGGCAATGATCCTGATGATGATGAAGATCACGATCGGCGAGAGATCGAGGCCCCCGATCGGGGGGATGAAGCGGCGGAAGAACGCCATCACAGGTTCGGTAAGTTCGTAGATGACACGGATCAGGGGCGTCAACGCTTGCGGTGGGGACCAGAACTGGGTGGTCCACGACAGGATGATGCGGGCGAAGAGGATGTACCCGTAGATCGTGAGCAGCTGTGGGATGAGGCAATCGAGACCCATTACGAGCGAACCGGCTGTTGTTCGATCAAGCCTGGTTGAAGAAGCCGCGCTCCTCCAGGAACCGACGCCGTTCTTCGGCAGAGACCTGGACCCCGGCCGGGGTCAGTAAGAACACGTTCTCCGCCACCGGTTGCATCGAACCTCTGAGTCCGTAAGCCAAACCGCTCGCGAAGTCGACGAGGCGACGCGCGAGCTTCTGCTCCGTCGCCTGCAGATTCATGATCACCGAGATGCCCTCGCGGAACTTGTCACCGATCTCCTGGGCGTCGTTGAACGCATTCGGATGGACGAGATGCAGCTTCGCCGACGGTGGTGTAGGCATTGCGGTAACGACCGCACCACGACTCCTGTCGTCCCCACGCGCGCGACGCTGGAGGGGACGCTCGGCGGGCTCCTCGTATCCCTCCTCGTCGTAGGAATACGCGTCCAGCTCGTCGTCTTCGACGAGCCCCAGATAAACGAGGGTTTTCCTCCAAACGCCTGCCATGGCCGAAGGATATCCCGGTCGCTGCAGGTTTTAGGGGTTTCGCGGCCCGAATATCGCGGTGCCG
>JALZEA010000154.1 GCA_030862265.1 Actinomycetota bacterium | reverse complement strand
TTCCGCGACCTCAAAGCCGCCGCGCATGAATGGGTGGATCCGGCAGTAGTACGTAACGATGTCGCCTGGCTTGTAGCCCTCCTCCTTCGTCACGTCGAGCGACCAGTTGAGCGTTTGCTTCGCCGGTGCGATGTACGGCGTCCCGAATCCGAGCTCCGAGGAGTCGAAGTCGACCTTGCGCCCGCTACTCGTCTCGCCGTTGGCGAGCGGGAACGCCGCCCCCGTCGGGCCGAGGCACGGGAACTTGCACGCGGTGACCGTGTGGTAGATCAAACCGCCTTCGAAGTTCGTGAAGGCGAGCGACTGGCCGAGCTTCACGGTCGGAACGCCCATCGACCGCGCCTGCGACAGATCGCCCGGTACGTAGAGGAAGTCGGCAATCGCCACTCGGTCCGTGTCACCCGAGCGATCGAAGGTCCACTTGCCGGACGGCCCGCCGCGGTTCGCGTTCTCGGAGAGGTGGCCGTGCGTCACGACCCCCTTCGTGCACAGGACCGGCGGATTCTTCTGAATGCCGGCGTTCCTCAGGCCACCCTTCCGGAAGCACTTCTTCGACCGGTCGGTCTTGACCTTGAACGGGTTCACCCCATCCGCCTGCGGCTTGCCGTCCTCTGAGTCGGGCACGAGCAGAGCGACCGAGATGCCCATGTTCTCGTACGTCGACTGGATCTTCGTGTCGTAGGTGACGTTAGAGCGCAGCTTGTCGCCCGGTTTCACGCGGATCCCCCAGAACGGGTTGCCGACGACCGGCATCGAGAAGTCCCAGGAGTCCTTCGGACCGCCGCCTCGCGACTTGTCCTTGGGGTGCCAGTAGACCGCCTTGCCCGTGTAGATCCGTTTCGCCTTGCCCTTGCGCACGAGGTCGATCTCGTTCTGGATCCCGCCCGGATGCACGTGGCCGCCCATCCCGAGCAGGGTGCCGCCGTCGAAAGGACCCGCCTTTCCGAAGTCCTCACCCTTCTCGGGCAGGTCCTTGTCGTAGCCGATGCCGTTGCCTGGCTCGCCCTGGCCGACGATCGTGTCGCCCCACGGGTCGAACGCGGCGCACTCCTCCTTCGGCCACGTGCACTTCCCGTCCTTGCCGCCGTACGGGCGCTGGGTGTTGAAGACGGGGTAGCCCGAAGGGCGCACGTCGAGCCACAGCGGGTACGCGGACGTCATTCCGAGCTCGTCGCCCTGCGCCTTCGGGATGAAGTCGATGTCGTAGATGATGTAGGTCTCCATCGGCTGCGCGACGGCCGAGTGGACCATGTACAGCAAGAGCCACTGATCGGTCGACTCGACCGGCATGCCGAAGCCGCGCGGGAAGGGCGCGATCGTCTTCTCCTCACCGGCCGCGAAGAACGGGCCGTCGCCGTACGAGGGAGCGGAGAGCCAGGTGCCGTGGTGGAGGTGCACCTGTTCGACCGGCGGGACGGTGCCGTCCGCGCGGACGAGGTTTGGCCGGAAGCGCGTGATGTAGCCGTCCACCATCGGCTTCTCGATCTTGACCGGCTCGATCAGAACGTCGTTCTGCCCCGGCTTGACGGCGATCGGACCGTAGGAGAACCGCATCCGCTGGCATGCACCCGGGTAGCGAACGAAGTCCGGGCCCTTCCAGCCCTCGGCCTTGTAGAACTGCTTCTCGTAGGGGTCGCCGCCCTCGTACTTGCAGGGGCGCGGGGCGATGTTGACGCCGACCGGGTCGAGCTCAGGCGTGGGGGCCCGATCCGTCCTCTGTGCAGACGCGCTCGTCGGAACGAGCAAGAGCAGCGCGAGTGCGAGCACTCCGGCGAACTTCGACATCAGTTCCTCCCCACGTAGGAAAACAACCCCTTGGCCCTGGTACTGGTCCGTACCACTTGGTTACTCGGAGTAAACCACATCAGGGTAATCAACGCATCAGGTTACGTCTACTTGCGCGCGGTTGCGAGATTTTCAGCCGGCACGGCGGCCCCCTGGATCACCGCAGTGACGAGCTGCACCAATATGGGGGCCAGCTCGGGCAGCGTCTTTGCGTCGCTCGTCAGCAGATGCTGCTGGACGAGCTCGCCGATTCCGCCAACCAGCGCGCGCAGGTAGATCTCGGGCACCTCGCCGATGTCAGGGTCCTGCTTCGCGGCGAGGCGGGCGAGAAC
>JALZEA010000144.1 GCA_030862265.1 Actinomycetota bacterium | reverse complement strand
CCACCCGAGGCGGTAGGTGTGGAAGCGGTGATGCAAGCGGATCAGCTCGGCAACGGTCGCCACGGTCTCGTTGTCGAAACGCAATTCCCGGAGTCGTTTACGCGCCATGTCGGCTCCCACGATCTCGCGATGATGGAAGGAGACGCCGTCCGGCCCGATCCGGCGCGTGCGCGGCTTCCCGATGTCGTGCAGCAACGCGGCGAGACGTAGCTCCGGGATCGGATCGGTCCGTTCCATGACCGCCAGGGTGTGACTGAAAACGTCCTTGTGCTTGTGCACCGGATCCTGCTCGAGCTTCAAAGCCGAGAGTTCCGGCAGGAACCGCTCGGTCAACCCGGTCGGCTCCGCGAGCTTCAGAGCTTCGGCCGGCGCGCGACCAAGCAGAAGCTTCACGAACTCGTCGCGGATGCGCTCTGCCGAAACGGTGTCGATCTGTTCTGCCATGTCGGAGATCGCAGCCAGAGTCTTCTCCTCGACGCGGAATTTCAGTTGCGAGGCGAAGCGGAACGCCCGCAGCATGCGCAAGGGGTCGTCCCCGAAAGACACGGCCGGGTCGAGAGGAGTCCGGATGAGTCGCGCCGACAGGTCTTTGACGCCGTCGAACGGATCGATCGGCACCGTGTCCGGCAGTCGGATCGCCATCGCATTGATGGTGAAGTCGCGCCGCGACAGATCGGTCTCGACGTCCGAGGCGAAACTCACATCCGGGTGACGGGACGCGGGTTGATATCGCTCGGTCCGGAACGTGGTGATCTCCATCCGCACGCCGTCCAGCTCGGCCCCCACGGTGCCGAACTCGATGCCCTGCAGCCACAAGGACCCCGCTACCGGGGCCACGATGTCCTTGGTGGTATCGGGCGTGGCGTCGGTGGCGAAATCGAGGTCGGGTGAGCGGTCGCGGCGGCCCAGGATCGTGTCCCGCACGACGCCTCCTACGAGATACAGCTCGTGGCCGCTGGCGTTGAAGCGCGCGGCGAGGTCGAGCACGGCAGAGCCGGGCGCGAGCAGATCCGTTAGATCGGGCGTAGCCATGCCCCCAGCGTAGTGGGGTCTCAATCGCCGAGTGTTGTATGGCGCCCGGAAAACGGACCTATATCAACACTCGATGCGTGATCGAAGATCTACGAGACGGGTTGCAGGCCTTCCTGGCGGAGAGCGATCTGGAAGTCGTGTGCGTTCGTCGCCGTGCTCATCGCGTCCTCGAGCTTCACGAGACCCGAGCGGTACAGCGCGAGCAGCGCCTGGTCGAACGTCTGCATCCCGTAGAAACCGGATTCCGCGACGATGTCGTGGATCAGGTGCGTCTGGTCCTCGTTCAAGATCAGATCGTGGATGCGGCCGTTCATGACCAGAACCTCGACGGCCGGGATACGACCCTTCTCGTCCTTTCGGGGCAAGAGCCGCTGAGACACGATGCCTTTCAGCGCCGCGGCCAGTGAAACGCGGATCTGCTTCTGCTGATGCGGCGGGAAGAAGTCGATGATGCGGTTGACCGTCTCCGAGACGTCGGTCGTGTGCAGCGTCGACACGACGAAGTGACCCGTTTCCGCGGCCTGCAATGCCGCCTTGACCGTCTCGGCGTCTCGGATCTCGCCGACGAAGATGACGTCGGGATCCTGTCGCATCGCGGCGCGCAACGCGATCGCGAAGTCGGCCGTGTCGTGGCCGATCTCCCGTTGGTTCACGATCGCCATACGGTCGGGATGAAGAATCTCGATCGGGTCTTCGATGGTGAGGATGTGGCACGACCGCGTTGCGTTGATGTGGTTGATAATCGCTCCGGTCGTCGTCGTCTTGCCCGACGACGTCGGTCCCGTTACGAGCAACAGACCGCGCTGTTCGTCGGAGAGCTCCTTGATGACCGGCGGCAAACCCAGCGTGTCGAACGCGGGACTGCCCGGAAGAACGCGCCGGCACGCCATCCCTACGCTTCCCCGCTGGCGGAAGACGTTGATACGGAATCGTCCGAGACCTTGCTCCGAGTACGCGAAGTCGACCTCGCCGATCTCTTTGAAGCGGGTCGCCTGATCGTCGGTCATGAGGTCCATCGCCGCGCGTTCGCAATCGGAGGCGGTCAGCGCCGCGAAATCCGTCTTGTGAAGGTGCCCGTTAACGCGGACGTAAGGGGGGCCGCCTGCCTTGACGTGGAGGTCGGACCCGCGCTGGTCGACGAGGTAACGCAGGAAATCTGTGACGTTGACGGCCATGCCTAGATGCCCTCCCGGATCTATTGCTATGAACAATGGTGCATCGGCAGGTCTTCGGGCGCGATTGAGTCCTGCGTCCCATTCGACCGACTTCCAGGTTCTTCCACAAAGCTTAGCCTCTTCGTTTCCGCTCGCTCGGCTACGGGTAGGACCCCTTAAGCCAGACCGAGCGAGGAAAAGAGGGGACCATGCCGATGACCGACGAGATGCACACGACATCGTCAACCACCAAGATGTCTCGGGCCGAGGCGGGCCGCAAGGGTGGCCGCACGACCAAGGAGCGCTACGGGGACGAGCACTTCGGGCGCATCGGGCGCATCGGAGGCAAGAAGGGCGGCGAGACGACCAAGCAACGCTACGGCTCGGAGTTCTATCAAAAGATCGGCCGCCTCGGCGGCTCGAAGTAACTAGCGCACCAACACGCTACGCGGCCCTGAGCGGGGACGCGATCGGTCGCCTACGGCTCCCGCTGCTTAAACAGAAGTAGCGCCCTTCCGGGCGCCACTTCTTATGCTCGGGGCTGCATGTCTTTCTTTAGGTCACCACTTAACGCGCGCGCGGTCTTCGTCGCCCTCCTGCTGACGGCTGCCGCGGTCGCGCCCGCGCACGCTCAAACCGACGATGACGGCATCAGGCTTCGTCTCGTCGGCCAGCCCGTGTGGCACGACGCCAAAGACGACCTCGATCTCGTCGTGCGCGTCGAGAACGGATCGTCCGTGCCGCTCGAAGGGTTCAGCTTGCAGGTACGCGTCTTCTCGCTACTGACCACGCGCTCCGACCTCGAAGAAAACCTCGAGGTCGACCCGTCCAGCCTCGAATCGGGATTAGTCCCCGCCGAGTTCGCGACCACGATCCTGCCCGGACGCGCGCGCGTTGTCCGTCTCGACCAGCCCCTAACAGCCCTCGGAGCACTGAGCGCGGATCTCGGCGCAGGCGTCTACCCGCTGACGGTGACGCTGACCGACGCCGACGGCATCACCGCTCTCGACTCCATCAGTACGTTCCTGCTGTTCTTCCCTAGCGAGGTCGACGCGCCCCTCCAGATCGTTCCGGTGTGGGCGTTCGCTGAGGTTCCCGCGCGCGGACCGGCGGGGGCATTCGAACCCCACCCATCCGCCGGGACCTGGAACCTCGAAGCCGCACTAGGAGCGCGCGGCTGGGTTCCTGAGATCCTCAGTGCTCTGGCCACCAAGGCAGGACGCGGTGTGCGCCTGGGTATCGCGGCCTCACCGCGCACCCTTGAAGAGCTCGCGGACATGGCGAACGGTTATGAGCGCCGTGACGACGAAGGCGTCTCACGCGTGCGCGAGAGTGCTGGGGTTCCGCGCACCGCCGGCGATACCCTCGATGCGCTCGGCACCCTTCTGCGTAGCGGACGCGCGCAACCCCTGCTTGCTCCGTACTCCTTGCCAGAACTGCCTGCGATCGCGAGGGATCTCGATCGCCTGCAACAGCAACTGTCGGAGGGCGAGGAGGTCTTGCGCTCAGCCCTGGATGTCACGCCGGGACGCGGATGGATCTTCCCTCCCGGGGGTCGCCTTGATACCTCTTCGCTCGACGACCTCCACGCGCTGGACGCGGCCGCGAGCACGTTCTTCTCGCCCGAGTCGCTTGAGTCCCCCGACGCTCTCGACCCATCCTGTCCCCCGCCTTTCGTTGGTGCGACCTATACGTGTCCCGTGAAGGTGACCACCTTCGGGGGCAAATCCCGCGGGTACGTTCTCGATGATCGATTGCAAGAGCGTGCGGTTGCGATGGCAACCGGCACGGGGCGGATCGCGCTGCAGAGACTGTTCGCCGAGACGGCCATGATCTGGGCCGAGCAGCCCGCGGTCGAGGACCGGATCGTTCCGCTGGTCATACCGGCTTCCTGGCATCCCCCTCCCCGCGTCGCGAACCTCTTCGTGCGTACCCTCGGACGAGCTCCGTGGATCACAACGTTGACGCCGCGGGCCGGTCTCCATCGTGGCATCGGTGCCGGCACGCGCATCCTGGAGGACCCGGATCGCTTGTCGTTTCTCGACCATGAGCCTTACCGCTCGACCTTGCTGGGAGCCGAGGACGCCCTCGAAAGCTTCGCGCGCATAGATCCTCCGGTGGACATGCTCGAAGGATTGCGCCGCGATCTACTCGTTGCGCAGGCGCGTTCGTGGGGAGCAGACGACGAGATGCTCGATCGAGGTCTTGAATTCGCGCGGGCGGTGCATGCCCAGGTCGATCGCCAGTTCGAGGCGATCACCATGGAAGGCCGTCAGGAGATCACCCTCACGTCCCGTACCGGCGAGATCCCACTCGTTCTAAAGAACGACACCGGGTACGACGTCACCCTCGAGATCGAGATCTTCTGGACCGACCTCGATCTCGAGATCGACCCCGCTACCGTCGAGCAGACGTTCGCGCCGGGGACATCGCCGCTGGCCGTCGAGGCGACCGCCAGGGCGAGCGGGGCCGTCCCGGTCGAGGTCCGCATCCGTACGCCTGACGGCGAGGAGATCGACAGTCGCGTCATCACCATCAGATCGACGGAATACAACGAGATCGCACTCGCGATCACCCTCGGAGCGCTGGCATTCCTCGTTCTGTTCTATGTCTTCCGCGGGATGCGTCGAGGTGCCGCTTCTCGGGCCGTCTAGGTGGCGTCACTCGCGCGGGCGACCGCGCTCATGTCGTTCGGCACCGTCCTATCCCGCGTCACCGGATTAGCGCGGCTCGCCGCGCTGGTAGCCGCTCTGGGTGTCGCGGAGAGCCGCTTACCGGACGCCTACAACCTCGCGAACACTGCCCCGAACATCATCTACGAGCTCATCCTCGGAGGGATCCTCACTTCGGTCTTCGTCCCCGTCTTCGTCGAGCTGCTGGAGAAGGAGGGCCGCGAGCGCGCCTGGGAGGTCGCCAGCGCGGTCATAAATCTCGTCCTCGTCGTCCTGGTTGCGGTCGCCGCCGTCGGCATCCTTCTCGCTCCTGCGATCGCCCACTTCTACACGCTGACCCTCGAGGGTTCGACGGCCGCGGTCCAGCGCGACGTCCTCACGTTCCTACTGCGGTTGTTCATCCCGCAGATCATCTTCTACGGCCTCGCGGCGGTGACCGCGGGGTTGCTGAACGCGCATAAACGGTTCGGGCCGCCGATGTACACGCCGGTCCTGAACAACCTCGCCGTCATCGCAGTGTTCGTCGCTTTCCACGCCGCTTATCCAAGCGGCGTCACTCTGACATCGGTCACGGACCACCAATTGTTGATCGTCGGGCTTGGGACTACCGGTGGGATCGCGTTGATGGCGTTCGCGCAACTGCCATTCCTCCGTGGACTCGGCCGTTACCACTTCACGTTGTCGTTGCGCCATCCGTCTATCAAGAAACTCGCGGGTCTATCGGTGTTCGTGATCGGCTACGTCATCGTCAATCAGATCGGCTACCTGATCGTGCAGGTCCTGGCCAACGATCAACAAGGTGGGTACTCCGCCTATATCGCCGCCTTCACGTTCTTCATGCTCCCTCATGGGTTATTCGCCGTCTCGGTGACGACCGCGTTGCTGCCGGGGATGAGCGAGCACGCCGTTCACGCGCGCTGGGATGATTTCAAACAACGTCTGTCGACGGGGATACGAGCCACGATCTTGCTCGTGCTACCCGCCGCGATCGGATACTTCACGCTAAGCCGAGAGATAGTGAGGCTCCTGCTCGAGCGCGGCATCTTCTCGGAAGCTTCGACGGACCTCGTCTCCGCGGTGCTGCGTTTCTTCGTCGTCGGCCTCGTGCCGTTCTCACTGTTCCAGCTCTTCCTGCGCGCGTTCTATGCACTCCAGGACACGCGCACCCCCTTCCTCATCAACTGCGTCGCGGTCGCGGTGAACATCGCGATCAACATCCCGCTGTTCTTCGCGCTGGGGGTGAGTGGGCTGGCCGCCGGCCATGCCACCGCGTACACGGTGGGACTCGCGCTGCAGGTGATCGCCTTACGGCGCAAGATCGGTCCTCTCGGGGGGGCCGCGATCGCTCGGAGCGCCGTGCGCATCGGCGGCGCCGGTGCGGTGATGGCGGTCGTCGTAGCAGCCACGATCCGAGTGACCGACGCGATCGTGGTCACCGGAAGCGCTGTGGGGCAACTCGTTGCCCTCCTGGTAGCCGTCATCGTGGGGGCGATCGGGTATTTGCTCGCGGCCCGCGCCCTGGGTGTCACCGAATTGGCGATGGCTCGGGGGATAGTTACGCGGCGCGTGCGTGGCAACTCCGGCTCAAATGAAGAGGTCTAGATGACGATGACTACCAAGATGACGAGATCCAGGATGGTGGCGAACGACGAACGGGGCATCATCTTGGGCTGGATCGGAAAGCTGATGCTCGGGTTGGCGATCACGGCCGTGGTGATCTACGACGCCGGGTCCATACTCATCAACTTCTTCACGCTCGATTCCAAGGCCGAAGAGATCGCCATCGTGCTGACCACGAACATCGACGTAACCACCCTCAAAGCACAAGAGATCCAGGACGAGGCTCTGGCTCTGGCGACCGAGGCCGAGGCACGACTCGTGGAGGTCGAGGTCGATACCACGGCCAGGGTCGTACGGATCACTCTCAGACGCCGAGCGGACACTCTCGTCGTCGGCCGTATCTCGTTCATCAAGGATTGGGCGCGCGCCACCGCGGAGGGCGAGGCCGGTACCGGCTGATCCTTTCCTTTAACTACGATCACGGGATGGGGAACGCGACGAAGACGCTCGCGGGTCGCTACATCCTGGACGAACTGTTGGCGCAAGGCGGGATGGCGAGCGTCTGGAGTGGTCGAGACGAGGTGCTGGCTCGACGCGTGGCGATCAAGATCCTGCACCCCCACCTCGCCCGCGATGACACCTTCCTGGCGCGCTTCAAACGTGAGGCGATGGCGGCGGCGCGTTTGGCCCATCCACACATCGTTTCCATCTTCGACACGGGTGAAGAACCGGGGGAGGACGGAGCGCGCGACCACTACATCGTCATGGAGTATTGCGGAGGCGGTTCCCTTCACGATCTCCTCCGGCGCGAACGCGCACTCGCTCCCGCGACGGTCACGACTTTCGGAACCGCGGTGTGTGATGCCTTGCACTATGCCCACTCGAACGACGTCATCCATCGCGACGTAAAACCCGGAAACGTCTTACTCGGAAGCGACCGAACCGTGAAGGTCGCCGACTTCGGCATCGCGAAGGCCGCGGTTGGTGCGGACGACATCAGCACCACCGGCACGCTCCTGGGGACCGTCGCCTACATCTCGCCGGAACAGGCGAACGGTGCGGAACCGGATGAACGTTCCGACATCTATTCCACCGGCATCCTCCTGTACGAGCTCGTTACGGGCAGACCGCCGTTCTCCGGCGACAGCCACGTCGCCACGGCTCTGATGCACGTCAAGCAGCCGCCGCGGCCACCGCGCTCCGTCCGCGCGGGGATACCGCGCGCCCTCGACGAGGTCGTCATGACGGCTCTCGCGAAGGATCCCGACGACCGCTTCGCGAGCGCCGCCGAGATGCGCTCGGCCCTCGAGCGCAGTGGTGGTGAAACGCCGACGCCGTCCCGTGCCGCCGTCGCAGCGAGTCCGTCCGCGTCGGGCACCTCACTACTTGCGGAGAGTCGCTGGCTCGTGCCGGTCGTCGCCCTCATCGCCGGTGTGGTCGTGATCGCCGCGCTCCTCACCGCGATCTTCAGCGAGAGCCCGCTCCGAAACATCACCGGTGGTGGGGAACCGCAGACCGGCCGGCTGCAGATCGTGGAGTCGACCTCGTTCGACCCGGAAGGCGACGACCGCGATGAACACTCCGAAGACGCGCATCTCGCGCACGACGGCAACGCAACGACGACGTGGCCTACCCAGACCTACGGCGCGTCCCTGCAGACGCTGGGCAAGAGCGGCGTCGGCCTGTTGTTCGATCTCGGGAGCGAGCAGACTGTGGCACGCGTCGAGATCTCCAGCCCTCTGGGCGGCTACGACGTCGAGATACGCAGCGCGCAGGCGCCCCCGAGCTCGGTCGAGGACACCGAGCTCGTCGGGCAGCTGGACGATGCCGGCAACAGCGCGACGATCCCCTTCGAATCGGCCGTCGCGCGCTACTGGATCGTCTGGATCACCTCGCTCCCGGGCGGCGGCGCGGGAAAAGCGGAGATCTCAGAGGTGTCGTTCTTTGGCTCATGAACCGAGCGATGCCGACCTCATGGCGCGGGTGGTGGCCGGTGATCACCAGGCATTCGGAGCTCTCGTAACGCGCCACGAAGACAAGCTGTTCGCGGTTACCTATCGGGTGCTCGGTAACCGGCAAGACGCTCTCGACGCGACCCAGGATGCCTTCCTGTCGGCGCTGCGCCAGGCGTCGAAGTTCCGGGGCGATGCGGCGTTCTCGACGTGGCTCTACCGGATCGGGGTCAATGCGTGCAACGACCTGCTGCGCAAGAAGAAGAGGCTCGTGCTGACGGACGACCCCGAACCGCAAGAGGACAACGGAGCTCGCCCGGACGACGAGGCGGTCCGGCGCGTGGATCTGCAGCGCGCGCTCGCGGCTCTCCAACCCGAATACCGGGAAGCGGTCGTTCTCCACGACATCGGCGGTGTCCCCTACGAGGAGATCGCTCGCATCACCGCGACGCAGATCGGGACCGTGAAATCCCGTATCAGCCGGGGCCGCAGGCGCCTCGCCGACCTCCTGGAACAACCCGCCGTCCCCCGGTCGTCAAAGGCAAGGACATGACGATGGATCACGAGACCTGCTCGAGCCGCTTGCCGCTCTTCGCGCGCGGCGAGTTGAGCGAGCCCGACCGCAGCGCCGTGGCGGCCCATCTCGCCGGCTGCACGGATTGTGCCCGCGAATTGGTGGCGGTGCGCGCCCTCATGAGCCTCCCGGAGGTTCACCTCACCGGAGACGAGCGGCGCACCTTGCACCGCGCCGTGCTGGCGCCGCCGCCTCGCCGGTGGGCGCGCCTCGCGCCGGCGTTGGGAGCGGTCGGATTACTACTCGTGGTGGCCGTCGGAGCGGTGTCGTTCCTGCAGAGCGACGACCGGCAACCGACAGCGGTGCAGGGCGGGCGGGACGACGCCGAGACGTCGGCGGAAACCGGCGGCGCGACCACCACGCGCGTGGAAAGGGATCAGCGCGCGAATAAGGCCAAGCTCAAGCCGCGGGTAACCGATGAGGCCGCCGGCGCGGTCGCCGGTCAGGGCACATCCGAGGCGTTCTCTGCCGACGCCCTTGGGGTGGTGACGACGTTCTCGGCCGCCGACCTCGGCCCCCATCTGCTCGCGTACGACGACGCCTTCGCGCTCGAGGATGGCGACGTTTCCGTGCCGGCGGCCCTTCGTCGACTTCGGCGCAACGCTCCCGACGCGGCAGCGCAACTGAGCGAGTGCATGGATATCGTCCAGCGCGCGTACGAGACCCAGCTCGTGCCCGCATTCGCGTCGGTGTACGCGGCCGATCGCTTGTTCGTGATGGGTTTCGTGTTCCGGTCGGGAACCGAACAAAGCTACGCGTTCTGGGGATGGCATCTCGGTGATTGCTCGCGGCCGACACCCGTCTACGTCACGGGTCTCTTACCGTAGGTAGGGGAATCGCTGCATCCGAAGGGACGTTCTACTAGGGTGTGAACGCGATGACGAAGAGCGAGCGTGACGTCATCATCATCGGGTCCGGTCCGGCCGGTCTTACCGCGGCGGTGTACGCGGCCCGCGCCGATCTGCATCCCTTGATGATCGAAGGCGTCGAGGCCGGCGGGCAGCTGATGCTGACCACGGACGTTGAGAACTATCCCGGATTCGTGGACGGCATCATGGGCCCCGAACTGATGGAGCTGATGCGCAAGCAAGCCGCCCGCTTCGGCACCGAGATCCTCACCGACAACGTCACCGCCGTGGACCTCAGCAGCCGACCGTTCACGGTGACTACATCGAGTGAAGAGTTCACCGCCCGCGCGTTGATCATCGCCACCGGTGCTTCCGCCAAGATGCTGGGGGTCCCGGGGGAGAAGGAACTACTGGGGCACGGCGTATCCACATGCGCGACGTGCGACGGCTTCTTTTTCAAGTCCCAAGACCTCGTCATGGTCGGTGGTGGCGACTCGGCGATGGAAGAGGCGATCTTCCTGACGAAGTTCGCGTCGAAGGTGACCATCGTCCACCGGCGTGATTCCCTGCGGGCATCGAAGATCATGCAAGACCGTGCCTTCAACAACGACAAGATCGATTTCATCTGGGATTCCGTAGTGACCGAGATCTTCGGGAACGGCAAGGTCGCCGGGACGCGCATCAAGAACATCAAGACAGGGGCCGAGACCGAGCTCGCCGCCGGTGGGGTCTTCGTCGCGATCGGACACACCCCCAATACCTCGCTCTTTGAGGGCCAGCTCGACCTCTCCGGCGGCTACATCGTGACCGAGGGCGAGGGCACGCAGACCTCCGTCCCCGGGGTCTTCGGCGCGGGCGATGTCGTCGATTTCCGTTACCGCCAGGCGATCACCGCCGCGGGCATGGGGTGCATGGCCGCGATCGACGCCGAGCGCTACCTGGAGTCGCTCCACTCTTAACCGGCGGCCCTGCCGCGCTAAAGGTGCGGCGCGTGGAAACATTGCTGCGATGCGTCCTCGCCGCGCGCTTGCTCCGTTGCTCCTCCTGGTCGCATTTCTCGGGCCAACGTCGTCGCGCGCCGCCGCGGGTCTCGAGGTCCAGCCGGGGATGGTCTTTCCCGTGCAGCGCTCGAGCTGGTACTCCGTCATCAATCTGTCGGACGACTGGCACGCGCCTCGTATGCGCTTCATCGGCGGTCGCTGGCGGCAGGTGGGCGTCCACGAGGGCAACGACATCTATGCCGAACCGGGTACGCCGATCCGGGCGGTTCTCGGCGGCACCATCGAACAGGTGGGCTGGACGTTCTATTCGGGCTGGCGCGTAGGAGTCAGAGGAAGCGATGGGCGGTACTGGTTCTATGCACACATGAGCGACTTCGCGCCCGGCATAACGGTTGGTCGCCGCGTCGCGGCCGGCGCGGTCCTCGGACGCGTCGGAAACACGGGCTACGGCGAAGATCCCGGACACAACGACGAGTTCACGTATCACCTGCACCTCGGCGTACAGGATCCCGGTGGCGCGTGGCTCAATCCATATCCGCTCATGCGCGCGCTTTATGCGGACGCGACTGCGAGCGCGCCGTGAGTGACCTCATCCGCGAAGGCGCTAGCTATGCCGAGATCGCGGACGTGCAGACGCGCCTTCGGTCGTTAGGTTTCGAGATCGACGACAGTGCGGATTCCTTCGGAGAGTCGACCCGGCGCGCGGTGCGAGCCTTCCAGCAGCATCGGGGACTGCTCGTCGACGGGATCGTCGGCCCGCAGACGTGGGGCGAGCTCGTCGAGGCATCGTGGCGTCTCGGCGATCGCATCCTCTACATGAAGTCTCCCGCCATGAGAGGAGACGACGTCGCTCAACTCCAGCGTCAGATGAACGCACTCGGTTTCGATTCCGGCAAGGAAGACGGGATCTTCGGTCCGAATACCGACCGTGCCGTCCGCGGCTTTCAGAAGGAGTACGGCGTAGCGGAGGACGGGATGTTCGGGCCGGTCAGTCAAGCCTCTCTCGGCGGGTTGCGCATCGATCGTGCCGGCACCGCCCGGCCGCTCCGCGAAGAGCTCAACCGGCTCGGCCATCCGGGCGTTGCCGGAGCCGTGATCGTGCTAGATCCGGGCCACGGCGGGGACGACCACGGCGCCGCGGCCAACGGTTTGAACGAGGCGTCGTCCTGCTGGGCGTTGGCCGAGAAGCTCGCGGGCCATCTCTCCGGCGCGGGAGCGACCGTCCGATTGACACGCACGCGCGACGAGGAGCTCGACGTTTCGGAACGAGCGCGGCGTGCCAACGAGCTGGGAGCGGACCTATTCATCTCGCTTCACCTCAATGCGCACCGAGAGGCAAGCGCCCGCGGAGCGTCGACCTTCCATTTCGGAGGTTCCGGTGCGGGGGCCGCGCTCGCCGAGCAGATCCAGGAGCGGTTGGTCGAGTTAGGTCTCGAGGATTGTCGGACGCACTCGCGTTCCTACGCTCTCCTGAAAGAGACGCGCATGCCGGCGGTGATAGTCGAGCCGATCTTCATCACGAATCCCGTCGAGGCCGATCGGCTGAGTGATGGATCGTTCGTCGACGACATCGCACGCGCGATTGCCGTCGGCACGCTGAGTTACTTCGAGAAGGAAGTCTGATGGCTCTCAGTCGGGTTGGCGGATCGTTGGCCCGGTGATGACCCCGAGGAGCCGGTCGAGTTCCTCGAGCGAAACGAAATCGAGCACGATCTTGCCCTTGCGCTTGCCCAATTCGACGCGGACGCGTGTCTGCAGGTGTTCGGCCAACCTGTGCTGCGCCTCCGTGATCGCCGCGGGACGTTCCCGTGCCTGCCCCGAGCTCGCGCCCGCACCCGAATAGCCCGCATAGCGGCGTACGACGTCCTCGGTCTGTCGCACGGTCAGTCCTTCGGCCTCGACCCGGCGAGCGAGCCGCTCCTGGAAAGCGGGCGATGCCAGACCGAGAAGCGCGCGCCCGTGACCGGCGGTGAGTTTCCGGTCGATCAGCATCTTCTGCACGGACGTCGGCAACTCTAGAAGCCGCAACGTGTTGGAGATCGCTCCGCGCGTCCGGCCGATGCGCTGGCCCAGCGCCTCCTGCGTCAGCCCTCCTTCTTCGAGAAGCTGCTTGAGCCCCGCGGCTTCCTCGATCGGATTCAGGTCTTCGCGGTGGATGTTCTCGACCAGCGCGCGCTCGAGTGATCCGCGTTCGTCCGTCTCGACGACGAGTGCCGGGATCTCGGTGAGGCCGGCGGAGCGAGCCGCGCGCAGGCGACGCTCCCCTGCCACCAGCTCGTAACGGCCCGTAGGCAACGCCCGTACTAGGACGGGTTGCAAGATCCCGAGCTCCCTGATCGACGCCGCGAGCTCGCCGAGCGCGGATGGATCGAAGGTGTCGCGCGGCTGGCGCGGGTTGGGATCGATCTGGTCGACGGGTATGCGATCCGGCCCGCCGGATCCTGTGTCGGTCTTCTCCGGCAACAACGCCTCAAGCCCGCGACCGAGGCCCGACTTCCTAGGCACGGTGCGGCTCGCTCGGCAAGACTTCCGCGAGGTCGATGTCACGCCCCGGTTCGACGCGCGGCCACGCGGTATCGAGGCCCTCCGGTTCGGCCGTGGTCGTTCCGTAGCCGCGACCACCTGGCCCCGGAGTATTACGAATGACCGCCGGTTCCATTCCGTCCGCAGGACCGCGCGCGGCGACCGGTTCGGGAACGCGCGCCGCGTACCGTTCCTCTACCTCCGCCGCGAGAAGCTTGTAAGAGATCGCGCCGCGCGACGACGGATCGAGTGTGAGCACCGGCTCCCCGAACGACGGCGCCTCCGACAAGCGCACGCTGCGGGGGACAACGGTCCGGAACACGTACTCGCCGAAATGCGCACGCACTTCATCCGACACTTGGCTCGATAACTTCGTGCGCGCGTCGTACATCGTCAGAAGCATCCCGGAGATCCGGAGGTCGGCGTTCAACGTGCTGCGGATCCGCTCCGCGGTGCCGAGTAGTTGCCCTAGACCTTCGAGCGCGTAGTACTCACACTGGATCGGCACCAAGAGATCGCGCGCCGCGACGAGCGCGTTGACCGTGAGCAGTCCCAGCGACGGGGGACAATCGATGAATACGAAACGGTAGTCCACGGTGGCCGTCGCGAGCGCCTCGGACAACTTGTGCTCGCGCGCGAGAGACCCAACGAGTTCGACTTCGGCCCCCGCGAGATCGAGCGTCGCCGGGACGCAATCGAGTCCCTCGATAGCGGTCGGGCGCGCCGCGGCGTTCAGGTCTCCGTCGCCGAGCAGCAGGTCGTAGCTCGAAACCTCTACCGAATCCCGTTCGATACCGAGGCCGGTCGTGGCGTTGCCCTGCGGATCGACGTCCACGACGAGCACGCGCTGCCCCCGCAGGGCGAGCGCCGCGGCGAGATTCACCGCGGTTGTGGTCTTCGCGACGCCGCCCTTCTGGTTGGCGATGCAGATGACCCGGCCCCCCTCCGGCGGGATGGGCCTTGTTTCCAGTAGTTTCCAATCGGTTCGGTTCGTGGAGGCGCTCAGGGAGTTCCTTCCAGGTCATCCGGCGTCGCCACCATCGTAGCAATGCCGGGGGCCCATTCCTCGGCGCCGGGAGGCATTTCGGAGGTTTCCCCAATGAATACCGCTGCTGTTCCATGTGACGCAACCAAGGGGAGCAGTAGCTTGAATGTCGACGATGGCGGGGCCAAAGCCCTTGCTGTTGCGAGGACGTGGCCGTTGGCGAGGTGATCTTGTGAAGCCGCGGCTTGTGCCGTTAGTCGCAAGACTTCGCAGTCGAGATCAAGCTCGCGAACGACCTCTTCGAGGAACGCAGCCCTCCGGGCCCGGGGCTCAAGCAATCGCCAATGACGCCCCGACGTGATCGCAAGCGGGATACCTGGCAGGCCAGCCCCCGACCCGACGTCGACGCTAGAGCCTTCAGGAAGCTGTGCGAGCAGAGGTAGCAGCCGTAGGGAGTCATCGATGTGACGTTCCTCGAAACGGTCGAGGTCCACCGGCGAAACCAGGTCAAGCTTGGGAGACCAAGTCCGGACAAGGACGGAATAAGCCGAGAGCTTGCTGGAAGCGTCCCCGATCAGGCCCTCCTCTTTGGGATCGAATAGATCCTCTTGATCAAAATCTCTTCGGCCCGGGCGCGCCTGCGTGGTGATAACCAAGGCCAGAACAGGTCCATGACGTACTGACAACGTCGCCAGCCCTCAAGCTGCCAGATGTACTTGGGCTTGCGTCGAAAGCCGTCGGCTAGCTTGTACTCATAAGGCCCGTAGATCTTCCCTACTCCGACCACACGACGAAATTTGTCCAATACCCAGCGGTCACTGTTAGCCACAAGCAGCCGGGGGCCGCTGCCCCAAGTAATGCAGCCTTCCCCCTCAAAGAGCCCAGCCGCCCAGGCAACATTTCCTACGCCGGGATCCTCCGGTTCCACTAGCTCTGGAAACATCCCTCGAATTGAACCAAGCAGGTGTGACAGGAAGCGTTTTCCCTGGTCACCCGTGTAACCACGAGACGCACGCCCTAGTCGCCCCGGATCACAACCTTGCGGGCGGGCTCTTCACCCTCGGAAAAACTCGACGCGCCGTCGATCTCCGATACCGCCTGGTGGACGATCTTGCGCTCGTAGGCCGACATCGGTTCGAGCTCGATCTCGGTTCCCCGCTCCTTGGCCCTCGTCGCCATCTCTCGGGCATACTCGGCGAGCGACGTCCGCCGCCGCGCCCGGTAGCCCTCCACGTCCACGAGCAGCCGGATCCGGGCGCGGAGCCGGCGTTGGACCGCGGTCCGGACGACCTCCTGGAGGGCGTCGAGGGTCTGGCCCCGGCGTCCGATCAGGCCTCCGAGACCCTCGCCGGTGACGTCCAAGAACGCGGTGCCCTCGTCGATCGAGGTCGCCACCTCGGCCTCCAAACCCATCGCCCCGAGGAGCCCCTGGAGGAACTCCTGACCCACCTCGGCAACGTCTTCCGGGGTCGCAGGAGGGATGTCGGCGGCGGCGGCTCGTTCCCGGTCGGCCTCCTCGGGCGCGCCTTCCGTATCCGCGCGCGGCTCGTCGGGCGGGTCTTCGGCTGCGGGGACGACGCTCGGGTCGCCCTCGATCCCGGGCTCGTCTTCGATCACTTGCGCTTCCTCTTCTTGCTCGAGGGATGGGGCTTCGAACGCGCCGACGGACTCTCAGATTCTTCGCTGGCGGGCGGGACACTTCCTTTCGCCTTGTCCCCGTTCGTCTTCTCCTTGCCGGAGATCGGAGTCGGCGTCGGGATGTTCTGCATGATCACCCGTTGCTGGCCGATCGTCCAGATGTTCGTCGTGAGCCAGTACAAGACGACCCCGGTCGGGAACGAGTAGGCGAAGAACATGAGCATGACCGGCATGATGCGGCCGAGCATCTGCATCTGAGCCGCCTGCGGGTTCGCCGGATCCTGTTTCGACTGCATCTGCTTCTGCTGGTACCAGGTCGTGAAACCCATCAACAGCACGAGGACGAGATAGGGGATCGCCGATCCGATGCCGCGCCCGCACGACAGTGTGAGCTCTCGGGCATTGTCCGTCGCCTGATCCAGCGCAGTGGCCGAGGGGGGCTGCAGGATGCCACTCGCGGAGCAGGCGAGGTTGAGGCTCAAGAACTCGAACGTCTCGACCGCCCGGTCCATGAGGCTCTCCGCCAAGCGCGACTCCTGGAGCGTCTCCAGGAATCCCGACACGTTGCGGGCAACGAAGTCGGCCGGGGCCGCGAGGATCCCGGAAGGCTGCTTGCCGGGGGCTTCGAACCCCATGTAGGCGAGCGGAGTGCGGATGACGTAGAAGAGTCCGATCAGCACTGGGAACTGCAGCAGCAACGGCGCGCACCCTCCGAACGGATTGACGCCGTGCTCTTTGTAGAGCGCCATCATCTCGGTGTTGAGCTTCTGCCGGTCGCCCTTGTATTTCTTCTGCAGGCGCTTGATCTCGGGTTGGATGACCTGCATCTCTCGCATAGAGCGCGTGGACTTGATCGACAGCGGGAGCAGGATCACGCGGCTCGCGAGCGTGAGCAGGATGATCGCCAGTCCGTAACTCGGGACCAGGGCGTAGAAGCCCCCCAGGATCCCGGCGAAGACCTCAAAGAACCC
>JALZEA010000114.1 GCA_030862265.1 Actinomycetota bacterium | reverse complement strand
TCGCTCCGGGACGCGACGGACTGGTGCACATCAGCAAGCTCGGCGAGGGGCGCATCGACCGCGTCGAGGATGCCGTGAACGTCGGCGATCACATCGACGTCGAGGTCACCGACATCGACCGTCAGGGTCGTATCAACCTGACGCCGATCGCGTGGCTCGAGCGCCAGGTCGCCGAAGGCAAGAGCATCGAAGAGGCGCGCGCCGCGGCGATGGCCGGCGGCGGCGGAGGTGGCGGCGATCGTGACCGCGGCCCCCGTCGCGACGGCGACCGGGGCCGAGGACGACCCCGCCGCGAGGGTGGTGGCGATCGCGAGCGCGGAGGCGATCGCGATCGTGGACCACGCCGCGAGCGAGCGCCTCGCCGCGACGACAACAACTAAGCATGGCGACCAACCGCCAACACACGTCGGCGCCTGCCGGCGAAACGCTGGCGCCTCGCGGCGTTCTCGCTCCGTCACGCACTTTTCAAGTGCGCTCCTCCGCTGCGGCCTTGCGATGCTTGCGTTTCACTCGGCACGCATCCGACAGCGTCGGCGTCTGGACGCCTTGATGCGCTTTACCCGCACCATCCTCGACAACGGCGCGACCGTCGTCACCGAGAACATGACCGAGGTCCGCTCCGTGTCGGTCGGGTTCTGGTTCGACGTGGGCGCGCGCGACGAACCCGACACTCTCGCCGGGACGTCGCACTTCCTGGAACACCTGCTGTTCAAGGGCACCCAGAAGCGCAGCGCTAAGGACATCGCCGACGAATTCGACGCGGTCGGCGGGGACGTCAACGCGTTCACGGGCAAGGAATACACCTGCTACTACAGCCGCGTGCTGGTGGACGATCTGCCGCTGGCCCTGGACGTATTGTCCGACATGATCCTGAACAGCAAGATCGAACGCGGCGACTTCGACTCCGAACGCAACGTGATCCTCGAAGAGATCGCGATGCACGAGGACGCACCCGACGAGCTTGTGCACGATCTGTTCTTCCGGAAGCTGTGGAACGAGCATCCGCTCGGCCGGCCCGTGTTGGGCTACAACGAGACGATCGGAGCGGTCGATCGCGATCGGGTGGCCGATTACTGGCAGGAGCGCTACGCGCCGACGAACCTCGTCGTCGCGGCCGCCGGCAATCTCGACCACGACTACCTGGCGCGGCGAGTAGACGAGTTGTTCTCGCATCGTGAAGGTCCGCGCACGTCACGGACGGGGCCGGCTCCGGAAACGATGTTCGGGGTTAACGTCCACAAGCGTCCGACCGAGCAAGCGCACATCGTGCTCGGCTGCGAAGGGCTCTCGCGTCACAGCGAAGACCGCCATGCTTTGGCAGTGATCGACACGATCCTCGGCGGCGGGATGTCTTCGCGCTTGTTCCAGGAAGTGCGAGAGAAGCGCGGCCTCGCGTACTCGGTGTATTCCTACCGGGCGATGTTCGCCGACACGGGATCGTTCGCGATCTACGCGGGTACGACGCCGCAGAACGCGGAGACGGTCATCGACATCGTGCGCGACCAGATCGCATCCATCGTCGCCGACGGCATCACCGAGGCGGAGTTCGCCCGCGCGAAGGGCCACGTCCGCGGTTCGCTGGTCATCTCGTCCGAGGATCCAGGGTCGCGCATGACCCGACTCGGCAAGCAGCAACTCACGACCGGCGAGATCCTCTCGATCGACGAATTGATCGACAAGTTCGATCGATTGGAGCTAGACGACGTCCAGCGCGTCGCGCGCGAGGTCCTCGGAGGACGGGCCTTCCAGACCACCATCGTCGGTCCTTTCGAAGCGAACGCGTTCGACCGTTACGCGGCGTGATCAAGGTCGGTGTCTTCGGCTACAAGGGTCGGATGGGCGCGACCGTTTGCGATGCCGTCCAAGCCGATCCCGAGCTCGAACTCGTCGCGTGTGTGGATCTCGAGGAATCACGTGACGAGATGACCTCTGGGGGGGCCGAGGTCGCGGTTGATTTCACCGCGCCCGACGCGGTCAAGGACAACATCCGTTTCAGCCTCGACAACGGCATCCACGCGGTAGTGGGTACGACGGGGCTGAGCGACGACGACCTGTCGGACATCGCGACCTGGGCAAGCGCCTCGCAAGCCAATGTCTTCGTGGCTCCGAACTTCGCCATTGGGGCGGTGTTGATGATGCGTTTCGCGCAACAGGCCGCGCCCCATTTCGATACCGCGGAGATCGTCGAACGCCATCACGAGAAAAAGCTGGACGCCCCCTCTGGAACCGCTCTCCGCACCGCGTCGCTCATGAACGACGCGCGGATGAAGCCGTGGGTCACGCCGGAACGTGAGAACGAGAGTCTGGCCGGGAGCCGTGGAGGACAGGTCGACGGCATCCGGGTGCATTCCCTACGCGTGGCGGGCTCGGTCGCGCATCAAGAGGTTCTGCTCGGTGCGGCCGGCGAGACGCTGACGATCCGTCACGACAGCCTGGAGAGGTCGTCGTTCATGCCGGGCGTGCTCCTCGCCGTCAAGAAGGTGTCGCAGCTGGACGGCCTGACGGTGGGGCTCGAGCACCTCCTCGATCTGTGATGGGGCGCGCCGGCGCGCTCGTCGGTATCGTTTTCGTGATTATCCTGGTTCTGTTCGTTGCGAACCGCGACGTCAGGCGGGACGACGACCCGGGCGACCCCTTCATCACTGTCGACTTTCCTGCGACGGCCGAGGCCGGCTCGGTACAGAGCGCGACGTTCACGATCAGCAACCCGGGGCCGGCCGACATGAACTCCGTCGTTCTTGCGTTTGCCCGCGTGGGTCCCAGCCAGGGTGGCTCGGAGTTGCCCTTCCCGATCGTCGATCCCGGGCGCGACAAGGTGAATCCCAACATTGTCAGTATCGAGCCCGAGCCCGAAGCGATATCGCCCGACGCGGTGCAGTTCGTTTTCCCTCGCCTCGATGAGGGCGATGAGATGAAAGTGACGTTCGAATTACGCATCCCCGAGGTCACCGGCGAGGTCGCGAACTCGGTCATTGCCACCGCTGGTGAAGATCCGAGCAGGGCGCGGGGAGTACGTCTATCAACCCAAGTACAGGGATAACCTAGAACTCAAAACTTCAAAGATCGGAGCAGATATGGCGAGATTCGGTCAGGTACTCACCGCGATGGTCACGCCCTTCGGCGCGGACGGCTCGCTGAACGTCGACGGCGCGAGGAAACTCGCCACCCACCTGATCGACAACGGCTCCGACGGCGTCGTTGTAGCCGGCACCACCGGCGAGAGCCCGACGTTGGGCCACGACGAGAAGCTCCAACTCTTCGCCGGCATCGTCGAGGAGATCGGCGACCGGGCAACCGTGATCGCGGGCACGGGAACGTCGAACACCGCCGAGGTCATCACGCTCAACAGAGAGGCGGCCGCGGTGGGGGTCGACGCCCTGCTGGTCGTCACCCCCTACTACTCCAAGCCGCCCCAGAACGCATTGCTCGCGCACTACAAGGCGATCGCCGACGACGCCCCACTGCCGGTGGTTCTGTATGACGTTCCGCCGCGCACATCGCGCCGCGTTGAGGTGGACACCGTTGTCGAGCTCGCCGCACACCCAAATATCGTTGCCGACAAGGATGCGGTAGGCGACGCGAGCGAGACCGCAAAGCTCCGCGGGGCGCTAGACGCCGCCGGGCATGCCGGCTTCGAGATCTATTCCGGCGATGACGGACTCCTGCTGCCGCAACTGGCAGCGGGTGCCGTCGGGATCGTTTCGGTCTGCTCGCATCTGATCGGCAAGCAGATCAAAACCATCGTTGAGTCGTTCGCGGCGGGTGACGTGGACAAGGCACGCAAGACGTACCTCGAGTACTTGCCGCTCATGAACGTGATCATGGGACTGACGGCATCGCCGATCCCGGTCAAGGCGGCGGCCGAGATGATCGGCCTCGATGTCGGCGAGCCACGCTTGCCACTCGTAGCCGCCACCACAGAGGAGTCGAAGGTCATTCGCGCGACGCTGGAGCGCTTCGGCCTTCTTTAGCACGTCCGCCTTGATCGTTCACCTACAAAGGAGCCTTCTGAGATGAATTGGCTACATCTATTGCGATGGACCACGATCGCGGCGATCGTCGTCGTTATCGTCATCAACATACTCGCCGGGATAATCCCGCCGCTCGTCGTCTTCGCGGTCATCTGGATCGGCGGCTTTTTCTGGCTCCGCAGCTCAACGAGGGGCCCCGCGATCCTGTTGCTCGTTGCCTTCATCGCGTTCCTTGCTCTGAGCGCGCCGTTCGTCATCCCGACGCTCACGGTTCCCGCATCGGCGGGCGACTTCATCCTGAATCTCGGCTCGCTGATCGCCGCGCTGGTGGGGATAGTGGCCGCGATCGCTGTCATCCGCGGTCGTCTCGAAACCGCTCCTGCGGCCCGCTCCCTCGCGATCGGGTCGGTCGGATTGTTCGTCCTCGCCTCGGTGGCATCCGTCATTGCGACTGTGAGCTACGAAGACGCGGTTGCCCAGGAGGGCGATATCTCGCTGGTCACGCAAGACATCGAATTCCAAGACGAGTCTCTCGACACGGAGGCGGGCGAGGTCGCGGTGTTTGTCGAGAACAAGGACAACACGCTGCATACGTTCACGATCGATGAGCTGGACGTCGATCTCGACATCCCCGCGGCGAAGTCGGCGCGCGTGAGTTTCACCGCGCCCCCCGGAACCTACGAGTTCTACTGCGTGCCGCACAAGGAGACCATGGAGGGAACTCTGGTCGTCGAGTGACGCCGCATAACTAGACTGCCTGGACCGTGCCTACTCGCATCGTTTTCCTCGGCGGCCTCGGAGAGGTCGGCCGCAATATGTTCGCCGTCGAGGACGACTCCTCGTTGCTCGTGGTCGACACTGGCTTGTCGTTCCCGGGAGATGAGATGCTCGGCGTCGACCTCGTGCTTCCCGACTTCTCGTACGTCCGCGAGCGCGCCGACAAGTGTGTCGGAGTGGTGCTGACGCATGGCCACGAGGATCACATCGGTGCGCTGGGCTGGTTCTTGCGCGACGTCGACGTCCCCGTCTACGGGACACCACTGACCCTGGGCCTCGCGAACCGGCGCCTCGAAGAGATGGGCACGAAAGCCGAGTTCGTAAATATCGGCGCACCGGACACCATCACTATCGGATCGTTCCGGTGCCACATCCTCGCGATGAGCCATTCGATCCCCGACGCCGTGTCGGTCGCGATCGACACCGCCGACGGGCGCATCTATTACACGGGCGATTTCAAGCTCGACTCGGATCCGATCGATGGGCGCCGAACCGACACCGCGACGCTCGCCCGCCTGGCCGACGAGGGGATCGATCTGCTGCTGGGCGATTCGACGAATGCGGAGGAACTAGGCCGCACACCGTCAGAGTCGATCGTCGGGGACAAGCTGAAGGCGATCGTTTCGAACGCGCGTCGCAAGGTCGTCGTAGCGTGCTTCGCGTCAAACCTGCATCGCGTGCAACAGGTCTGCGATGCGGCTGCGGCATCCAAGCGCGTCATCGCGTTCGTCGGGCGCTCGATGGTCGCTAACGTCGAGGTCGGCCGCGAACTGGGTCACCTGCACGTGCGCGATGACATGATCGTCCCCGTCGAGGACATCGACGGCCTCCCGCCGGAGCGCGTCGTCGTTCTCTGTACGGGTTCGCAAGGCGAACCCTTATCGGCGCTCTCGTTGATCGCGGCCGGCGAACACAGGGTCGTCTCCGTCGTGCGAGACGACACGGTGATCCTGTCGGCGAGCGCGATCCCCGGCAACGAAGCCGCCGTTCACCGCGTGATCAACGGTCTGTATCGCGTGGGCGCCAACATTTACCACTCCGAGACTTCGGAGGTGCACGTGTCGGGGCACGCCGCGGCGGACGAGCTCGCCGAGATGCTTCGCATCACGAAACCTCGCCATTTCGTCCCTGTGCACGGCGAGTTCCGCCACCTGCACGCGCACGCTCGCATCGCCCGGCGCGAAGGGATCGGGGACGACGTCATGTTCATCTGCGAGGACGGGGACACTCTCGAGCTCGACGAGGGGAGGGTGCGGCGCGGCGACAAGGTGCGCGCGGGCACGGTCCTGGTCGACGGGCTGGGGGTAGGCGATGTGGGTCCCGTCGTGCTGCGGGATCGCCAGCTGCTCGCGGGTGACGGGTTCATTGTTTGCCTCGTGACCATCGACCAACAGTCCGGTGAGATCCTCGCCGGGCCCGACCTGATCAGCCGGGGGTTCGTCTACGAGGACGCGTCGCGCGCCTTTCTCGACGAGGCCGCCGACCGCGTCGAAGAGGCGCTGGCGCATCTCGAACGCGAGAAGGTGACCGACTGGAGCGCGATCAAAAAGACGATGCGGCGCAGTCTCGGCGAGTTCATCTGGCACGAGACGCGGCGGCGTCCGATGATCCTGCCCCTTATTACCGAAGTGTGACGTCTGGGCGATTCGGCCGGGTTTGACCACGTTCCGCTGTTGACTAGTCACTTTTAGCTAGTAATCAGGGAAAAACTGGAGTAGCTTCATCTGGGCGGCTGCGAAGTGTAGTGACAGGACTGCACTCTGTACCCGGTGGGAGTAAAGGATGAGGCCTACGGCGCGGATTCTGATCATCGACGACGACATCTCGGTAGTGCGCCTGCTGGAGGAGATGCTCGCCAGTGTGGGCTTCACCGACGTTGCGTCCGTGACCGACCCACGCGCCGCGGTGGCGACCTACCGCTCCTTCCAGCCCGATCTGATCCTTCTCGACCTGCACATGCCCCATCTCTCGGGGCTCGGTGTGATCGCCGCCCTCCGCCCCGAGATCGGTGATGGATCCGTGCCGATCGTGGTCCTCACCGCCGACGACTCCATGGCCGCGCGTCATGGCGCGCTCGCCGCGGGGGCCAAGGACTTCCTCGTAAAACCCTTTGACCATGATGAGGTCCGCCTCCGGATCACTAACCTCATCGAGACACGTCTTCTCCACCTCGAGCTACACCGTCAGAACCTCGAGCTCGAGGCCAAGGTGACGGCCCGCACGCACGACCTCGAACGAGCCAAATTCGAGCTCCTCGAGCGGCTCGCGCTTGCGTGCGAGCTGCGGGACGATGTCACCGGCCGTCACACCCAGCGTGTCGGCCGACTCAGCGCCCTAGTCGCGCAAGCCGCCGGCATGCGCGACGACCAGGTCGACCTGATCCGTCAGGCCGCTCCCTTACACGACATCGGCAAGATCGCCACTCCCGATCGGATCCTCCTGAAGCCGCAAAAACTATCGAGCGCAGAATGGACAGTGATGAAGCGCCACACCGAGATCGGCGCTCGCTTGCTATCCAACAGCGTCGCACCGGCTGTGAAACTAGCGGAGTCGATCGCGCTGACGCATCACGAGCGCTGGGACGGAAGCGGCTACGCCCGTATCTCGGGTGAAGACATCCCGATCGAGGGACGTGTGGTCGCAGTCGTGGATGTCTTCGACGCCCTCACCAACGAACGGCCTTACAAGGACGCGTGGCCGCTCGACCAGGCGATCGCCGAGATCGCCCGGCAGGAGGAGCGTCAATTCGATCCCAAGATGGTCGGGGCGTTCCTCGACCTGACGAAGACGGTCGACGTCCTTGCCCCCGACGAGATCGCGAGTGAGATCGTGGTGGACCTCTCGGAGGCGACCGAGGTCGCCGCCCAAAGTGAACTCCTGAGGGCCGCCCCCGATCCAAACTAGTTCTCTCGGTGGCACCATAGGAAGGTGGACGCGGGCGTAGCGGCATCGGAAGAAGTCGCACGCATCGTGATCGCGTTCGGAGCCATCCTGGTCGTCCTCGAGATCTTCGTGCCCGGTGGGATCGCGGGCTTCCTCGGGGCCGCCGCCGTCCTCCTTGGCCTCTATCTACTCGACATCCTGTCGGCCCCCTGGGCGATCACAACGCTCATCGTGTTCACCGGGGGGCTGCTCGCGTTCGCCGTCCCGGCGCTGCGCGCGCGCCGACAGAAGGTACAGGTGGGCGCCGAAAGCGTAATCGGCTTGATTGGTCGTGCCCGCACAGATATCTCCCCCGAAGGGAGCGTCGGGCTCAAGGGAATCATCTGGCAGGCGAAGAGTGGTGCCCCGATCGCGGCGGGTGCCGACGTCCGCGTGCGCGCCGCCGAGGGGCTCACATTGATCGTCGAACCCACCGAAGCGAGCCCCGGGTTCGGGGACGACGAGCCGGTTTCCGAGTAGCTCCACCGGTACCGCCCAAACCTGCCACCATGGGGGTGTGACCGAGCGACGCTGGTACGCCGTCGTCTTCCTGGTCCTCGGGCTCTTGTGGCTAGGCGTGACGGCATCGGCTCAGAACGCGCTGCCGCCGGTCCGCGTCATCGAGTTGCGGGGGATCATCGATCCGACAACTTCGGATTTCCTGCGTAGCCAGATCGCCGCGGCGCAGGAGGAAGCGTCTGCTCTTGTCGTGCAACTCGATACGCCGGGAGGTCTCGACGTGTCGATGCGCCAGATCATCACGGAGATCTTGGAGTCGCGCATTCCTATCGTGGTTTGGGTTGCGCCACGCGGCGCGCGGGCGGCATCGGCGGGGACCTTCATCACATACGCGGGGAACCTCGCCTACATGGCCGACGCGACCGAACTTGGCGCGGCGACACCGGTCAATTTGGGTGGCGCAGAGACTCCGGAGGCACTTGAAGAGAAGGCGACGAATGACGCAGTTGCCTTCATCACCGAGATCGCGCGGGTGCGCGACCGCAACGTTGAATGGGCCGAGGACGCGGTCCGAGATGCCGCGTCGATCGGGGCGACCGAAGCGGTGGACATCGATGTGGTCGACGGGATCGCATCGTCGATCGACGAGTTACTGACCGCGATGGACGGGGAGCGCGTAGAGGTCGCCGGAGGCACGGAAGTGACGCTCGAGACGTGGGACGCGACGACCGACCGTCCCTCCGTGGAGATCCAACGGATCGGTATGAACCCCTTCCAACGGCTGCTGCACTTCGTGACCCAGCCGGAGATCGCGTTCTTGCTGGTCTCGTTCGGGACGCTCGGGATTCTCTTCGAGCTCTATACGTCGGGGATCGGGCTCGCCGGGATCTTGGGGGCCGTCGCGACCCTCTTGGGTTTCTACGGGCTCACGATCCTGCCTACGAACTGGGCCGCGGTGGCACTCGTCGTCCTGGGGATGACCTTCTTCGTGGTCGACCTTTACGTCGAGGGTCTGGGTGTGTGGACCGCCGGCGGGACCGCGGCCTTGACCGCCGGGGGCCTCCTGCTGTTCTCCGGCGCGGCTCCGGCCCTCAGACTGTCGCCGTGGGCGATCGTGCTGGTCGTCGGCACGACGGTGCCGTTCTTCGTCTTCGCGATGACGGCGGCGCTCCGATTGCGCCGCCGACCATCGGTCATCGGCGCGGAGTCGCTGGTTGGGGTGATAGGCGAGGCCCGAACCGAAATCGGAACCGACGGTACGGTGATGGCGAAGGGGACGCTGTGGCGGGCACGTAGCTCCGGCGAGGCGATCCCGGCGGGCGCCAGGGTGAGGATCGAAGAGACCGAAGGACTGATGCTCGTCGTCGGTCCCGAGAGCGAGGAGAGCACATGACGGGAATCGTGATCTTGGGTGTCGCGTTTGTGGTTCTGATCCTGCTAACCGCGGCGATCCGCATCGTTCAGGAGTACGAACGGGGCGTCATCTTCCGACTCGGACGGGTCATCGCAGGCGCGAAGGGGCCAGGACTTTTCTTCATCATCCCGATCATCGACCGGATGGTGAAGGTGAACCTCCAGATCGTGACCCTGGACATCCCGCCCCAGGACGTCATCACGAGAGACAACGTGACCGTACGGGTCAACGCGGTGTGCTATTTCCAGGTCTTCGATTCCGTGAAAGCCACGATCGAGATCCAGAACTACCACTACGGCACCTCGCAGATCGCGCAGACGACGCTGCGCGCCGTGCTATCGAAGGTCAATTTGGACGATGTTCTCACCGAGCGCGATCAGTTGAACCAAGAGATCCAGACGATCATCGACGAGGCCACCGATCCGTGGGGCGTGAAGGTCTCGCGCGTCGAGATCAAGGATGTCGACCTGCCGCAAGGGATGCAGCGGGCGATGGCCCGCCAAGCAGAGGCCGAGCGGGAGCGACGCGCCAAGATCATCAACGCCGAGGCTGAGTTCCAGGCTTCCCAGAAGCTCGCCGACGCGGCCCAGGTCATCGCTCAGCACCCGATCGCCTACCAGCTCCGCTATCTGCAGACCATTACCGAGGTCGCGGCTGAGCAGAACTCGACCCTGGTCATCCCGATCCCGGTCGAGTTCCTGAAAGCGTTCGAGCGCGCCTTCGGAAAGGACGCGTCTGTCTTCGAATAGGGTGCCCGCGTCTGGAAGAGCGCGGGAGGAGAACATCGATGGGTCAAAGCGGACAACCGGCAGCCGTCGCCAACGGCGCTCTGGGCGCGTCCGCCGCTGCACCAGAGCCCGTCCCGGGGGAACCTGAGCTCGACGCGCTCTTGACGGAGCTCCTCGAGAAACCGGAGGACTGGAACGACATCGTCGGGCGCATCGAGGCCACCTTCACGAACACGGTAGCCATCATGGTGCTCGACATGAGCGGTTTCTCCCGACAGACGCTCGATCGCGGGATCACCGCGTTTCTGCTGATGATCCACCAGATGCAGCTACTGGCTATGCCCTCGGTCGAAGATAACGGGGGCACGCTCATCAAAGCCGAAGCCGATAATCTGTTCTGCGTCTTCGACTCCGTTGACGATGCGCTCGCGGCCAGCCGGGAGATCACGGTGCGGTTGGAGACCGCGAATCTCATCCTTCCGAAGGAACGAAGGTTGTACGCGTCCATCGGTATCGGCTATGGGCCCGTTCTGAACATCGGTAACAAGGACCTGTGGGGGGCCGAGATGAACATCGCTTCGAAACTGGGTGAGGACGTCGCCCAACTCGGCCAGATCATGATGTCGGAGGCGGCGAAGTCGAAACTCGACGATTCGGTGCACGTCCTCGAGGAATGTGTCCTCAGCGTGAGCGGGATGGAACTCAAGTATTTCCTGCTGGAGAGCTGACGCCCTACGGGAGGTCTATCTCCAAACCCTCGTAGGCGAGGACGGGTTGCTCGTCATCGCGATCCCATAGCTTCTGGGCCCTAACGAGCATCGCGTCGAGGTCCTCATCGCGGTGCAGTGGATCGTGATGGAACATGACGAGCTTTCCTACCTCACAGACCTGGGCGAACGCGACTGCGTCGGCGATGCTCGAGTGACCCCAACCGACTTTCGTCGGATACTCGTCCTCCGTGAGCTGACAATCATGGAGGAGCACGTCTGATCCGCGGGCGATGCCGTAGCCGGAGATGGAACTCGGATCCGCGGTCCGAACGTCACCGTCCAGCGCTGGCTCGTGATCGGGGATGTAACAGAGCGAACTGCCGTCCATCTCGAAGCGGTATCCGAGCGTCGGCCCGGGATGCGAGACCGGAAGTGCCGTCACCTGCGCGCCGCCCAGGCTCCAACCCCCTTCGGGTACATCGTGGAACGTTGGTTTCGTGCGCGCGTCGTCGAACTGCACCGGGAACAGGGGGGGCGACAGATATTTCTCGATCCGCGCCTCGAGCGACCGGTCGTCCGATCGCGGCCCCCAGACGTGGAGATCGACATGCGGCAGCTCCCACAACGGCGCGAAGAAGCCGAGCCCTTGGATGTGATCGAGATGAAGGTGGGTGAGGAGCACGTGGATCGACGTGGGCTCGTAGCGAGCGAGCTTCAAGCCCAGATCCCGCATCCCGGTGCCGGCGTCGAGGATCGCGACCGAACCGTCGTCCAGTGTGATCTCAACACAGGACGTGTTCCCCCCGTACCGGGTGGTGTCGGAACCGGGGGTCGGGAGCGAGCCCCGGCACCCCCAGATCTTCGCTCGCACGGGACCGTTCCCTAAGTCAGCGCGGCCTGAGGCTCAGGCTGGCCGCGGTGCCGTTGCGGCGAGCTTTCTTTCGCTCTCCCTCAGACGGCGCAGCGCGATCTGGCCGATGGCGTTTGAGACGGCGATGCCCACCAAGAGCACCAGCAGATAGCCGCCGAAAACTACCCAGTATGGGTACTCGAAGTTGATCGAGCGCCAGCCCCCCAAGACGAGCGCCGTGTACCACGAGATCCCCGAGATGGCTCCCGTGGTGAATATGAGCGGCACCTTTTTCGCCAAGTACGCCGCCTCGAGCGGAGTATCGAGGTGGGTCGCGAAGATCGGGAATACCTTCCTGTGCATCACCTGGGCGTTCACGAAGACGATCGCCACCACGGTGAGCTTGGCTAACACCTTGGGATTGGAGAGGGGCTCAGTATCGAGCAAGAAGAAACCGATGCCGGAAGCGACCAGGACGATGAGCCCGCCGGTCACAAGCCACGACATCAGGTGCAGGACCTCCATCTCCTTACTGCTCACCGTTACGTCTTCGTAGAACCTGAAAAACAGGTAATAGCTGACGCTGGCACCACCAACGCCGATCGCCGTTCCAATGATGTGGACGATGATCAGGAACTCGCGCGTGTCGATGGGCAGCATCTTTCCCCCTCAATCTCTCTTTGAGACACCTTAATGAAAAGGAAATGGCCGTGCTGCTAGGAGCGCATGCTCTCTCGCGTGTCGATGGGAGGAGGAGGTGACGGGCGGAGGGCTTGGTCCCCGCGGCTCGGCGCTGTCGGCTCATCCTCCTCTTCTGGGTTCGGCGTGAAGTAACCGAAGATCGCGAACGCCGCCAGGGACACGGTGGTGATCCATCCGGCGGTCTGATCGGTAGGGACGAAGACCCGGAACAACGTCAGCCCGAACACAATCGACAGCCCGATGCCGGCCCCCGGAAGACCGAACGTAGCCGCCCGCTGATAGCGCTTCTCAGAGAGGTCGTTCCTGATCAGGTTCCTGAAGGCGTTGAAGAAACCGAGCAGTGTGAGGAAGGCGATGCCGATGCCGAAGTAACCGAAGGTGGATCTGATCGAACCCTGGACGTCGGCCACGAATCTCTGCTCGACGAAGGCCTCTCGGTCGAGATCGATCAGGGCGACGCTCGCGGGGATGAGTCCCACCGCTTGACCGCTGAGGCCGAAGAGGTCGAGAGAGAACGTGCGGTCCTGGGTCTCGCCCGAAGGGATGCGCATTTCGACCGCCGTGTCGTAGGAGAAGAAGGTGGCCCCGAGAACGTCACCAGACATTCGCACCGCCCGGATCCCCATCTCCTCGCTCGTGTTGTTGGTGACTCGTACAACCACGACCGTCTCTTGCTGCTCGGGGTTGAGGATCATCGGTTCCCCCGCGGCGGCACCACGAAGATCGCGGCCGTCGATCGTTACCTCGAGGTCCGCGGCGGCGTCCTGCGCGAACGCCACCGATCCCAGGGCCGCGACGAGCGCCGCGGACAACGCGCCGAGAGCGAGCTTAGAGAACGATCTTCTCATTATGAGCGTGAGCCTCGCAGTGCCGCGATGCCGGCGAGAAGACAGCCGGTGCCGGCGGCCAATGCGGCCGCCACCGCGGTCACCAGGGTCGGCTCGCGGCCGACGATCAACGCGATGACACCGGTCAATGCGGCCCCCGCGACACCACCCACGAAGCCGACTGCAGCGACCATCCGTTTGCGACGCTCCTTGCCCCTGCGCATCCGGCGCAGCACAACCTCAGCCCCGCCCGCAGCGAACAGCAGGAGAACGAAGGTCACCTCCCCCGGCGTGGAGAAGTAGACGGGTTCGTCGGACGCGGCGGCGAAGCTCGTGGTGGAAACGACGGAACTTTTGTCTAGCAGCTCCACAGTGCCTGTGAAGGTCCCGGCCAGAAGGAAGCCACGCTCGCTCGCGTCGATCGATGCTTGCGCGTTGTTGTTGATCTTCTTTAGATCGGCTTCCCCGGAAGTCAGATCGATTCCCGAGACGGAGAATGTCAGCCGCGCTCGGTCTGCGCCAGCAACGGCGAGATCGCCGAACTCGACCGGGATCGCCTCATCGAGATTCATGGCAACGGTCTCACCGGAGCCGAGATCGACACCCGCGACCGAGATCGCTCCGGGATCGATGCCCTCGGAGTGCTGGGGCGGCGCGAGACCAACCGCCGCGATGCCCGCGCCCACGAGGAGCAGTACGGCGACGCCGAGACCGTAGACCCACGCCCACGGCAGTGTCGCGGTCGCCGACCGAGGTGTAGCTGCGACAGCAGCAGCACCCCCACCGAGGGAGCCCGCGCTCGACATCGCCTTACGCGCTGTCCGGCCCTCGCCGCGCTCCTGCTCGAAGAGTTCCCGACCCTGGAACATGAAGAACACGAACAGACCGAAAACGGTGATGATCACCGCGCCGTTGGCGGGCGCGCCGGAGTTCGTCAGAACGACGTCGAGTGGGGTCTCGAACCGTTCCTCGTCGCACTCGATCGCCACCAGATGACGACCGACCGGAAGATCAGGCGCCGCGTTGAAGCGGGTCTCGAAAGCGCCGTTCTCATCTGCCCTGGTGGTGGCCACCGGTGCCTCGTCGACCAAGATGGGTACCACCTCACCCGGCCTGCAACCATTACCAGATAACAGGACCTCACCGCCCGGCAAGGTCGAGGGAATCCCCAACTCAGCCTCGGGGCTGCCCGGGACTTCGATGGTCAGCTCGGTCCCCAGCACGACGTCGGACGGCCCGTCCGACGACCCGGCACCGACGGGCGGATCTTGATCGGACAGAGCAAGGAGCAAGCCCTGAACCTGGTCTTTGATCTTGTCGGTGATGTCTTCTATGACCTCTTCTGTGATCTCTTCCTCAGCATCATCGTCGGCGATCGTGGCGTTCGCCGCCAGCCTGCCCGGGGTCGCGTTGCTGCTGCGGTCGAGCAGGAGGGTCATGGTGAACGCCTCGTCACCTTCATCGAGGTCATCGCCGTAAACCGGTACCCGGATCGTGCGCGTCGTCTGACCCGGCCGGAACGCAAGCACCCCGTAGGTCGGCGCGTAGTCGAACGGCGCAAGCGCGCTCGCGTCGACGGTTCGGTAACCCGCGACGACCTCGAGAGCACTAGGAGCCGAAAGGGAGATGGTGAACAAAGCGGGCGTCTGACCCGTATCACCCTCGTCGACGCTCACGCTGCCCACCGAGATGACCGGAGGGAGATCATCGTCGATGATGGTGCCGACCCCGACGGCGGCATCGGCCGCGCTTACGGCTGTCGGCTCTCGGGGCGATCTCGCCACCGTGGAGATACCCGTTCCGGCGGAGAGGGCAACGAGGTTGAACGATTCATCCAATTCATCCAGATCATCGCCCAATACGGTGACGCTTACGGTATGCGTCGTCTCTCCCGGAGCGAAGTGCAACGTCCCGGCCGCGCTCTCGTAATCCTTACCGGCATGCGCGGAAGCGTTCCCCGTCGCATAGTCGACCACGACGTCGAGTTCGCTCGGCAACGACAGAGAAACATCGAATATCGCCTTAGTCGTGGTCCCTGCGTTCCCCTCGGTGGTCTCGCCGACCTGGGAGACGGACACCGTCGGCGGATCGTCATCGTCCAAGATCGTCGCGACCCCGCGGCCGTCACCGGCAACGAGGACATCGCTTGCGGTGTGAAGGACCACAGAGAAGTTCTCGTCTCGCTCGTCGGTGAGATCACCGATGATGGGGACGTTGAGCGATTGGCGGGTATCACCTGGTGGGAAGACAACCGTCTCGGTGACACCGCGATAATCGCGCCCCGCGAGGGCGGTTGAGTCCTGGGTCGTCGCGGACACGACGACCGTTTGGTTGAGGGCTCTCGTAAGCGACAGGGTGTAGGTCGCGTTCCTCGTCCCGGAATCGCCTTCGGTGATCGTCACATCGTCGATGTCGACGAGGACCGGATCGATAACCGGATCGATAACCGGATCGATAACCGGAGGGGTGTCGTCGTTGAGGATAGTTCCGATCCCTACTGCGTCCCCGAGCTGAAAACCCTGCGAGGGGTTGCTCAACTGCACGGTGAACGTCTCGTCGGGCTCGAGATTCGTGTCCCCGATGATCGGGATGGAAACGGTTTGGGTGAAGCTGGAGCCGTCCGATGTTTGATGTAGTTGGAAGCTGTCGGATGCCACGAATATCTGCTGGCAGCAGTTGGGGCCAAAGATGGCCAAGGTGTTCGTAACCGGAGTGAAATCCTCGCCCGCGGTGGCCGTACCGCTCACTGTCGTGAAATCAACGGAAGCACCGGTGAAATCCTGACTGTCGACGGTCACGTCGAAAACGAGTTCGCTCGTTCCGGCGTTCCCTTCGATGATCGACGCGTCGGCGATCGAGATCGCAGGCCACGGCGCGAAGTCCCAGTTGAGTTTGAGGATGGGCGTGAATTCGATGAATCGAACGTCGGAATTGACAAGGAAAGCGCGTTCTAAGAAGACCGGCACGAAAGGCGTGTCGACCGCGATCCGATATGTGGTACCAGATACCGCATCGAACGTGATGCTGCTCGTGAAATCCTGTTCGTCCGCGTTGTCATTGCTGGCGACCGGCTCCAGAGTAGAAATGCTGGAACCATCGTAGGCGGCGAGAGTCGTGTTGAGGTTGCTCCCAGACGTATCGAAAGTGACGGTCCCACTGCTGGGTGCCGTCCACGTGTACCAGATCGATTGGTTCGCGCTGTGGCCTGCATGGCTGGGTTCACCGGGCTCAAAGGTGGCTGCAGTGATCGAACCATCAACCGAACCGGACGCTCCCGAGAGAGATTCGGCAAGAGCGAAATCGTCGTTATGCGGTCGCACGCGGACCGAAACGTTCCCGCTATCGCTCCCTTCGCCATCGGAGACCGTGTAATCGAATCCGTCGAATCCCGTGAAACCTGGAGCGGGCGTATAGCGGATCAGCTGCGTGCCCGCGACCGTTACAACCGTCGCGGTGCCGTCGCTGGGGTCGGTGAGGCTCTCGATGCTGAGCGGATTCTCGTCGATATCGCTGTCGTTCACGAGGACATCGATGTCGACCGCGGTGTCTTCGAGTGTGTCAACCGCGTCGTCGGTTGCGACTGGAGGGCTGTTTCCGGCCGAATCGTCGTCGATGATTGTGCCGGTCCCTACGGACTTCTCGATCGTTCCTTCAAGCTCGCATTCGGATCCCTCGGGGTCCGGAGGAGAAAGGGTTATCTCGATGGTCTCGTCGTTTTCCGGATCCGTGTCCCCGAAGACCGTGGCCACGACCGTACGAGTGGAGACGCCATCGAAGAAGAACTCACTACCCGACGTCCCCTCGCCCATGGAGTAGTCCGAGTCAAGGGTGGCGCTGCCACCGGTTATCTGCCAGTCGACCTGGGAGCAGCCGTTCGGAGGCGGATCACTCGTGATCGTGAATACCAGATCCGTGGTTTCGGAGTTCCCCTCGATAACCTCCTCGTCGCTGATCGACACCTGCGGTGATACGTCGTCGTCGATGATCGTCCCGGTGCCGACGTCAGTGGTGTCTACGTCCTCTGGCGCGGGGCAGTCGCTCTGCTCATTGAAGGGGTCCCATATCCGATCGACCGTGAGCGTGACGGAGAGAGTTTCGTCGCCCTCAGCGTTTGCATCACTGCGGGTCCCGACAAGGAAGTTCCGTGGTCCCGTACCGGCCTCCGATCCGAAGAAGAACTCCTCCGTGCTCGAGTCATAGTCTTCGCCCGCTGTGGCCGAGACGTCTGCCGTGGTCGCGCTGATCACTATCAGGCATTGCTCCGGCAGATTGACGATCGAGATTCGGAAGTCGAGGTCGTTGCCCTCGGTCGCTCTCGGGTCGCTGATCGTCAATGTCGTCGCTTCGGACGTTTGGGCGACGGCGGGTCCACTTACCAGGACGGCCAGTCCGGCCGGGACGATCAGTGCAGCCGACAGGACGGCGGCGAAGAATCTCTTGGATCGGATCATCTCGAGTCTCCCGCGAAGGTTGCTGTATATGCGTATAGAGAGGAAGAGGCTAAGTGGGACCGGGCCGGATTACTAGGTCCAAACAGGAAAATTAGGTGTCTGTAACCCGACATGGCCGTCTCCTCTGCTCCGCGACATGAGTGTGTGCTGAGGCGACATTCTCCGGAACCGACCCGATTCCTAAGGTCCGCGTTCAAAACGGTGGCCGGGATGTTCGTTATGTCCGATACGCCCCAGATTTTGCTTACGCAAAGAGACAGCGCGTGCTCACGGGCCCATCGTGTCGCTCTCCGCCGGCCGGGCCTGCTCGACTATCAGGCGTGCGGGCCGGTCGTTGCGGACGTAGTTCCAGAACCAGTTCATGATGATGCTGAGCTGGCTGCGTCCGCTGACGATCAGGACGAGATGCACGAACAGCCACGACAGCCACGCGAAGAACCCTTCAGACGTCACCTTCCGGAACTGCATGACCGCGGAGTTGCGGCCGATCGTGGACATGATGCCCTTGTCGAGATACTTGAACTCCTCGGGCGGCTCTCCCTTGATCATCGCAACGATGTTCCGTGCCGCGCGCTTGCCTCCCTGACTGGCGACCGGCGCCACCATCGGAAGCTGCTCGCCTTTCCACTCAACCGCCGCGAGGTCCCCGACGACGAACACTTCGGGGCGTCCCGCGAGCTGGAGGGTGGGGCCGACCGGCACCGCCCCGCCCCGACCCAGGTTCTCGCTGACCTCCGTGCCGAGGTCGGCCGCTCTCACCCCAGCCGCCCATACGACCAGCCCGGCCGGGATGACGTCCCCGTCCGAGAGCACCGCGCGCCGTGCGCGGACCTCCTGGAGGGCGGTGTTGAGCCTGACGTGGACCTTCTTCTTCTCGAGCTGGTGTAGCGCGGCCTTCTGGAGCCGTGGCGCGAACGGCGGCAGGACGCGGTCGGATGCTTCGAGGAGAGTGACGTGTGCTTCGCTTGTGTCCATCTCCTTGAAGTCTTTGCGCAGGACGTTCGCGATCAGCTCTTGAAGCGCGCCCGCGGTCTCGATCCCGGTGGAACCGCCTCCCACCACCACGAAGCTCAGGAACTCCCGACGAGCTTCCGCGTCGGTTGTCCAGCGCGCTTGCTCGAAACACGACAGCGCGCGGTTGCGCAGGGCCAAGGCGTCGTTGAGATTCTTCATCCCCACGGTCGCCGCCTCGAGATCCTTGTTCCCGAAGAAGTTGGTCTGGCTCCCGGCCGCCAAGATCAGGTAGTCGTACGGAACATCTCCACGATCTGTGTTCACGCGCTGCGCGTCGAAGTCGACGTCGAGGACCGTCGCCATCTTGAACTCGGCGTTGCGGATCGGCCGCAGGATCTTCCGGATCGGTTCTGCGATCTCGGATGGGTCGAGCAACGCGGTCGAGACCTGATATAGCAGGGGCGCGAACAGGTGATAGTTGTTCTGATCGATAAGGACGGTCCTGACCGGAGCGCGCTTCAGTTTCTTGACGGCGGCGATGCCACCGAACCCGCCGCCGACGACGACGACCGTGGGTCTCTGACCCGGAGATGCTTTCACTCTCGTCCTTACTTGTGTGGACGGGTGTGCCGCCGGCGCGGCGTCCGGC
>JALZEA010000104.1 GCA_030862265.1 Actinomycetota bacterium | reverse complement strand
GCACCCTCCTCTGGAAATAATCGACGACGGCACCGAGCGAGCCCGACACCACCTGGACTGCCGGCGCGTCGATCGTTCGCTCGCGCCGGCGCGCCTCGGCCCCGCCCTGGTGGTCGATCGCCTTGTTGCGAGCGACCGTGAGCGCGTGGGGCAGGAAGTCGCCCTTGCTCTCGAAGTTCTGCTCCGCCATCGACATCCAGGCCTCGTCGACCACGTCCCATGGATCGACGCCCGCGATCACCTCCCGATTCGCCTGCCACGTCCTCATGACCGAAGCGCGCATGAGCCTGCGGATGCGTTTGTATCCGGCATCGTCGATCCCATCGGGAAGCCTGGGTTGCCGTGGGCGTATCTCCACGTGGTGTCTTTATCGCAGAGGCGACGAAATCGAAAGGCCCCCCGATCGTGACCTCGAAGGGAGTCTCTAGGGTCCTGGCTCGAGAATGAAGAACCACCATATTCCGTCTGCCAGGATTCCAAGTCGTGGCCCGACGTAGCCGTACTCCTCGTCGGGGACCAGCCTTCGGAACTCACTTCTGGTCAGGAGCGAGCGGAATACGTTGCGGTCTCGACCAGACATGTCACTGAGAGCCTTCGTCTCGGCATCGTAGATCGGCCATCGGAACAGACGACCCTCATTGGTGTCTTCCTCCTCATAGCTCATCTGCAAGAGAGCAGCCATGATTCGGAGGGGCTTGTCACCCATGTCCGCCCATCGGGTGATGGGATCCGGCTCGTCATGGCTGCCGAAACCGAAGTCCGAAAGAAAGACCTCCGGCTCCAACAGTGGACGAAGCATCTCGTAGTCGCCATGTTCGGCAGCATTCAGTATCCCGATGCGAACTTCCGCCGCCCGTTCTGTGAGACCCACTTGTGCAGCGAAGGTCGCTGATGAACTTGGAGGTGCAGAGGGTGAGGAGTCCCGCAAGGGGTCATCTGCGGTGCATGCCGCGAGCAACCCAGTCACGATGAGGACACCTATCGATCTGCTCATCAGCATTTAGTTAATCGCAGGTTGGCCGGTCGCCACGCGGTTCCCGGGCTTTACCTGTCACCGCCCATTTGAGAGGGCCGGAGGTGGGGGACCTCCGGCCCTACGCACGGTTATGAGCCGACGATCACCTTGCCGCGCATCTGCTGAGGGTGCAGTGAGCACTCGTAATAGAAGTCGCCCACCTCATCGAAGGTGACACTTACGCTGTCTCCGATGGGGAGGTCATGGGTCTCGTCGCTTCCCGTGAGGAAGCGGACGTTGTGCGGGAAGTCGTCCTCGTTCGTCCACGTCACTTCGGAGCCCGCGCCGACCTTGATCACCGCGGGTTCGAACCTGTAGCTCTTGAACGCTGTCACCTCTGCCGTCTCCACCGGTGCCGCGCTCAGCTCGAACGGTGCAGTTTCATCTCCTGCTTGTTGGCTGGCTTGTGCATTGCCTCCAGACCCCGATGAACAGGCTCCCAGAGCCAACAGCGAAAATGCCAGAGCCGCGCTGAGACGCGTCATCGTGTCGCCGCGGCGCTCGCGGTGGCGCGCGACTCCCCACTCCCGACCCGCACCAACCCGGCCTGAACTGCCCCCACGAAGATCGCAACAAAGGCAAGGCCGTTGAGGACCTCCGCGATCGTGTGTGAGAACAGGAATTGGGTGATGTTGACGTGGTAGGTCATGTATGTGATCTCCGCGAAAGCAAACAGTGCGAAGCCCGATCCGAGAGCACTGGATCCACCTTCGAACGCGCGCAGCGCGAAGAAAGTACCTACCGCAAACAGCGCGATGTGGACGACGAGGAAGAACCCCCACGGGAGCTCGTTGATGAAGTCGCAGCAGGGGTGTTGCAGGATCTGAGGTGCTGCAGCAAGGGTCATCGAGATTGTCCTTTCTTCGTTGGTTTTGCCTCGACGGGGCGGCGCGTGAACGCCGCCCCCGCGAGACCGAGCATGGTGACGACCATTCCGATGAGCGTCGTCGTGTGACCGAGCACTGCCACGGGGCCGTGTCCCATGCCGGGCGCATCGGTCGCGAAGTGGTAACCGACGTCGATCACGGCTCCAAGAACCGCGAGCCCGAGACCCGCACGCATGAGCAGCGGGAGCTCAACGAAGACTCGGCGGACTCGGGCAAGCACTAGAACCTGCCCGGGAACTGCTTGATGATCCCGACACTCAACATGTTGGCCATGTGCAAGATGTCGCGGTGGATACGGTCGTAGGCAGCTACGTCGGCGTCCCAGTCGGCATTCAGACGAGCGACAGCCTCGGCAAGGGTCCACTCGAGGTGCTCAGCCATCATCTCTCTCATCTCCGACTGCGGCCAGTTCTTCGGATTCGCAGCCGACAGGAAGTCTGCGATCTCGTTGGCGTTGTCGTGCCAGTGGGCATTCGCCTCTTCAACTCCGGCCGAATCTCCGTTCTTGGCCGCGGTCAGGATGTCCGCCGCGATCAGGATGTGGTCACGCAATAGGGCCGAGAGCGCTTCACCGGCCTCGGCGCCGTAATACGGCTTGATCGCGTCACCGATGTGGTCCTGGTTCGCCAGCAAGCGTCCTGCGGCCGTGTTTGCATCGGGCAGGTCAGCAACCGAGCTCACGATGAACTGGCGCGTCCAGACGATGTGGTCCTCCCACAGCTTGCGCATCTGGTTCCGAAACGCGATCGCCTGGCGCGAGCGCTTGACCGCGTGGTTCTGGCCGTGAGCCGTCGACGCGTTTGCCACGTCGGGGATGGTCGATACGTAGCTCACCACGCCGACCGTTGCCGCCATCAATGCGGCCGTGGCCAGCGTGGCGGTTGTGTTTCGTAAGGAAAGTGCCGTCGGTTTCAAGATCGTCTCCTGGTCTCGAGTGGCATCCAGTGGCTCAAGCGCTGCTCAAGTCGGCATGCAAACGCACCACCTCCTCCTAACGCCAAGACTCGTTGTCGTTAGAAGCAGCGTCGCGCCCGGCAGAACGTCTGTCAAGGCGGAAGCGCCAAGAATAATTAGCGAAGACTTCGGCGACAGCGGTCGTGTGGGTATTTACGCCTATAAATCTTTGTGTTATAAGTGACAGGTGCTCAGAGGACTGCGCAAGGGTGCGCGCGCCATCGCGGCGCTCGAGGATGATCTTCGCCGCCGCATGTACGTGTTCATCAGGGGCGAGGGGAGACCCGTTTCAAGAGATGAGGCGGCCGAGCACGTCGGGATCTCTCGGAAGCTTGCAGCCTTCCACCTCGACAAACTCGTCGAACGGGGACTACTCACGGCCCACTACGCGCGTCTGCCCGGTCGGGGAGGACGAGGGGCGGGCCGGAGCTCAAAGCTGTATGAGCCCTCGGATCTCGAGATCGACGTCTCGCTTCCCGAGAGGCGCTACGACATCGTGGGCGAGATCATGGTCGCGGCGCTCACCAACGATTCCGAGGAACCGGCGCGCGAGGTCGCCAAACGCATCGCCCACGATCGAGGGCACGCCATCGGTGAAGAGGTCAAGGCGGAATTGCGGTTGCGCCCTCCGGCGTCTGAACGGACGCTCGCGGTCGCGGAGGACACACTCACCGACTACGGTTACGAGCCCTACCGCGTCGACGGCGAAACCATCTCGCTGCGCAATTGCCCGTTTCACGACCTGTCGCGACGCGCTCCCGAGTTAGTTTGCGGACTTAACCGTGAGTTCATCGACGGGCTACTACGCGGCCTGGGTAACGAGAGTGTTGAAGCCTCTCTCGAGCCAACGCCAGGGGAGTGCTGCGTGAAGCTGCGGGCCAAGTGAAAGTTGCGTCTTTCCACGGCCGCAGGACGGACTAATTCATCGACAGCACGTTCACGAGAGCCGCTTCCACCTCGCTGGGAATTGCGAACGGATCGGTGATTTCTTCGACGTCATCCCAGCCGACTAAGTCGAGGACACGACGGCCGGCGTCGCCTGGAATCAGTCGCAGGACGCTGCCCTTCGAGCGACACTCGCCAGCCGCTTCCAGCAGGACGTCGACGCCGACCAGCGCGACGAAGGACACTGTTCTCCAATCGACGACCAAGGCTGGCGGATCCGTAGTCATCACGAGACCGAGCGCATACTCCAAGATTGGGACTGTCGATGCGTCGATCTCGCCGCGGCATGTCAAACGTGACTCGCTCTCGCCATGCCTCATTGAGATCTGCAGCCTGGTATGACCCGGAGGATCTGGCGATTCCCATGGCTCTCCTGCCAATTCCTCATCCCCTTTCGTGGCCAAGCGATACGTCGTATTACGATAACATCGTACTACGATATAGAATGCTCTACCGGCCCGAACTAAACCCGGCGGCGTTCACTCGATGGGCCCGTATCCTGCGCCTCGAACCTTGGAGACAGGTAGGCAAGCGCCAATGACACAGAATGCGAAGCTGAAGGACGATGACTACTGGCGGTTACTCGAATTTCGAACCGCCATTAGGGGGTTCTTGAACTACAGCAAGACCCAGGCGGAGAAGCACGGGCTGACGCCGACTCAGCACCAGTTACTGCTGGCGATCCGTGGCCATCGCCCGAAGACCGGCCCGACGATCGGTGAGGTCGCTGAGCGCCTGCTTATCAAGCATCACAGCGCCGTTGAATTGGTGAATCGCGCCGAAGCCGCCGCCCTCGTGCGCCGCCATCAGGACCGATACGACCAGAGGGTGGTGCGCCTGACGTTGACGCGCGCGGGCGCGGCCAAGCTGGAGCGGATCAGTAGGGCGAACCTGGCCGAGATAGGCCGTCTTGGTCCGCAATTCCAGGACGTGTGGCAAGCGATCGAGCGCCTGTCGGTCGAAGCGCCGGCCGGATTGTCCACCCGATCGCCGGGTATAGCAACGTCGTGACCCGATATACAACCGCCACGGCATTCGTGGCCGTAATGCTCTTGTCTGGCCTCGGTGCTTGCAACGGTCCGGACGAGCTTCGGGACATCGAACGCGGTACCGACCACCAGCCCCCCATCGAGAACAGTCCGATCGAGGAGGGCAACTGAGGCAACCACGCGTCGTGGTCGTGACCGGCGCGTCCGCCGGGGTAGGCCGTGCCACTGCGCGCGCGTTCGCGGCGCGAGGAGCAGATGTCGCGGTCCTTGCACGCGGTAGCGAGGGCTTGAAAGCGGCACGCGCCGAGGTCGAATCGAGCGGACGGCGGGGACTCGACCTCGTCGTCGATGTCTCGGACGCGGATGCGGTCGAGAGGGCGGCGTCCACCGTCGAGGAAGAGCTCGGGCCCATCGATGTATGGGTCAACAACGCGATGGTCTCGGTGTTCGCGCCGTTCAAGGAGATCTCGGCGACCGACTTTGCTCGGGTGAACAACGTGACGTACATGGGCTACGTCTACGGCACGATGGCAGCCTTACGAAGGATGGGTCCGCGCAACAGGGGATGCATCATTCAGGTCGGTTCGGCTCTTGCGTATCGGAGCATCCCTTTGCAGTCGCCATATTGCGGCGCTAAACACGCCATCAAAGGATTCACGGACTCCTTGCGCTGCGAGTTACTCCACGACAAGAGTGACGTGAAGGTGACAATGGTTCACCTACCCGCGCTGAACACGCCACAGTTCCATTGGGTTAAAACCAGTCTTGCGCGGCATCCGCAGCCCGTCCCACCGATCTTCCAGCCCGAGGTCGCGGCCGACGCGATCGTGTGGGCGTCCGAACACGACAGGCGAGAGATCAACGTCGGTCTCCCGACGACGCTTGCTATCTTCACAAACAAGTTCATCCCGGGGCTGCTCGATCGCTATCTCGGATGGACGGGCTACGACTCGCAGCAAACAGACGTCCCGATAGAGCCGGATCGGCCGGACAATCTCTGGCAGTCCGTCGACGGCGACCACGGCGCGCATGGCGAATTCGACGACCGAGCGTCCTCACGCAGTGTGCAGTGGTGGTTCACCGCGCGGCGCAGGATGATCGCAGCTGCTTCCGCTGGATTCGGAATTGCGTTGTGGCGCGCGCGTAAGTGACGACCAGGATCGAGGATTACGCCCTCATCGGCGATACGCATTCCGCAGGCCTGGTCTCGAAGGATGGCTCCATCGATTGGCTCTGCCTCCCACGTTTCGATTCCCCGGCGGTGTTCGCGGCGCTGCTCGACGGGAAGAGGGGAGGGCACTGGAGCATCCGACCGGTTGAAGAGGCCGTATCGATCTCACGTCGTTACCTCCCCGACACGCTCGTGCTCGAGACGACCTTTGAGACCGGGACGGGAGTTGTCAGATTGACCGATTGCCTCGCCTTCGAGGAAGGTTCGCGCCCCGACGCGCCCGAGGCTGTCTACACGAAGGATGTGGTGGTACGCCTGGTCGCGGCCGAGCGCGGGTCGGTACGTATGCGCGTCGAATACGCGCCCCGCTTCGACTACGGCAACATCGCCCCGTGGCTCCGCCGCCACGGCGATGTCCTCGAGGCCGTCGGTGGACCTGACGCCATCGATCTGCATTGCGACATCGAGCTCGAGCTGGATCACGCGACCGCCGTGAGGGAGTTCACCGTCACAGCGGGGGCGGAAGTGGAAGACGTGTATTTCCTCGCCGCCTACCACCCCGCGCATCGGCATCACGACGTCGAGCTCTCGAGAGACGAATGCTCACGGTTGCTCGACCGAACGATCGATTTCTGGAACCGGTGGGCGAGCCGGTGTAGTTACCGCGGTCGGTGGCGTGAGCACGTGATGCGAAGTCTGCTGACCCTCAAGGCGCTTACTTACTCTCCGACCGGAGGGATCGTCGCGGCCGCGACGACATCTTTACCGGAGAAGATCGGTGGCGTCCGCAACTGGGACTATCGCTACTGCTGGCTGCGCGATGCGACGTTCAGCCTCGACGTGCTGCTCGAGAGCGGATACACCGCGGAGGCGGAGGCGTGGCGCGACTGGTTGCTGCGCGCGGTCGCCGGGGACCCGGACGAGCTTCGGATCATGTACGGCCTTCAGGGGGAGCGGCGGCTGCCCGAGCTCGAGCTCAACTGGCTCTCGGGCTACGAAGGCTCGCGGCCGGTCCGGATAGGCAACGCGGCCGCGGGTCAGTTCCAGCTCGACGTCTACGGCGAGGTGATGGACTCCTTCCACTCCGCGGCGCGCGCCGGCATCGAGCCGATGGACGAAGCCTGGAACCTCCAGCGCGAGATCGTCGGGTTCGTATGTGCGCACTGGGACGAACCGGACGAGGGCATTTGGGAGGTGCGTTCGGGGCGGCGCCATTTCGTGCACTCGAAGGTCATGGCGTGGGTCGCCGTCGATCGGGCTGTGAAGGCGGTCGACCGGCGCGGTCGAGAAGGAGAGCGCGACCGTTGGGCCAAGACGAGGGACACGATCAAAGAAGAGGTCTTGCGCCGCGGTTACGACGAGGGCCGGGGATCGTTCATCCGCGCGTATGACGAGCCCGAGCTCGACGCGAGCCTGCTGATGCTGCCACTGGTGGGATTCATCGATGCGCGCGATCCGCGCATGACGTCGACGATCGATGCGATCGCACGGGAGCTGACGCACGACGGTCTCGTCTCGCGCTACCACACCCACGAGTCCGACGATGGGCTACCGCCGGGGGAAGGCACGTTTCTGCTATGCACATTCTGGCTTGCAGACTGTTACGCGCTGTTGGGCCGGGTGGACGAGGCCGAAGCGCTCATGGAGCGTCTGGTCGACTTGTGCAACGACGTGGGACTTCTGTCGGAACAGTACGACCCGGTCGCGCAGCGACTCGTCGGAAACTTCCCGCAGGCCTTCTCTCACGTCGCGCTGGTCACCACCGCGATGACGCTGCAAGCGAAACTCCGTGCCCCGCGCGGTGGTTGACGGCTACGCGAAGGGACTCTCGGTGAGCTGGCCTTCGAACGGACCCGTGCCGCGCAGGACGGCGGCACCGCAGCGAGCTGCGAACGCGACGGCTTCCGACGGAGACGCGCCCGCCCCGAGCGCCAGTGTCAGGCCGCCGGCGAAGCTGTCACCCGCTCCGTAGCGGCTGACCACCGGGCCGTCGAGTTCGGGCGCTATGAACGTCTCGTCGACTCCGGATTCGGTCCAGTACGCGCCCCCTGTTGCGCCGGACGTCATAACGACGAGCTTAGGAACCGGGTCCAGCGATGCGGTCGCGTACGCCTCGTCGGGGTCGGTCGCGCTTCCGACGAGCGCATCGAGCTTCACGCGCGAGGATCGGACGACGTCGAGGGCACGAGACGTGGCGACCAGGACGCGACTGTCGCGCGCCCGGCGAAGAGCATCTTCGTCTCCTGCTGTGAAATATGTCGCGTCGGTGGACTTGAGCTCGGCCCACGGCAAGCGATCGGCGCCATGGGGTCCGAGACGGTCGCCGAGAACCGTGATCGTGCGCTCGCCGGTGCCATCTATGTGGGTGAATGCCCGGCGTGTGGGCCCGGGGCGCCAAGCGACGTGCAGCTTCACGTTTAGTCGTTGGAGCTCGTCCGCGGCTCGCCGTCCCAGCGAGTCGTCTCCGACGGCGGTGAAGAACAGGGTTTCCGTGCTGAGCTTGACGAGCTGCACCGCGGCACCTGCGCCTCCACCTCCGGGCCCCGTCCACGTCGAGTCGCCGTGCACGATCTCGCCGGGCCGCGGGATGTGTGGAACGCGCGCGAACTCAACCCATTCGACGTGTCCGACGACCGCGGTCCTCATCTAACAGACGCGTCTTCGGGAAGCCGGTACTCCCCGAGGTCTTGTTCGTTATGGCAACCGCTTAGCCGAAATACATCGTCTAACGACATGAATGGCCCATCGTAAGTGGGTTTTCTTACGTGCATGTGTCGATCTGAGTGCCGGCCGTTCGTAGCATGGGTGAACGGCGGGATCGACCCGCCCGGTCACGGAGGAATCCACCATGGCGCACTACCTTTTGTCCGTTCACGGCATCGAGGGTGAGGCTGGCCCCTCGATGACAGACGAAGCTATGCAGCAATACATGGAGCAGATCAACAGCCTCGAGAGCGAGATGAAGACGGCCGGCGCGTGGGTCTTCGGCGGCGCCCTACACGGACCCGACACCGCCACTGTGGTGCGTGACTTGGGCGGTGACACTTTGACGACCGATGGCCCCTTCGCCGAGTCGAAGGAGTTCCTCGGTGGCTTCTACATCGTCGAGGCCGACGACCTCGACGCCGCGCTCGCCTGGGCGTCGAAGACGACTGCCATCGTCGGGAAGCCGATCGAGGTCCGTCCCTTCCGGGCGGTTTCCGGAACCTGAGCCCTGAGGGAATGCGCGATCTCGACTCCCCGCGGGGACTCGACGAAGCCGAGGTCGCGCGCATCTTCCGCGAGGAGTACGGCCGCTCCGTGGCCACCCTGATCCGCGTCTTCGGAGACATCGACGTCGCCGAGGACGCGGTGCAGGAGGCATTCGCCATCGCCTTGCGCGCGTGGCCGGACACCGGCCTGCCGCCCAACCCGGGTGGCTGGATCACAACGACCGCCCGCAACCGCGCCATCGATCGACTGCGTCGTGAGTCGCGTGGACGGGAACTGATCGAGGACGCGATGTTGCGATCGACCAACGACGACGCCGACGTACCCGAGGAGGTGGGACAAGTGCAGGACGACCGGCTGCGGCTCATCTTCACCTGCTGCAATCCGGCGCTGGCCACGGACGCGCAGGTGGCCCTGACCCTGCGGCTGCTCGGTGGTCTGTCGACTGAGGAAGTGGCGCGCGCCTTTCTCGTTGCCGAGTCGACGATGGCCCAACGGCTCGTACGAACGAAGCACAAGATCAAAGCGGCGCGGATCCCGTATCGCGTTCCGGAAGATCACGAGCTGCCCGATCGTCTGCCTCCCGTACTCGCCGTCGTGTACCTCATCTACAACGCGGGACTGACCGACCCGACCGAACCCGGTCTCTGCTCCGAGGCCATCCGACTCGCACGGATCCTGGCGACGCTCATGCCCGACGAACCGGAGGTGGCCGGCCTGTTGGCATTGTTGCTCCTCACGGAATCGCGCCGCGCATCGCGTACGCGCCCCGACGGCTCCCTGGTGCTGCTCGCGGAGCAGGACCGGACATGCTGGGACCGGGCGCTGATCGAGGAGGGCCAAGCGATCGTCCGTCGGTGCTTGCGCCGCAACCAACCAGGTCCGTATCAGCTTCAGGCGGCCATCAACGCGGTGCATGCCGACGCCCGGACGTTCGCAGATACCGATTGGTCGCAGATCGTGGCGTTGTACGACCGGTTGCTCGCGGTCGCCCCGACGCCGGTCGTGGCCCTTAACCGTGCCATCGCGATCGGCGAGGTGGAAGGCCCCGCCGCAGCGCTGGCTCTAGTGGATGGGTTGGACCTCGACAACTACTACTCGTTCCATGCGACGCGCGCCGATCTGCTTCGCCGGTTGGGGCGACACGATGAGGCTGCGACTGCCTACGAGCGCGCCGCGGCCCTCGCTCCGACGGACGCCGAGCGAGACTTCCTCCGACGCGGGGGCCGAGGTGTCGCGCTTGAGGACGATCTCTAAGCTGCGCGCGACGATCCTTCGCCGTAAACGAGTGCCTGCTGAACTCCCCGTGTGTGTCTCTTTTTTCACAGACGAGTGCGGTCGCGACTCCTAGCGTGAACCCCCGCAGGCCTCGGATAGAACCGAGACTGGAGATGGGAGATGCCGGGGTTCCGTGCGGAAGAGGGAACGTACGTTGCGGCGCTGGCCGCCGACGACGCGGCGGAGCTCCTCGTACTCGGGCATCCTAGGCGCTTCCCGCATGGAACGACCCTCTTCACGCAAGGTGACAACGCGGATCGCGTCTTCATCATCACCGATGGGCGGGTAAAGATCTTCTCCCACACCGACGAGGGTCGCGAGATCGTGCTCGGCGTGCGGGGGCCCGGCGATGTGGTGGGCGACATGTCTGCCCTGGACGGCAGTCCTCGCCTTGCCTCTGCTCGTGCTATGTCGGACGTGGCCGCGGTGACGATCGGCGTCGAGCCGCTGCTGTCATTTCTGGATTCGCACCCCAAGGCGTCGATGGCACTGCTGCGCACACTGGTCGCGCGCCAGCGGGATGCCGACGAGAAACGGATGGAGTACCTCTCGCACGATTCGGTCGGACGCTTGGCGCGCCGACTGGTCGAACTTGCGGAGCGTTACGGCGAACCGGAAGACACGACGATCACCATCGACCTCCAGCTAACGCAAGAGGAACTGGCGGCGTGGACCGGGTCCTCACGCGAGGCGACGACGAAGGCGCTGCAATCCTTCCGCTCGAGCGGGCTGATCGAGACACGTCGCCGCAAGATCATCATCCTCGATATCGAGAAGCTCAAGCGGCGCGCGATCTAACTCCTAGTCGTTAGCCGCAGAACGACCACTCCGGAACGGGCATAAGTACCCATCCATTCAGCGCGTTCCTCTGCAGACTCCTGCGCTCCTTTCTTCCACCCTGGGACATGTCCAACACGGTGCTACCAGGTGTCAAGGAGGAGGACATGAAGCGCAAGCAGGTGCGGGTCCGGGTCCGGGTTCGCAGCTAACGCGTAACGACGGCGGACGAGAGGAGGCCCTATGGGGAGGCGATGAGAACGACGCGGTAGTCGGTAGTGATCGGAAGTCAGGCAAGTGCAAACCCGATGGTCAGAAAAAGGAGAACGAAGATGAATCTAAAGACCAAGTGTGTGCTCTCGGTCGGCGTCCTCGCGGTGCTGATCTCGACGTTGGCTTTCCCCGCGGTGGCGTCGCATGGGAGCGGTCTGACCCAGACGGTGTCGGCGGCCCTGAATCTCCCCAAGATCGTGACCCCGTCGCTGGAGGTCTGCGACGAGGCGAATGAGGACGGCACGCCCAAGGAAGAGTCATGCGAGAAAGTCCAGACGGGCGCGGACCCACAGACGATCGCTCTCTCCATGACCTACACGCTCGTGAACGCGTCGCATCTCCCCAGCGTCAGCGCGGTCGCCGGGTCCGCGGCGGTCCCGTGCCCCATTGCGGGAACCAGCCCAACTCAGTACGAGAAGAAGACCGGGATCGCGCTGATCGCGCAAGAGGCGAACTTCAAGAGCGGCAGCCACGGAAGCCTGATCGTGAACGGGCAAGCCGTTCACCAGGCGCAGCCCGGCGGAGGCACGACCTTCTACAACACTCTGCCTCTCTTCGTCCGTCTCTGCGATCTACCGATCTAGCAGTAGCGGGTTTTTTAAGGAGAGCGGTTAGGTGAACGAGAGGGACATGGGCGGTTTCACTCCGCCCATGTCCCTCCTCCGGGGACGACTATCTAGGGAGGAGTTCCTGCATGAGAACCATTCGAAGAGGCATCGCTCCGGTCGCGTTGCTGTTGTTGATGACGACGTTGCCCTCGCCCGTATCTGCCGGCAGTGGGCTGACGCAAGCGGCGAGTGTGACCGCTCGACTGAACACCCCGTACCAAGTCGTCGAACTCTGCCTCAACGAGGAGTGTGAAAGCATCCTGCTGCCCGGCACCTCCCGTGGACTCACGTTGGATCTGAGCTACACGCTGACGTCGGCAGGCCACCTCCCGAACGTGCTGACAGAGGTCGGGACTCCGACGGCCTGCGAGCTCAAGAACCCCGACGGAACGATCACGAAACGCGTCGGGGCCGCGGTTTTCGCCTCGGGAGCAACATTCAGCGAAAGATCTTCCGTGCACCTCTCCGATGGCGGAAAACCCGTCAAGCACAAGACCACGCAGCCGGGAAAGCCGACGAAGACCGACAGCGTCGGGGCGAGCGTCTGCGTCACGACCTAGCCGTAGCACTACTCGGGCACGCCCTTTTGACGGCGTCCGCCTGAAAGAACTCGCAACCCCGATTTGCCCTGGGGGAGCCGGATCCTAGAGCCGGCTCCCCCGGGGCAGACCCCCGGGCCGCCAGGCGATTCCCCCCGCCCGGCGGCCCCTCTCGCGGAAGTCTCTCGCCGCCCTTCCCGGGCCCCTTTCCCATCCATCACTCGATAGAAGGAAAGCGGGCAAAAAGGGCGAAATGGGTTTATGACCGCAGACTCGCGAGCAGAACAATCAGTACGGGCGTTTCTAGGGCGCTCTCAGGAATGGCCTACACCTGGGAGGGAACTAGATGACCCATCGCGGTGGCCCGTTCTCCCGCTCGACAATCCGACGCCGTCACCTCGCCTACATGGTGGCGCTCTCGCTCGTCGTCGTGGCGGCACCCCCAGTCTCCGCGGGGCCGGCGGAGGGCCGTGATCGCTACGTCATCGTGCTCGATGATGCTGCCCGCCCCGCGGCTGTCGCCGCCGAGCACGAACGACGTTACGCGGGCGACGTCACCCACGTCTACAACGACGCGCTCCGCGGATATGCCGCGGAGCTGCCGCAGGAGGCTGCGGCCGCGATCGCCCGCGACGAGCGCGTTGCTTTCGTCGAACCCGACCACGCCGTTACCGCGCTCGCTCAGACCACGCCGACGGGAATCGCGCGCATATCCGCACCGGCTAACGGGAGCATCGACATCGACGGGACCGATGACGCTCGCGTCGACGTTGACATCGCGATCATCGATACTGGCGTACAGCCCGATCATCCCGATCTCAACGTGGTGCGCGTAGTGAGCTGTCTCGGCAGTGGCTCCGTCGGAGGATGCGTGGAAGGTGCGGGCGAGGACGATAACGGTCATGGTACGCATGTGGCAGGAACCGCGGCCGCGCTGGACAACGGTGTCGGTGTCGTAGGCGTTGCCCCCGGAGCGAGGATCCATTCAGTCAAGGTACTCACCGCGCCGGGTACCGGTCTGATGTCCGACGTCATCGGTGGCATCGATTGGGTCACCCACAGAGCCGACACGATCGAGGTCGCCAACATGAGCCTCGGCTGCGACTGTCAGATGGACGCGTTCGACGTCGCGCTCGCCGCCTCCGTAAATGCAGGCGTCGTACACGTCGTCGCTGCGGGTAACGATGATCACGACGCGCGCGACTACAGTCCCGCCGGACATCCGGACGCGATCACCGTGTCCGCGCTCACCGACTTCGACGGGACCGCCGGCGGACGGGGAAGCGCAACCTGCTACGCGGATGAGGACGACACGCTCGCCCGCTTCAGCAATTGGGGACCAGCAGTCGACATCGTCGCCCCCGGGACGTGCATCCTCTCGACCTCGCTATTAGGGGGGTACCGGACGCTAAGCGGCACCTCGATGGCGTCACCTCACGTCGCCGGCGCCGCGGCCGTGCTCACCAGCGGCGCAAACGACCCTCGGGATGGTGCTGATGTCGACGCGGTTCACCACGTGCTGACTACGGCCGGCAACTTTGGATGGTTCGATGACTCCAACGACGGGACCACCGAACCCCTGCTCGACGTGGGCGATCCGGGAGTCTTTGCGGCCAATAGCGCGACCCGGACATTGGGGACCGCTCCACCGCCACCACCCGACAACGAGCCACCTATCGCGTCGTTCACCCACTCTTGCTCGAACACGACTTGCACGTTCGATGCGGCGGGATCTTCTGACCCAGATGGGACCATCGCTGCCTACGCATGGAGCTTCGGCGACGGGACCAGCGGATCGGGGGCGACCGCGACCAAGACCTACGACGCGGCGGGAAGCTACACGGTCTCGCTCACCGTCACCGACGACGAAGGCGCCGTCGGCGGCACATCCACGACCGTGACGGTTACCTCTGATGACGGCGGCGGCGGAGGAGAGGACGATTTCCTTTTGAGGGTCACATGGGTCAGAGGATGGCGGACGGCGACGGTTTACCTCGAGTGGTCCGGCACGGACCGCGCAGGTTCCGTGATCATCTATCGCAACGGTGTCGTGATAGCGACGACACCCGACGACGGGTCTTTTACGGATCACGTCGAGAACCCGTCCGGAAGTCTCACGTATCGAGTCTGCGAGGAAGACACGACCCGGTGCTCCAACGAGAGGACGATTTGATCCTTATTCGGCCCGCTGTCGGAGTGCGTCGAGATCGACCACCGTGATCTCCCGACGGTGCGTCTCGATCCAGCCCCGAGAGCGCATCGTCTGGAGCGCCTTGCTCACCGACTCGCGCGACGCGCCCAACCACCCACCGAGCTCTTCTTGGCTCAGAACCCCTATCCGGACTCCCGCGTCGGTCGCTTCTCCGAATCTCTCCGCGAGCTCCACCAGTCGTCGCGCAACCCGGCTCTCTGCGTCGTAGGCGAGGAAATCCACGCGCTTCTCGTCGGCATCACGTAGCCGCTGCGTGAGCATCGTCAGTAGCGTCACCGCGGCACGCGGGTGTTCTTCGAGGAACGAGGTGAATTCGTCCCTCGTAATAACCAAGGCATCGCAGTCCTCCAGCGCGGTCGCCGAGGCAGAATGAGGTTCACCGTCGAAGGCCGACATCTCGCCCAGTAGGTCACCGGGGCCGCGCAGCGCGAGGAGCACCTCTTTCCCTTCCTCGGTTGCTCGTGCGACCTTCGCTCGGCCTTCGAGGAGGATGAGTACGCGGTCGGACCGGTTCCCCTCGTTGAACAGCGAGTCGCCCTTCGGATAGCGCCGCCTGCGCGCGAACGAGAAGAGTGCCGAGCGATCGGAGTCGTCGATCGCATCGAGGAAGCTCCCGGGGTCCCCGCCGTTCCCGGTCATGTGGTCAACCTATCCGGGAACCCGGGCAGTGGCGCTGCTAGATGGCTCCTCGGGGGGCTTTGAGGCTGCCCGTGTGGGCGGTAAAGGGGGCCTCGATCGATACCGGCAGGAACGAGTCGTCCCCGCCGAACGTGACGACCACCGGCAAGCTCGATCCCGGCGGCCCGGTGATGTGGAGCGTAGTGCTCGCGACCCCGACGGGGCTGCCGTCGCTGCCGTCGCTGGTGACCGCGGTGGCCTCCTTGCCGCCGCGTGAGAAAGAGATCGTCTGACCCGCGAGAGGCGAACCGTCGGCGGTTGCAAGCAGGGCGGACACCGCAACGGAGTCACCGACTTTGCCCTCGTGGTCACCGGTGTAGGTAAGGGTCGTCTGCAGCGGCTGGGACAAAAGCGTCGCGTCGAACGGTGGGGTCGCGTCCACGGTCCGCATCGGGTTGAAGACGCCAACGTCTTCCTCCGCGGGCCCTCCCATCGCGAAACCGGTGACGCTGAAGACCTTGATCTCGTCGGGAGTAACGCAGACGTCCTGGGCATTGACGCAGAGGAGGTCCTCGGCATTGGCGCGGATGACGAGGGTGTCGCCGTCGATCCATCCCTCGACCGCTAGGCCGTCATCGCGATACGCGGCGCCGACCAGTGTGAGCGAGTCCGAATCCCCGACCCGCAGGGCGTCGTTGGCGTCAAGGCGTCCGCCAAAGAAGCGTGTCACGCCTTCGGTCTGCGATCCCGTGGGCGGGTGGTAGTCCATGGACAGGTGGTAAACGTCGTCGTCGGTGGAGAAGCGGACCATGTATTGCAGCCGTTCGGGAGAATGGATCGGTGAGGAGGTCACCTCGAAGGATTCCAGGGCGTCCTTCATCATCTCCTCCCTTACCTCTCGGTCCGCTACTGAATCCGGTAGATGGAGACGCGCGATGATCTGACCGTCCTGGAATGCTAGTTCGGCGCGGCGCAGGTCCATCGCGGTCAGGTTTTTCCCGCTCGCGGTGTTGGGCCAGGTCGCGTCACCTCGCTCAGTCTCGGCCATATCGACGGGGGGTGCCACCGCGATCGACTCGTCTGCGAAGAGGGACGGGCCCGACGAGAGCTTGGCGAAATGGACGAAGGGCCGCGCCTTCTCGATCTCGTCCTGCCACGGGAGGGAGTTGTTGTTGTCCGTGAAGACGACCCCGATCCGGCCGTCCTCGTCGACGCCGATGTCGATCATTTCGGCGAGCGATCTGTCGGCCGCCTTCATTTCGGGGTCCGCCGCTTCAAGTGCTAGGCCGCAGAAGAGACCTGCCGTGCAGATATTGCCCTCGTGGATCGGGCGATGCGACACTCGCCCGGTCGTGACCACCGGCGGCCCACCCTGCTGGTGCGCGCCGGTTACCACCGCCGCGTACGCGTGCCAGCTAGCCGTGTCCGGCGCGAGGTCCGGCTTGCCGGCAGCCTTGTCGTCTTTGGAACCCGCGTACGTGATCGCGATCCGGCCGGGCCCCCCCGCCACCACTTCGGCGAACACCGAACTTGTTATCCCCTCCGGCGTGAGCCGGACCGACGGCGTCCAGAATGTCCCTGGGCGTCCCCCTTGGGTGGGGTCGTTGGGGGCCGTGTCGTCGGGAAGGCGAATCGCGATCGGCGAGACGCTGTAGTAGACCGCACCATCTTCGGCGGCCCACACGAGATAGGCGTTGCCTGCGCTATCGATGTCGAGCCACGGGAAGTTGGTGGCGAGATCCGTCGTCACGGTCGTCGACTCCCACTTGTGGGGGAACTGGTAGTCGGAGCCGTGCGCAGTGGCAACTCTAACGACGAAGCCTTCAGCGCCCAACTCTTTGTACGGCTGGTAGATCCAGCCGGAACCCGCTCCATCGGACGTATCGACGCGCGGGTGCCCGCTCTGCACGACTTGTTGTAGCTGAGGCACCGGCTGTGGGATAGGCACGCCATCCTCGTCGATGCCATGGATGTACTGGCCCTCGAACGGGACGTGATAGGCGAGGAATGCCTTTACCACCCGTGGGCCAACGCGTATCGGAACATCATTGACGGAGGCATTGACGGGGATGAGCCACTGTCGATCGGTCGCCGTGATCTGGCTCGTGATCGCGAACTGCCTATTGTTCGGGAAGGTGTCCGGGAAGGTGTCGCCGTGATCGGTCGAGCTCGCGAGCGATTCTGCTCCGATCACCGCCGCCTGGTCCGCGAAGTAGAGCGTTCCGTCGATGAGGTCGACCTCGGTCATCGTGTCGCTGCCACCCCCCATGAGGCATCCGGGACGGCTGCGCTCGGGGCAGTCGGGATCGAATAGCAACCGGAAACTCCGACCCCCGTCCAGCGACCTGCTCACTTGGCCGATCTGTCCTCTCGGGGTGAGCGGCCAGTCGACGAACATCCGGAGGGGGTCGATCGCGCCTTCGAGCGAGTCGGGGAGCGGCCGCTCCATCGTTACCATCGGTTCGGTGCCGAGGAAGTGAGCGGAGACGATGGTCGCGGGTCCGAATTCCAGCTCCGATAAGGAGTGCGCTGCGTGCACTACGTCTTCGAGGAAAGATGCCGTGCCCCTGTATCCAGAGTCAATAACGGTGTCGTAGATAACGCGGACCGTGTATTCGCCCGCGTTCTCTTCCCACTGACTCGCAGTGTTCGGAACAGTCACTTCTTCGCTGGTAGAGACGTCCTCTTGCGATCGATCAATCTCATGGTTTTCTGCGAAGTCGGTCGGACAGACGCGGGTATTGAACACAATGAGATCGAAATCGTCGGAGATATCGTCCCATGTGATCTTCACTCGGAAGGGCCCCGGCGAGTCCAGAGTCAGGTAGAGGTAATCCCAGTTATTCCGGACGCTGCCCGTGAATGCGGTCGATCTCGAGGGCACTTCCCATTCCGCTGGGGGGGTATCTGCTCTGATGGTCCGTGAACCGGAAAATGTAGGGCTGCCTGGACCCGGAGGGCAGTCCGTTTGTGAGTTGGCCGTGTGAGGAGCAATCGCGAGCAGGCCCGAGACGATGATCGAGAGTAGGACCGCGGAACTGACGCGAGAAGGACGAACCCGGGCGATCGACCCATAGCCCAGTTCTCGTTGCGTCATCGTTCGCTCCGTCGCCATCCCCGCCTGCCGGCCAGCCCGCCGTTGCCATTCGCCTCAGAGGACTTGAGTCCTGCCGACGCCATCAAGATGACACGTGCTGAATGGGCCCTTTTGTGAGGTATTGCATACACCGTTTGCGTAATCTTGCCTAGATATGGGTGGTTCCTATGGTCGAGCCTTGGCATCCGCCAAGAAAGACGCCGAAAGGGAGGAGAACTCATGATTTCGTGCCCTCACGACGACTGGGACAGCAACGAGACCGACGAGCCCAATGAGCAGCTAGCCGCGCTCCTTCATCATTACGAGCAGAAGCACTGTACCGACAAGCCCCAGCCCGTGCGGGACGCCCTGAAGGCGTGCGCCAACGCGCTGGCCGGGCTCAAGGTCTGACGCCGACCCGCTTCTAGGGCCTGGGCGTCGTCAACCGGCTTAGCACGCTTCGGGCGCGCTCGATCTCTCCAACCGAGCGGAGACGCTCGAATATGGGAAGTGCACGCGCTAACTGGGTCTCGGCATCGGCACCGGGCCCCAGTTCCGCGATCGCCTCGGCCAACAGGAGCCGCGACCACGCTTCCTCCCACGGCGCGCCCAGGCGCGCGAAGCCATCGGCCGATCTTTCCAAGCAGTCGCGCGCTCGTGGCAAGTCACCGGGTCCGGATGCCATCCTGCCCTCGAGGCGATCGGCGAAATAGCGCAGCGCCTCAAGCTCACCGTGTTCGGCCTCGGCTCGGGCGACGTCGAGAATCTCGTCGCATCTGTCCGGGTCATCGAGAAGGATCACAATCTCGCACGCCGCCTCGAGGTGCTCGCCGCGTCCCCTCCACCGGTCGAG
>JALZEA010000074.1 GCA_030862265.1 Actinomycetota bacterium | reverse complement strand
CGTCAGCGAGGGGTTCAGAGGGTCGGTCTCTCGCTATCTCGGCTTGCTCGCGACGTCGATTGAGCATTGGCGCGACGCGGAGCAGCACTTCGAGGACGCGCTGGCAATGAACGGACGCATGCGCGCTTGGCCGTGGCTCGCTCACACGCAGCATGACTACGCACGGATGCTGCTCGCTCGGCACGGTTCCCGCGACGTTGACCGGGCCCACGGGCTCCTCGACGGCGCGGTGAGGATCTACCTCGAGCTCGGCATGGAGAGCTACGCCGCGAGGACGTCGGCGATCGCATAGGAGGTCGGGTCCACGCGGTGATCCGCTCGCGCGCTCAACGGGCGCGGCCGCTTGGGCCACGCTTGGGCCCGCGCCCCGAGTCGCGGGTCACGGGGTAGGCGCTGTCACTAGCGCGTCCCGGAGGGTGCCGGTAATGCCCAACGCCGAAGGGCGAACCCAACGACCGCTCCAGTGCGACGAGGACGACGAACGAGACGATGTAGAGCTCCAAGAACGGCACGCCGTATCCTCTCCGCGGCGGGGAGTCGTTCTCCAGCGCTTCGACGCTCAGAGACGCTGACCCCGGATTACCAGAAGCGGGCCCGAAGGCCCGCTTCTGGCGGCGGGCGACCTTCTCTTTTACGAGGCCGCGAGGTCGGCGCGCCGGCGCACGACGAGGAGGCCGGCCGAGCCGACGATCAGCGAGATCATGAGGCTGACCGCGGCGTCGCTCCAATCGAAGCCGGAAGCGGAGACGAGGGCCGACGGCGCGGCCGCGAGCGGGGGCCGGCTCCGAACGAGCTCGATCCCGTCGTACGGGAGCCGCGTCACGACCTGCGGCGGCCGGGTACGGACGAGTTCGATCGCGTCGTAGTGACGCGCGGTCGCGGTCCGGGGCTCTACCCGCCGAACGAGCTCGATCCCGTCGTACGCCAGCGAGCCTCTTTCGCGCGGTCGCTGTGCTCGAAGCGCCTCGATCGCGTCGTACGTGGAGGTCGGCTCCCCCTGAACGCGGAAGGACTCGATCCCGTAGTCGTCCTTCGAGACCGCCTGCGCCCCCGGCGCAGCAACGGCGGCGACGGCGAGCGCGAGGCCGAGACCCCTCACCAGGCGGCGGAGTGTCCGAGTCGACGTCTTCATTGCTCCTCCTTCCCTTCGAGACCGCCCGATGCGGCCTCTGTCGAGAGGAGGGTGCTCCGAGCCGCTTGCAGCGCCCTAGCAGGACGCTAAATCCGCTCGTTGGCGGGAGGTCCGATGGCGTTTCGCGCCTCGGCCCGTCGGAGGTGTCGGACGGCGCCTGCCTGGGCCACTTATGTGCGGCGCGCTGGCGAATTCACTGGCGAATACCGGATAAAGTTCCTGCAAATTGATAGTTTCTAGGCGGTCTCGAAAACCGTTACGGGTCGTTAGGCCCGTCGAGGGTTCGAATTCCTCCCCCTCCGCCTCACCGAGAAACCGCTTCTTCAAGCGGTTTCTGGGTGCCTACGCGAATTCGCGGCGAGCGTATGGCGCGCCATGTCAGACAGCGGCGCTCGCGCCCTCGGTTACTAGGTGGACAACGCCTGCGGCGGTCACTTTGACCACCATGCGACAGTGCCGAACGCTCCGAGGTCCTGCTCCCGGGCCGGCTTCACGGGCGAAGCAGGCAGCCGTTTATGGGCTCCCTTCACGGGCAGTATCAACGCGGCCGTGCCGCGACGGGAGGAGCCCACATGAGCTCCAGTAGAAGGACCGCGCTCTATGCGGGCTTGTGGTTCATTGGCACCTTCGTTTTCTCGATCCCAGCGCTCCTTCTCTACGACCCCGTCCTGAACGACCCCGACTACATCCTCGGCTCGGGAGCCGACACGCGGATCGCCTTGGGTGCGTTCTTGGAGACCCTCACCGCGATCGCCAACATCGCTACCGCCGTCGTTCTGTATCGCATTCTCAAGCGGGTGAGCGAGAGCATCGCCATTGGCTATGTCGCGCTTCGCATCGTGGAAGGGACGATCATCGTCATCGGCCTCATCAGCCTGATGGCGGTGGTGACCTTGCGGGAGGACTTCGCGGGAGCGGGCGGCGACTCGGACTCCCTCAACATCGCCGGGCAGACGCTCGTCGCATTCCACGAGTGGACGCGTCTCCTCGGGCCGCAGTTCTCTGCGGGCCTCGGGAACGGGATCTTGCTGGGCTACTTGATGTACCGGTCCGGGCTCGTTCCCCGCCGGATGGCGCTGTTGGGGCTGATCGGTGGCCCGCTGGCTGTCGCCGGGGGGATCCTGGTGCTTTTCGGGGCCATCGATCCTTTCAGCACGCCGCTGTTGCTCATAACGATCCCGGAGATCCTTTGGGAGGCGGGCCTTGCCCTCTATCTCACGTTCAAGGGATTCAGGCCGTCTCCGATCCTCGCCGAGGACGGGCGACCCGTCACGGAGACCGCCTGATCGCTCGGCCTGGGGAGCTCGAAAGCTCGATGCGTCGCGGGACGTGTGCGAGTCGTTGCCCACTTGCTCGCGACCGCGCGCTCGAGGGGCGTGCGGGGCAATACGGATGCGCTCGCCGTTCTCCACTCGTCGCCCATCCGGGTGCTGCCGGGATGCGCCAAAGGCGCAGCCCCTCTCGCTTTCGCTCTAAGACGAGCAATCGGGAAAGAGAAGGCGACGACGGCGATACGATCGAACGCCAATTCGATCGCTTGCTATGCATAAATGTCGAGGCCCGATGACCTTTCGGTCTCCGGGCTTCGACGAAACGACCATCTCACGGCAGGCCATCGTTGTGAAGCGATCGCACGGCCACGGCGTCTCAACGAACCGGCGGCCCCTCATCACCCGGGACGTGGACGAGAAGCGCTCACGGGAGAACGGAATCCCTCGGCGTAGGCCTCGGGCTGGAAACCCTTGATGAGGAGCCAGAAGGCCAACCCCAGTTCGAAGATTCCACCGGGGATCAAAAGAATCAGGCCGATCGGGATCCCGAAGATCTCAGCGATCGAGCCCACCCCGTGCAAGACGTAGCCAACGACGCCCAGAGCCGCCAGAGCTCGGGGGATCAGCCCGGTCCGGAAGAGCAGCCAGCACAGGAAAACGCCGCCGAAGCTGAGTACCGCCTGGCCGATGTTGTAGGAGATGGTGTTCGAGTCGGTCAGGAGTGACGCGAGGCCCGTGGCGAACTCCGGGCTCGCCCCCCCGCCCTCGACAGCCAGCTCGCCCAGGGGAACGAGCATCAGAAGAAAGAGCACCCCGATGTCCAGGAAGACCACCTGGACAATCAGCGCGGCCAGGTAGACCAGCGCGGTTCGCTTGCCGTGGCCCTCCAGGATCGGGAAGAAGAGAACCCCCTTGCCCACATCCACCCCGGTGTTCAGCAACATCAAGAAGGCCCCAAGGACCAAGGCGGTCTCTTGTTCGGGAATCGTCGAAACGAAGTCAGGCTCGCCGGTGATGGAATCGACCAGCAAGGAGCCCGATCCGTAAAGGAGAAACCCGGCCAGAAACAGTGCTCCGATCAGGCGCGAATACAGCGTGCGGGAACGCAGCTCCTTTTCCACAAGCGACGTATCGCCATGGCCGTGCGTGGTCACCTGCATTTGCTACTCCTCTGTCGGTTTGTGAGCGTCGTCCCCGAGGGACGCGAACGCGCCAAGAGACGCATGCCGACTCTCTTCGTCCCGTGGTTGCCGTGATGGCCTATCTCGTCTCCAAGCGGTGGTCCTTGGGGACGGGGCGCTCGACCTCTACGAGTCGGAGAACGTCCGGCGGTCCGTCTCTGTCGTGGACAACGGCTTTGATCGCGTTCGCTTTCACTCCGTTGCTCCTGCGCCGTTGTGGCTGACCGTCAGGACGACGTTGCCGGTCTTCTGCTCCGTCTCGACGTACCTGGTCGCCTCGACCACCTGCTCGAGCGGGTAGGTCCGGTCGATGACCGCCCGGTAGCGCCCCGCCTCGATCAGCTCCTTGAGAAAGAGGACGTCCTTCTTCGTGTACGTGGGTGTCGGGAGCGTCACCCTCTTGTCTCCGATCCGTCGCGTCAGCAAGGCCAGCATCGGAACGTGCCACAGGAACCCGAGGTCGGTTTCGATGTAGATCCCGCCCGGCTTCAGTGAGCCTCTGGAGCGCCGGAACGAGTGCTTGCCGACCGCGTCGAAGATGACGTCGTACGTCCTGCCGTCCTTGGTGAAGTCCTCTTGCGTGTAGTCGATCACCCTGTCGGCTCCGAGCGATCTCACGAGCTCGACGTTCTTGGTATTGCAAACAGCGGTGACATCGGCCTCGAAGTACTTGGCCAGCTGCACCGCCGCGGTTCCGATGGATCCAGAGGCACCGTAGATAAGGATGCTCCGCCCCTTGCGGAGGTCTGCCTTTCTCAGACACGTAAGGGCGAGGATCGCCCCGTCGCAGACCGCCGCCGCCTCTTCGAAGCTCATGCCGCTCGGCTTCTGCGCCAGCGGGCCACTCTCCCGCATGCAGACGAACTCCGCGTGTGCGCCAAAGGCGTAGGCGACTTCGCGGAAGCCGTATTGGTTAACGCCGAAGACGCGGTCGCCGACTCGGAACTCTTTGACGGCTGCGCCAACTTCTTCCACCTCGCCGGCCAGCTCGCTGCCGAGGATCTTCCGCTTCGGTCGGAGCAGACCGGTGGCGAAGCGGCTGATGAAAAACTCGGCGCTTCGAAGTCCGCAGTCGGTCCGGTTGACGGTCGTGGCGCGGACCTTGACGAGGACCTCGTCGTCTTTCGGGACGGGCCGCTCGACCTCTTCGAGGCGGAGAACGTCCGGTGGCCCGTATCTGTCGTGGACGACTGCTCTCACGCGTTCACTCCCTCTCGTCCCGAGTCTCTGCCCGGCGTTCGACAGTTGCATGCGACATGCGCCTGTGTGTCGCTGAGCCGGGCCGCTGGCCTCGAATCAGGCAGGCGGGCGGGCCATGCGGAGTGCCGGGCGGGACGACCACCTTCTCACCGGCTCGTGCATCGCGCTCGGCGCCGCCCACGCGGAAGCGCGCCGTTCCCCCGCGCACCTCGAACTGCTCCTCCTGCTTCGGGTGGACGTGCTCGGCTGCAACGAACGCTCCGGCGTGAGGAAGAACTCCATGCGGAGGAAATCGCCGTTCGTGTCCGCCGCGGTTTCGAGGAAGACGGCGCGCTCTCCCGTGAGGCCTGGCTATCGCAGCAGGTGTCCTGTTCGTCGCCGCGGCGCAGCGGGAGGCTAGGAGACCGACGGCGAGGGGCGCCGCTCTACTTCCACGGGGAACGAAGGGTCCCTGTGAGTGGACGCCTTCGTCGTGGTAAGGGAACAGGGTGACCGCACGCGACCTTGTCTTCGGTGAGTGGAATCCTGTCGTTCGGGACCCCCTCGACCTCCTGCGCGGGATCTTCGTCGGCGGAGCGGCCATCCTCGCCGCGTCCGGCGATCGGGCGCCATTCCGCTCGCAGTGACGGCGGCGGCCGTCGTCGCCGTCCGCTT
>JALZEA010000072.1 GCA_030862265.1 Actinomycetota bacterium | reverse complement strand
GTCGTGATCGATCGCTGGAACCGGAGACGACTACTTTTCCTCTCGAACGCGCTGCGCGCGGGCCTCGTGCTGATGATCGCGCTCTTCGGTGTGAGCACCACGGCCGACGATCCCGTCAAAGGATTGATAGTGGCCGAGGCACTCCCATCGGTGTACTTGTTCGTCGTCTTCATGGTGACGCTCGCGTGTACGAGACTTCTGCTTGCCACGAAGGCGGCTGCACTTCCCGTAACCCTGGAAGGTCATTCACTCGTCGAGGGGAACGCGGTGTCGCAACTCGGCGGCGCGCTGTTCCAACTGGGAGCCGGTGGGATCGCGTTCGTAGCATCCGCCGTCCTGCCTTCGGGACCGATCGTGCTGGTAGGGGCGATCGTCTATGGCGTCGCCGCGACGGTCGCGCTGGCCATCCACAGGGCGGAGGAGCAAACGATCCGATCGCGTCTAGTCGATGAGATCGTAAAGGTCATCGGCAACATCGTCGCGGGCTTGCGCGAAGTCGCTCGCACCGCGAAGGCGGGGGCCGCCATCACCACTTACTTCTGGTTGCGTTTTTTGTGGAGTTTCACGATCGTTGGCGTCGGGTTCATCGCGCGCGATCTCGTGGCTGATGACGATCTGAAGGTCCTGATCGTGACGGGAGGAGCGGGAGCGATCGGCGCGGCATTGGGTTTCTTGTTGGCGGCGCGTCTGACGGATCGGTTCACGACGACGGCCTATCTCGTGATGGCTGCATCCTTCGTGGCGGGAGCCGCCGCCGCGCTCCTGGGCTCCTTCGAGACATTGTTGACGCTGTCCTTGCTGGCGTTCTTTTTGGGACTCGGCTTCTTTCTCGCGAAGATCTCGCTCGACACGATGGTTCAGGAAGCTCTCGGGGACGATTTCCGCGGCCGGGCGTTCTCGCTCTACGACATCGCGTACAACATCGCGTGGGTGGCTGCCGCAGCGATCATGCAATTGCTGTGGACGGAGGCGCTCCGTGGCGCGCTTGTCGCCGGCATGGGAGTGGTCTTCATCATAGGGATGGCTGCGATCGGGACGTGGTTCAAGAGGGCCGGCTTGCTTGCAGCACCATAGGTGCGAGGGAAGGATGGCGTAGGTGGACCGTCCGGGTAGGTCCGTCCGACTGCTCGTGCCCGCGGTAGTGGCGATCTTCTTGGTGCTCGGAACGTGGAAAGGCCAGGACGACAACTTTCCCTTCGGTCCGTTTCGCATGTACTCCACGAAGCAGGAGCTGGACGGAGAGGTTCGTTCGCTTCAACTGTGGGGTCTATATCGCTGTGGCACCGCGGAGCCGGCCGCCCAGCGGATAGGTGAATGGACGAACCTGGACATCGAGGAGAACTTTGCCCTGCGCCGCGCCGACCTCGAGGGACAGCTCGGCAAACTCGCGGTAGAGCCTACGGTTCTGTTGTCGGAACTGGAACGGACCTACCGACGTCTTCATCCCGGTGGCTTTCCGTTCGACGCTCTACAGCTTCGCGATCGCATCTACGACCTCGAGGACGGAAAAGCAATAAGCGAGCGATTCCGGATCCTCGGGACATGGCGACCGGTGCACGAACGGGATGAGCCTTGCCCGCCAACGACATGAACGTCATACAGAGGTTCCTCTCGGGCTACTCGAACTGGTGGTTTTCGCCGCTGCCGAGATCTCGGGTCGCCTGGTTCAAGACGATCGTCTACTCATTCGTCTTTCTCGATGTGCTCGTTCTGCGACCCTGGGTTGCCGACAACGGGATGGTGTCGGAGCTGCTGTATCGGCCGTTGATGATCGGACGCAGCCTTCCCCTGCCGGTACCGACGCCGCTGGTCGTCACGGTGGTCAAGTTCGCATTGCTCGCTTTTGCGGCGCTCGCGTTGAGCGGACGTCTTCCTCGCCTCGCGGGGATCGCGGTCTTCTTGCTCTACTCAGAATGGATGCTGATCGCATTCTCATACGGCAAGGTCGACCATGACCGTTTCGCGTTCTTGGTCGCGCTGGCGGTTCTCCCGACGGTGGGGAAGACGCATTGGCGAGATCACTCGGTCGACGAATCGTCGGGGTGGGCTTTGCATTGCGTCCAGGCAGCCGTAGTCGCGACGTACTTCCTGGCCACGTTCGCGAAGTTCCGGTTTGGTGGGATCGACTGGGTGGACGGCGCGACGCTGACGAGAGCGGTCCTGCGCCGGGGCACATTCTTCGCCGACCCGCTCCAAGATCATTGGCAGATTCTGCATGTAGGCCAATACCTCATCGTGTTGTTCGAATTGGGCTCTCCCTTGATGCTTATGCGCAACATGATCGGTCGGTTGTATGTGTGGGGAGCATTTTTCTTCCACGCCGTCACGTTTGCCGCGATCACCATTCTTTTCTGGCCCCACGTCGTTTGCTTACTGTCTTTCCTGAAACTCGAACGACTGGGATCCGTCCGGGTCACGCGGAGGTTGAAACCCGTCGGCGCAGAAAGATAGTGCGCATCTCGACTGAACGTGTTCCTCAGCCGCGGTCGATGGCTGCGATCGGTGACTCGATCACTCTCGGGGTTGGTGCCGAGCCGGTGGGCTACGGCGTTGCTCCTGCTTACTCGTGGGCGACCGGTGACGCCCTGGTCGATGGAGTAAGGAGCCACTACGAACGGCTCCTCGAATTGGAACCGCAAATCAAGGGCAACAACCACAATCTCGCTCGCGGGGGCGCTCGGATGACCCATGCGCGTCGCCAGGCCCGACGAGCGATCAGACTCGGAGTCGATTACGTGACGATCCTCCTCGGGGGCAATGATCTGTGCGGCCGACGCTCTGGCGAGCTGACCCCGCTAGCGAACTTCGAGAAGCACATCGACGATGCGCTTCAACTTCTCACCCGTGGACTTCCACAGGTGCACGTCTACGTGCTCAGCATCCCGAACATCTACGAGATGTGGGATGCGCTCCGCGCCGACCCGATGGCGATGCAGATGTGGGCCATGGCGGGAACGTGCCGTGCGCTTTTGTCCCCGGACGCCACGGTGGTCCGAGCGTTCCGTGATCACAACCTTGCCTACAACGAGATCCTGGAGCGAGTCTGCCGCCGCTTCGATCGCTGTCGTTTCGACGAGCACGCGGTCTATAAACATGCATATAGCCCCGAATACCTGTCGCTCGACTTCTTCCACCCCTCGTATCTCGGGCAGCGTCAACTCGCCGAGGTGAGCTGGCGCAGCGGGTACTGGAGCGAAGCCGCGCGGTGATCGACCCTGCGTTAGTCGTCCATGCGGACCAGGATCCAGGTGCGTCCGGCAAAGACCCCTTGCATTGCGTTCGGACCGGGAACCCGGCTAGCGCTCGCGGGAAGGACCACGTGCGTCGCGTCGAAGCCGCGGCCGTTCATCTGCGCGGTCCACTTGCGCTCCAAGTCGCGGTATCGGATCCGCAGGTCGTTGTTTGGAAGTCGTGGGTCGTCGTAAGACGTGAGCCGGCAACCAGAGAACTGGAACAGGTAGAACGCCAAGTCATCGTTTCCGACCACGCGGACCGTGTCGTCCGGGCCTAAGAGACGAGCTGCCCGACGTACGAACGACGTGGGACCCAGATCTGGTTGGGAGTAAACGAAACCCTCGTTTCGGTCTCGCATCGTGTCGGTCAGTCCCACGGTAGCGAGGACGGGTGAAACCATCCCCAGCGCGAGCAGCGCCGCCAGCAGGATGACCGTGAGGTGACGTCTCGTGTCACGATGACCCGCGACCACCGCGGCTACGGCGACGCCTGCGAGCGCGCCGGCAATCAAGTGCGTCGGTGGCCAGACCCGTCCCTGGTGAAGGACGGTGGCGTTTCCGCCGAAGGACCACCCGAACCGAGCTCGCGCGAGCGCAGCAGCAAGCAACAACAAGGTCGCTAAACCGAACGCGAGAAGCGTCCGGTCGCGTCGGGAGGCGGCGACCGCGCCCGCGATCGCGAGAGGTAACAGGATTCCCCACGAGGCGAGCGCCACCGGCAGCGGCCACTCGACCCCCAAGCGAGGCGTGATGTCGACGAACCCGCCATACGTCACGTATTTGACGAGGACGGGGACCACCCAAAGGCCAAAGACCACGAGCCCTCCCGCGGCCGCCCGCGCCCACCAGCTGAAAGTGCGCTTCAACACGACCGCGGCAACCGTCATCCACGACAGCGCGCTCACGAAGAGCGGGACGCTGACGAGCCCCACGAGACCGGTTGCGGCACCCACGGCGAGCGCGCTACGGCGATTTTCACCTTCGGTGCACAGGAGCCAGCCCGCCGCGGCGAGCAGGATCAGCCCCAACTCGCGTGGTATCGGGGGAGCAAAGAGTTGGTACACGGAGTTTGGGGAAGCAACGACAAGATCGGCTCCGAAGGCGGCCTCGCGGGGACTCGTTATGAACGCCGGGCCCCGCGCGGCGATCCAGCCGAAGCCTCCGATCAACGACACCGCGGCAGCCGCCGCCCATCCCGCGTCCCGCCGTACCGTGCGGCCAAGAACCGCTGCTCCTAAGGGGATCGAGAGCACGACGAGAAGCTGCACAGCCTCGTGCGCGACGACGGGGTCCGTCCCAGGTGCCAGCCGTACCAATGTCGCCAAGATCGCGTGGAAGCCCCACGGGTAGGCGTTGCTGGAGAAGTCGGGTGCAGGTCCGCTCGGGAGACGCTCGCCCCCGAGCAGTTGCTCCGTCCAGCCCAAATGCCACGGCCCGTCGCCCGTGCGGATGCTCGAACCCCCGATGACCGCCGGTACGAAATAGATGGCGAGAAGGACCAACGTGAACGACCCGACGCGGACCCAGGGGATGCCCCGCGGTGGTGGCACGCGACGCGCGAGGAGAAAAACGACAGCCACGCCTGCAGTCGGGACGACAGCACGCGTCGAGAACACAGTGCCCCCAACCACAATGTGGAGAAGCATGAGCGAGAAAACGAAGACGGCGAAGCCCACGACCGTAGCGAGGCATCGTTCCGGCCATTCTGCTTGTCGTGCGGTGCTTGGGAATAGGCGCTCGAGCAGGTAGTTGCCGAGCACCCAACCCACGAGCAGCAGCGCGATGAACTGGAGACCGGCGCCGAGAAAGATTGCGATGCTCACACGGGCGGTGAAGGACGCATCTTGTAGCCATAGCGATGGAGGAAGGGCGACGCGACTGTCGTTGCCACTCGCCTATCGAGGGCGCTTTGTTCGGTCTGCCAGCGCCCCTTGTCTTCTATCGTGACTTCCCCGACGGCGAATCGAGATGGGTTACCTGCGATCGAGTGATTGGGCGTGAGCACCAGCGTTTTGCCATCGACGAAGGGCGACGTGGCATCGGTTTCTCTGGCGAACGCGGTGACCCGAGCCGCCACATCCCGAGGAGCAGCCACGAACTCTTCATAGCGGAGACGCATGGCATTTGTTTTCGCAAGCCGCCGCAATAGAAACTCCGCCTCGAGATTCAATACGTTCCATCGAACGGTGCTATCCAGAGCGTTTCGTTGTCTGACTTCCGTTCCGCCGCCGAACACCGAGCGATGACGGCTGTTGCCCCATGAAAAGGCCGACGCCCGCGGATCGCGGATCAGATGGATGCAGTAGAGGTCGGGACCCGCAACTAGTCGTAGCACCGCTGCGTATGCAGGTCGCTTAGAAGAATCGACTATGACGGAGACGCCGGTGACGTCGCTGAGAGCTTGATAAACGCGCGACATCACGCCGACGAAACCATCGAGTGCGGGCCACGTGCCATCCTGTGGATATCGGACCAGCCGCAGGAGGTTACGTTCGGTGACAACCTCACGTTGCCACTCGCCGGCCGCCTCAACGGAGACGTCGCTCAGTCGATCGAGGACCTGCGACCAGACCGGACAAGTACTTACGGTGGCGCCACATCCGCAGTCGCCGTCGCGTCGCACGACAGGATCCCATAGGTACCGTAGTTCGCCGGCAGAGAAGAAGCCCTCGTGCTCACCGATCACGTTGGCGAAGATGCTGCTGCCACTACGACCGCGTCCCAGCACGTAGAGAATCTTCATTACCGAGTCATCATAAGGAGGCGAGGGTCGAGCTTGTGAGGATCCCTCGAGTTGGATTAGTGGCGGTGACCGCGATCGCGGTGGCCGCGCTGGGGCTGATCGGGACCGACGAACTGACGCATCGTTCGAGGTTGCCGTCGTTCGCCGAGCAGATTTGCGGCGTCGACTCGACATGGATGCGGCTGATCGAGCGCGGCATCTACGACGGTCGTAACGGCGACATCATCTTCTTGCCCGACACGCCGATCTATTTCTCGGGCGGTGGGAGCGGGTGGAGTCACTCAGGACCATGGCCGTATCTGCAACATGTCCCAGTCGTTTTCTATGGGCCCGGGCGCATCCGCGCGGGAGTCGAGGTTGGTGAACCGACGACTATCGCGGACGTCGCGCCGACGATCGCCGCCCTTATGAAAGGCGTCGTTGCGGCCGATGGTCGAGTGCTCACACAGGTCGCGCCACTGGGAGGGAAACTGATCAGACGAGCGTCGCCACGCTTGATCCTTACCGTGGTACTTGACGGAGCGGGGTGGAACGTTCTCGATCGATGGCCGGATGCGTGGCCGACGCTTCGCATGATGATGAACAAGGGCATCAGTTATTCGAACGCGATGGTGGGATCGTCTCCGTCCGTGACGCCTGCTGTCCATACGACGCTCGGTACCGGACGCTTCCCCGCGACGCACGGCATCACGAGCATCCCGGTGCGCGACGACGTGGGCAATGTCGTAGATCCGTTCTACGAAGGTGCGTCGTCCGCGTTGATCGAGATCCCCACCGTCGCCGAACTCTGGGACCAGCAGAACGACGAGCGCGCGTTGATCGGGATGGTCGGACATGTTCCCTGGCATCTCGGAATGATCGGCAAGGGGGCCGAGGCCCCAGGCGCCGACAAGGACCACGCCGCGTGGCTCGATCTCGACACGAATGAGTGGATCACGAATCCCGATCACTACGAGCTCCCCGAGGGCTTCGAGGAGCAGTCGGATCTACCGGGCCGTCTCACCGCCCTCGACGAGTCCGACGGAACTAAGGACGGGTTGTGGAAGGAGGTGCCGCTCGACGATCCGGACCGCATCGAGGAGCTGCCCGCGTTTGCCCAGCACCATGTCGACAAGCTGATCAAGTTCATGTCGGCGGCGCGATACGGCGGTGACGACGTCACGGACCTTCTGTTCACGAACTTCAAGCAGATAGATCTTCTCGGTCACATCTTCAATATGGAGTCGACGCAGGTGCGCGACGCACTCGTTGCCGGGGACGCGGCCTTGACAGAACTCATCGACTACCTCGACTCGTCTATGGCGCGCGGCGATTACGTGGTGATCGTCACCGCAGATCACGGCCAGCAACCGGATCAGCGCGCTCTGGATTCTTACGGTATCGACTCGGACGAGATGACCGCCGACATCGAGCGTGAGTTCGGTCCCGTCGTGGCGGACATCTCTCCGACGGAGTTGTTCCTCGATCTCGACGCACTCGCACTTTCGGGCTACACGGTCGACGACGTCGCGCGCTTCGTAGGGGATTACCGGATCCGCGACAACGCGACGACCTTCGGCATCCAGTCATTTGGGAGTGGGCGCTACGCGCACGGAGACCGCGTGATGGAGATGGCGGTCCCCAGTCGGGTCCTTACCCCTAACGACTGCTGAGGCCGTCCGGTATCGCTGGGTAGGATGCGTCGCAC
>JALZEA010000050.1 GCA_030862265.1 Actinomycetota bacterium | reverse complement strand
CCGACGCCGACCCCCACTCAGACGGTCGAGCCGCATGGCTGCGCCGGCGATCCGGATGCGATCACCGGAACTCCCGGCGACGATTTCCTACGCGGGACCGACGGTGACGACACGATCTGCGGCTTCGGTGGTAACGACACGCTCGTCGGGCGAGGCGGCAACGACCTGCTGCTCGGCGGTGACGACAACGACATCCTGCGCGGCAATTCGGGCGACGACTCGCTCCGTGGGGGCCGTGGCGAGGACACCCTCGCCGGAGGCGGGGGCGCGGACCTCCTCGTCGGCGGCATCGACGACGACATCCTGCGGGGTGGCGGCCAGAGCGACGTCCTCAAGGGCAATGCAGGTAAGGACGTCCTGCGTGGCCGGGGCGGTAGGGACCGGCTGCTCGGCCACGGCGACGACGACGGATTGTTCGGAGGTCGAGGCCGCGACCGTCTCAACGGCGGCGCCGGGACCGACGCGTGCCGCAGCGGCGCGGGCCGGGACCGCGTCCGCAACTGCGAATAAACGAAGGCGAAGCACCCCCCGGGGGGATCCAATTCCTTACCAGCTCTGGTGAAAGGCCCGGTTGGCATGTTTCCGCCATCGCTCGTCAGGGCGCAGGGGAAGCGACGGCGACTCTCGAACGCGTAGATCGTGAAGCGGCTCGATTCATGGAGTGTCGTGTTAGTGACCGCGGCACTAATCGTGGTCGTCGTGGGGAGCGCGTTCGCCTTCGACGTCACGAGCGTCCGCGCTTCGCTGGCCCTTGACCCACACCAACACAGCCCGCATGCACAACCACTCATTCCGCTAGGTCTCGAGTGGGCCGACTCTTCTTTCCGGGAGAGCACCGCGCTCCCGGGAGCCGAGGTGGTCTCCCACTTCGCGGGAGGGCGCGATGCATCGCGGCGTGTCGGCGCTGGCAGCCGGATGATCTATACAGGCACGAGCGCCATCGAGCCGACTTTGGGGTTCGATAAGGAGGGCAACCTCTTCTTCCAGGGCGCGCGGTTGGGCGAATTACCGATCCCGATCGTCGTGGTCAGCCGGGACCAGGGACGATCGTGGGATGACGTGACCCCGCCGACCCACACTCACACCCGAGATCCGATGCTTTATGTCGATCCCCGAACGAGCCGGGTATTTGTGGCCGATCTGACCCACGTGGCGTGCACGACTGTGTCTCACAGCGACGACGTGGGACAGTCGTGGATCACCTCAGAGGCGTGCGGGCTCACGGATCACCAGAACGTCTTCGCCGGACCATCCGTTTTCAGCCCGACCATCGGTTACCCCCAGGTCGTGTACCTCTGTGCGATCGACGGGGGGACCCTCGTGTGGGCCTCGACGGCGACGTCTTGTCTGAAGTCGCTCGACGGCGGCATCACCTGGACACGAACGGGCGCGCCTGCATACACAGACGATCCGAGACAGGGAGCAGGCGACTTTGGTATCCCCGGTGCTTGCGGCGGCGGAGCGGGACACGGAGTCGTGGACTCGAAAGGCATCATCTATCTGCCGCGCGGGTGGTGCGAGCAGCCTTATCTCGCCATCAGCAAGGACGAGGGCGCAACCTGGGAACGCATCCAGGTGGCGGATATTGGGATGCCGCAAGGTCGCGATTGGACGGGGAGGTACTGGGACCACGAAGCCGCTGTCGCGGTCGACACCAAGGGGAACATCTACTACTTCTGGGTCGCGCACGACCGTCTGCCCTATCTTGCGATCTCTTCCGATGGAGGAAATACCTTCGCGAAGCCAATGATGATCGGGTCGCCTGGTCTCAAAGAGGCGTGGGGCCCAAAGATCGAGGTCGGGGACGTGGGAAAGGTTGCTCTGGCCTACGTTGGGTCGACGACAGCTCCGGGTGGAAAGTCGCCAACTGGAGTCGGTCCGAAATATGACCCGAAGGCTGTCTCCTGGAACGGTTACATCACCACGTCTTTAGATGTGCTCTCCAAGCGACCTCGTTTCTTTACCGCCAGCGTCAACCATCCTTCCGATCCCATCATGCGCGGCGAGTGCGCGGTCACAACATGTGGTGTTCAGTTCGATTTCATCGACGTCGTGATAGGTCCCGACGGCAGGCCATGGGCCTCGATGGTCGACGGATGTCCGCCTCCGGGGAAACCGTGCGACGCCTATCCAGGTCTGGGATTCGTGGGGACGGTCGTAGGAGGATCGAAGCTCCGCTAGCGCGCGTCCCCGATCCCGGAATCGCCGCTCGTCCTCGAGCAGCAGACAACAGAACTTTTCGTGTACTCCACTCGTTTACTACTGATGTGGAGAAGTGGGGAAGATTGATCGTTACAGCCGTTGTCGTGGCCTCCGTGGCCGGTCCCGGCGGTCACGGCGCGACCGCGAGCCCGATCCCGCACCCGCCCGAGTTGTGGGTCATGGATGCCGACGGCAGCGACCAACGGCGCCTCAGTTCCGAAGGTGCCCCGCCCGTGTACAGCCCCACGTGGTCCCCGGATGGCAATGAGATCGCGCACCTCGCCGGATCCGAGCTCCGCGTCGTCACGGTCTCGACCGGCGCGACGCGCATCGTCGCTACAGAGATCCCGTCGATGGACATCGCGTGGTCCCCTGACGGGAGCTGGATCGCGATCGCCACATACTCCGGGACGCCGCGAGGGTTGTTCTTGGTGCGGCCCGACGGCAGCGCGTTACATCATGTCGGCCCCGACCTGCAGGCCAGCCATCCCGAGTGGTCCCCGGACGGGCTGCGCGTCGCGGTGACCCTTGCGGTGGGCCCCGGGTTGCCGTTCCAGGTCGCGGTCATCGATCCTCTTGGAAGCCACCAGATAGTGGCGAGCGACGCGTCGTTCACGAGGACGACGTGGGCTCCCGACGGGAGCCGTCTCGCTTACACGGACGTCGGAGGACGACTCGGGATCATCGCTTTAGGCGGGACCACCACGAAGATCACCTCCGGCGAGGAGTTCGCGTTCGGCCCCGACTGGAATCCGGACGGAGCGAAGATCGCCTATGCCGAGAACGGTCTTCTGCTTGCGATCAACCCGGACGGAAGCGGGCGCATCGAACTCGCATCGCCCGGCGGTCTGCCGGAGTGGTCGCCGAACGGCGCCGTCGTCGTATTCCCCGCGGGATCCGCCGCGAGCGACGTCTACAGTGTGGGGCGCGACGCGACCGCGTTGACTAACCTCACGAACACCGCCGATCGCTTCGACCACGCTCCCGTGTGGTCACCGACGGGCACGGCGATCGCGTATCTCAGCGCGCCCAAGACCGAGGTACCGGCCGACGAAACGATCGCGTCGAGCATTTCGCTGCGCATCAGGGACCACCTCTTATTCCGCGGCCGTGTCGACGACGTCGACGGTTCGTCGTCGATCTGCTCGTTCCAGGAGCGCCGGGTGCGGATCGAGAAGCGCCGCCCCTGGGGTTGGGACGTCGTCGCCCGGACGCGCACGGAAGGATCGCGTGGGCGATTCGAAGTCGAGATCCGCGATCGCGAGGGACGATTTCGCGCCACGGTCAGACAGCTTGTGACCTATGGCCCCGGTGGCAACCAGATCACGTGCACTGAAGCCCGCTCCGCGGCGGTCCGCCACCGCCACTGAGGAGGCTCTAGCTCGTCTTGAGGCGCTCCGCGACCGCGCGGTAGCGGCCGACCGGGACCAAGTGGATGCCGTCGAACGCGCCCGATTCTTTGATCTGGTCGATCTGGTCCAGGGCGATGTCGATGCCGATCTCGGGGTCGTCCTCGAGCTTGTCGATGATCGTCTGCGGGATGCGGATGTCCGGGATGCTTGCCGCGATGCTGCGTGCCATGCGCGCGCTCGCCAGTACGATCACGCCGGCGTACAGCTTGCCGTCGAAGTCGAGCGTATGACGCCAGCGGATCAGCCGGTCGAGATCGAACGAGATCTGCACGAATACGAAGTCCGCCCGCGCTCTCCACGCGAGCTCTCGGCCCGGCTTAACGACCGTGCCGATGCGGAAGTCGGGATAACCCTGGAACAGAGGACCGGTCCCGAACCCGCGCACCTCGTCGATCATCCCGCGTACCGTCAGGTCTTCCGTCCGGCGTCCTTCCTTTGGGGGGTCGCCGTAGACGAACAGGAAGTGATTGACGCCGTAAGAGGCGGCGGTCAGCAGGTCGCGCCGGAAGCCCAGCAGGTTCCGATCGCGCGCATTGAGGCATGCGATCGAGCGGCCCCCCATGTACGCGACCTCGTGTGCGACCGCGACACTCGAGACCGTGGCGCGACCGAGGTGGTTGTCGGGGATCAGGAACGCATCGGTGACGGGCTTCAGCGCCTCGATCTGTTGACGGACGCGCTCGATGTCCGGTTTTCGAGGGGGCTCGATCTCGCACAGCAGACTGAAGGCGTCGTTATCGAGGAACGACTGCGGCGGTGCCGGCGGTTGCGGGACCCAACTCATGGGGCGCAGGTTAAAGCCAACCCGCGCTCAGGGGTACTACGGCATCAAGTCGTCGAGCGTGTCCTTGACTTCCCTTACGGCCTGACGACTTGCGCGCGTCGGCTTCGTCGGATCGATCTCGCCATCGTCGCCGCGCCGGCGACCGTGGTTGTCGTTGCCATCGGTGTCGTGGTCCGATTCGACCTTCTCTTTGATCTCGGTCAATAGGGCTGCGACGGCGTCCTTCTCCGCGCGTTCTTTCGGAGCCGTCACTCGGTGGACCGCCGGGACCGCGTCGCTGACCGCGGCGACCTGATTGCGAGCCGCGCTCTCGGTGTTCGGCACCGCAGGCTGCGGCGATGCGGTCGATGGAGCCACGCTCACGCCCGCGATCGCTGCCGCGACCATCATGGCCGAGGCTGCCATCTTCTCGGCGAGGAGTGGCGAGCCGACCGTCGACATCGCCGTCACGGGAGCACCCGCGGCATGGACGTGCTTCTCGCCGGTGAACATAGAACGGAATCCGGCGAACGGCGCGAACATCCAACCGCTGGCGTCCTCCCACGCGCGCTTGAACGAGTCGCGTGCGCGATGCAAGAGAGCCTTTACCTGCATCGGCGTCATCGAGAGCTTCGCCGCGATCTCCTTGTGGCTCATCCCCTCGACCCCGCGCATCGCGAGTGCCTTGGCATAAAGAGGTTGCAGCGAGCCCAACATGTCGAGAGCGCGGTCGGACGTCGCGACGAGATCCTCGGGGCCGGGCTCGAGATCGAGTGTTTCCTTGTGCTCCGGCAGCGACACGAGGCTGGCGCGCCGGCTCTGCGCGCGCAGTTGGTCGAGACAGACGTTCGCGGCGATGCGCGCGACCCACGCGCCGAGCTGGTAGTTGCCGTTGAAGCGCGGCAGGGCCTGGTAGGCCTTGAGGAACGTCTCTTGCGCGGCTTCGTGCGCGTCGTCGGCATTGCCGAGCATCCGGCGACACACACCCTCGACCCGACCGCCGTAACGCCGGTACATCTCGTTGTAGGCATCAGCATCGCCGGCCTTGAAGGCGACGACTAGGTCGCGATCCGGCCACTCCTTAAAAGGCTGCGATCTGTCCATAGGTTGGGGGTTCGCCCCTTTCCGCCCTATTCCTAGCTCCCGCCGAGGGCAAACGGGCCCAACCCGGGAGCTTTTTTTCGGGCCCTAAGTAGGCGAGGGGACGGGTTCTGTCTGCTCCCCGAAGCTCCTCTGCGTCCCGAGGTCCTCGCGGGGCCCCTGGTAGCTCATGGAGCCCTCGTAGCGGTCCTCATCACGGCCCAGCAGCCCGTCGAAGAGCCCGGCCCGGTAGCCGTAGTAGGCACCCGCCGCGAGGCCCGCGATGAGCCCGACCTTGGCGAGACGGGCTAAGGCCGAGGGCCGCTGCGGGCGCCTCGACTCCTGGATCCGCTCGTAGAGCTCCTTCGCGGCCACCGCCGCCAGCGCCTTCTTGACGATAGGTCTCACGTTTTCCCCTCCCGTGCTCGATGGTCTAAGACCGGTTCCTACCCCATCTCGCTGCCGACCAACTTCGCTACGCGTCGCGCCGCCCCGCTAACGGGCCCGTTTGGCGAATGAGCTGTGGCCCCCACGGCTGCGATCGTTGATCTGGCGCAAGAGTTCTTCCCGGGCCTCTCTCACCGCGATGCCGATGTCGTCGTTCTCAGCCTTAGCGATGAGGTGCGTGCGGCCGTAATCCAGCTCGACGACGACGTGGTGGCCTTTCGACTTGGGCCGGGGAGTGACCCTGACCACGGCGGCGATCTCTTCGGTGAAGCCGTTGAGCCGGCGGTCGATCTTGGCGAGGTCGGCTTCGATGCGGTCCAGTTCGGTCTGCGTGAGGTCGTCCCCCGGTGCCGACACTGAGATCCGCATCCGTCCTCCTTTGTTCAGTCTGCTTCGATGCTACGCCTCGGCTCCAACCACTCCATCAACGGTCCGGGCAGTGGCGCCGCCACGAACTCCTTCTCCACATATGCCCGTGCCAGCGCTCCCATATGCGCGGCCCGTTCCGGGTCTCCTAACAGCTCGATCAGCGCGGTGGTAAGCGCCCTGCGGTCCCGAGCGTCGACTACGAGCCCGGTCTCTCCCTCGATGACGGTCTCGGGGGAACCGCCGGAGCGTCCGATCACGCTCGGGGTCCCGCACGCGCCTGCTTCGAGCATTACGACTCCAAGGCCCTCGACCTCCCGACCGAAGTAGCGGTCGCTCACCGGCAGGCTGAACACATCTGCCATGGCGAAGTAGCGCGGCGCGTCTTCCTCCGACACCCGTCCGGCGAAAACGACCCGCGCTCCGGATGCCTCCGCCTGCCGTCTCAGATTCTTCTCCTCGGGCCCCGCCCCCGCGATCACCAGCACTGCGTTCGGGACTGAGCGCGTGACCGCAGGCATGGCATCTATCAACCGATGCACGCCTTTCCGCGCCACCAGGCGCCCGAAGCTCAGCAGGACGCGGTCGTCCGGCGCGAGACCGAGCCGTTCTCGCACGACGGCGGTCTCGACATCGGGATGGAAGCGTTCGAGATCGACGCGCGCCGGCAGGCGTTCGATCGGCGGAACCCGCAGCCCTTTGCCCTCCAGCATCGCCTTCAGACGCTGCGTCGAATAGTGGCTGACGGTGAGCACGAAGTCCGCGCCCGACAACACTTCGAGCATGAAACCGTGGAGTCCCGGCACGCTGGAAGGCACGTAGAGCTCGGCCGCGTACACGATGAACGCGTAGCGATAGCCGAGCGCTTCGACTCGCGGCGCAAGCAACGTCAGAGGCCACGGCGTGCCGAACAGGATGCGATCGACGTCGAGCTCGAGCGCGGCGGCGTCGATGGCGGCGACCGCACGGGCGCCCGGAAGCAACATCTGCCTGGGATACCCGATCGCCGGATACGGCAGGTCGTTAGGCAGGGGCTTGCCGTCGCGCATCGCCGGCGCAAGCACGGCGAGGCGTGGCGCGACCTCCTCGCACAACTCCGCGAGGTAGCTCTCGATGCCCCCCCGTCCCGGCAGGAACGAAGATGTCACCAGCAAGGCATCCGTCGTTTCGGTGACCATGCGCCGCATCCTCGCACCGCGTGACCCCTCTCACACCCCGCGCCGCGCCAACCCGTCATGTTCTTTGGGTAATGAGTACCGCTCAGCGGGCTCTATCGCCCGAAGAAGAGGTCCGACGGCAGTGGATCAGCCTCGCCCGAAAGCAATCAGGCGCGGTCGCGCGGCGACAACTTCTCGACGTGGGTATGGCACCGGCGTCGATCACTCGCCGCCTCTCCAGCGGCGAACTCATCCGCTGTCTTCCGGGCGTCTATCTCGTCTCGTGGATCGATCGGTCGTGGAAGCAGCAGGCTGTCGCGGCATTGTTATGGGCGGGGCATGACGCAGTACTGAGTCACGCATCTGCGGCCCGACTGTGGCAGCTCGACGTCGATCCATGCAATCAGATCGAGATCTCGAGCCATGCTCGCATGCGGTCACCGAAACGCTGGGTGACGGTTCACAAGGTCGCCGCTCCCTCGCGCTGCGTGAAGATCGACGGCATCGCGGTTACGCCGCTCAGCCAAACACTCTTGGATTTCGCGGGGACGGTCGGACTAGATGAACTTGAGGAAGCCCTCGAATCTGCCCTTCGTCGCCGCCTTACCACCATGCAGAAACTGCAAGCATTCGTCGAGGAGCGATGCGTGCAGGGTCGCCGAGGTTGTGCACCTCTCCGTCGCCTCCTAGCGCAGCGAGGCGACGTGCGCGCCACCGGAAGTCGATTCGAGACGCGTTTCAATCGGTTGCTGCGCAACGCTCGTTTACCTCTCCCAGAGCGTCAGGTCGAGATCCACGACGGCGATCGCTTCATCGGGCGCGTGGACTTCGCCTACCCGCATGCCAAGATCCTGATCGAAGCCGATGGCTACTTATCCCATTCCGGGAGGCAAGCCTGGCAGCGCGATGGAACGAAGGGGAATCACTTCGGACTCCAAGGCTGGCTCATATTGCGGTTCACCACCGAAGATCTCAAGGAGCGTCCGGACGAAGTCATCGAGACTGTTCGTGCCGCGCTCGGCGGTCGTCTCTTCCAATGACAGTTCGGTTCTTCGGGCATCGAGAACCGCTCAGCGGTACTAACTTGCCGAAGAATGAAAGCAGAGGTGGAGACCCCATCGGCGGCGTGGAACGGGCGCTCGAGTCGGGTTAGTTAGAGGACGATGTGGGTGCGGTGCTCGGCGTCGTCGAGGAGGCCGGCTCTCCATGCCTCGTGCATCGCGTCCACCAGCACGGGATCGAACTGACGGCCCGCGCAGCGTCGTAGTTCCTCCAAAGCTTCCTCGGTCGAGAGGATCTCTCCGTAAGGACGGTCCGTCGTCATGGCGTCGAACGCGTCGACGACGAAGATCGCCCGTGCCTCGCGCGGGATGTCCATGCCTGCGACCCCGGAAGGGTAGCCCGTGCCGTCCCAACGCTCGTGGTGGTGGAGGACGATCTGGATCATCCGTTCCATGCCCTCGAAGTGCGACAAGATGCTCGCGCCGAGGATCGGATGCAGACGGACGAGATGCAGTTCTTCGTCGGTGAGCTTGCCGTTCTTCTTCAGGACTCTGTCGGGGATGCCGATCTTCCCGATGTCGTGCACGAGCCCGGCCTGCCGCATGAAGGTGAGTTCGGTGCGCGGGAGTCCGAGGATGCGACCCAGACACGCGGAGTAATCCGCGACGCGACAGGAGTGCCCGGCGGTATAGGTGTCGTGCTCGTTGACCGCGGAGACGAGCCCCGACAACACGCCGTGGTAATCGCTGTTCGGAATGTTGGCGGCGACGCTCTCGCTCAGTCGGCGAGGCAGGTTGTCGATGTCCATCCCTAAATCCTGGTCGTTGGACTAGTCACAGGTGACTATCGGCATCTGCTCGGCTTCGCTTGAACGGGCTATACAGGTACCAGTCCTTACGAATCAGGACCTTTCGTCCACCACGTGACAAAGTTCGACAAAAGCAAAGGCCCCCCGGGTTTCCCTGGGGGGCCTCTTAGCCCGCTTTCTGCCGTTAGAGCTTTAGCACTCCGCCGTGATCTTGAAGATGTCGAATCCTCTGGCGATGTCGTTGGAGGTGATGTAGCGCTGGTTCGGGTGGAACTTGGAGCTCCACGAGTTGCCGTCGTCGGCGATGTACCAGCCACACTCGAGGATGCCCGTCGGAGTCCGGTTCGCACCGACGGTCGCTCCGATCGCGCTCGAGATGTCGAGATAACGGGTCCCCACCGTGTACCAGGAGATCGCGACCTTGGTGCCGTCTTCGGAGACGTCGAACACGTGGCTCGTGCAGCCGCCAGCGCTCGCGTGTCCGCGCGCCACTACGAACTCGGCCGGCTCGTACACGCCGGTCAGCACCGGAGCGGTGTGGGAGCTGAAGTCGTAGAAGTACCACGCGCCGCCCGGGCATGGGAACGTCATGCCACCGCCGGCCTCGTCGCCGACGAGGATCGAGTTGCCGTCCGGCGTGAACTTCGCGTCGTGGGTGATCGAGCAGCCCGGGCATTGGCCGGTCCAGATCAGCTGAGGATTCGCGGGATCGGTCGTGTCGAAGATGTCCCAGTGGCTGATCGCTGCCGTCACCGCGAACTTGCCGTCTTTCGAGAACGACACGTCGTGCGGCGAGTTTGGCAGGGACGGAACCGTGTTGACGAGCTTGGGCTTGGCGGGGTTCTTGATCGACCAGATCTGCATGTTGCCCGGAGGCGCCAACGCAGACGTCGAGTTGTAGACGAAAGGCTTCTTCGGGTGCGCGGTGATGTTGTGCGAAGTGTTCGTCTCAGCGAAACCCATGACCTCCGGCTTGAGAGGGTTCGTGATGTCGATCGTGATGAATCCGAGCTTCCCTACGCCGGTGCACGACTCGGGCCCACCCGTCGAGCTCAGTCCCACCATCAAGGTCTTCGAGTCATGACTGATCTGGATGTCGCCCTGACTCGCGACGCAGGGGATGGTGTGCACGACCTTCGCCTTCTCGGGCACAGTCATATCGATGACGTGGACTCCGCCACCTTCGGCAAGCGTTGAACGGGACGTCGCGAACGCGTAGACGCGACCATTGATGGTCTCGTACTCGTGGTCGGTCCCCGTGCCGGTGTCGAGGTTCTTGATGAACTTGAGGCCCTCGCCCTCGCCGGGCTCTTTCTGCTCGGCCGCCGCGGGTGAGCCGAGGCTGGCCGTGAAGAGCGCGCTGATGGCGAGGACTCCGATGACCGTCTTGCGAATCTGTCTTTTCATTCGGCTATCTCCTTTACCGACTGGTTACCTGGTTACCGAGGAACTACGAAGGTCTTGGTGGTGATCAGTCCGTCCATCGGGAACCGACTGGTCGTGACGAACGCCGAGGGCGCCGCATTCACGGTGGTGCCGAACGTACCCGCCGCGCCGCTGATCTTCGAGCCCGGCTTCGCCTTGATCGCGTCCATCGGCACGGGCACGGTGATCGTCCCCTCCGCGGGATCGAAGATCGCTTGTACCCGCGCGAGTTCCTCACAGATTGTGAAGTTCGTCGCAACCAACGCTTCGACGTGGCAGTTGCCGCGTACGAGGAACGGCTGCAGGCCGGGGTCGCGCGGTGGCGGGCACTGGCCCGATGTCGGGTCGCACGCACCGCGGGTGTAGTTCGTGAACTTGCCGTCGATCTCGATCTGGTCGCCGTTGTCGACGGTGAAGTCCCACGTGTAGCGACTGACCTCGGGAGCCCCACCGATCGGAGGCAGCGAGTTCAGCTGGATGATGAAGTTGATCGTCTTGCCGTCTTCGGCCATCTCGAGAGCGGCGCCGACGAGGTCCTGGCCGAGCGCGTCACCGGCCGGATAGATCTGGGGATCGACGTTCGCGCCCCAGTCACCCGCGTCGTCTTTGCCGACGACGACCGGACCAGACTTCTTCTTCTTGGCGCTTTCCGCCGGCCCTACGAGCGCGCCCGCGGCCAGGCCGAGTGCAACCAGCATCGTCAACATCTTTCTCATCGGAGCTCTCCTGTGGTCTCTTTGACTAGTTTCTTAGGGTCTATCGATGGTTTTTTGTCTCTGATCCACGGGTTCGACGGCGGTCGGGCCACTCCTGCTCGACGACGGGACACTCGGCGGCAGGGATGAGGCGCCACGGCGGAGAACCTTCCTAAACCGGACCAGACTCAAGGAGGATCCATTGCGGACCCGTTACCTGCGGCGCGGCGTTGTCGCGGTTGCCGTGGCTCTGGCCGCGGTCGCGCCCGGCCTCGGCGCGGCCCCCGTGGCCGCGGCGAAGAAGAGCCCCTACATCGATCTCGACAAGGTTCCCAAGCCCAAGATCACCGGAGCGGAGATCGTTACCGGCCTCGAAGAGTTCGTATCTGAGTACGGCATGCGCCAGAGCACCCTCCCACTCGACAACATCCCCGCATCGGAGTTCCTCGCGAAGGAAGCGAAGAAGTACGGCTTCAAGACGCGCATCCTCGAGTTCGAGGTCGAACACCGGCTCCTCAGCACCGTGCGCGTCGTGGAAGCGATCAAGAAAGGCACTACCAAGCCCGATGAGTGGATCACGTTCATCTCGCACTACGACACCGTCAACCAGACCCTCCAGGGCGCGTACGACGACGGCAGCGGGACGAACATGGTGCGTTATTTCGCCAAGGCGTTCTCGAAGATAAAGACGAAGCGGTCGATCGTGCTGCTCTGGTTCGACGCCGAGGAACAGGGCCTCTTGGCGTCACAGGCGTACGCCGAGATGCTGAAAAAGAAGGGCCAGGAGGTCACGGCAGGGCTCGGCTTCGACATGGTCGGCATCGGCTACCCGGCCCGCTATTGCATCTGCGTCTACCACGGCGCCCTCGACGGAGCGATCACGGAGCCGATCATCGACTACGTCCACTTCGACTACCTCGAGTTTCCCGAAGGCGATGGCGGCCCGGGAGCGACCGCGAAGTGGCCGATCGGAACGGATCCGCACGTATGCAATTGTGGGCCGAACGTCCGCAACTCAGATGAGTCCAACTTCGCGGAACAGGGTTTCGTGACGTTCCGGTGGGCCGGCATGCGCACCGCATCCGACTACCCCGGTTACCACCAACCGTGGGACACGGTTCCGTTCATGGAGCTCGTCGCCGGGGGCCGCGACATCCTCGAAGAGGGCACCTACAACACGTTCATCTCGGCCTACTACACCGCGATGGTGGTCGACAACCTTCCTTAGCGGCCCGTGGAATGCATGGCGGAAGAATCTCGTTCTTCCTCCTGACACATTCGCGCGTGAGAGGCTGAGAGCGTTGGCTCAAGTGGATGCGACCACTAACGAAGTTCCCGAGGTTCTCTTCGTGTGCGTCCATAACGCGGGACGTTCGCAGATGGCCGCTGCGCTGTTGGACCGAGCCGCGGAGGGCCGCGTACACGTCCGTTCCGCCGGCAGCACGCCCGCGAACGAGATCCACGAGAATGTGCGCCTCGTGATGGACGAGATCGACGTCGATCTTTCGAAAGAGTTTCCCAAACCGTTGACTGACGAAGTCGTACGCGCCGCGGACGTCGTCATCACGATGGGATGTGGCGACGCCTGCCCGATCTATCCGGGGAAGCGTTACGAGGACTGGGTCCTGGACGACCCCGCGGGCCAGGACATCGCTACCGTCCGACGCATCCGGGACGAGATCGAAACCCGCGTCCACGCGTTGCTGGAGGAGCTGCTACCGACCGCGGTCTAGCGCTTCTCGCCTTCAGCCGGTTTCGGTCGATTGGCTCCAACAGCAAGCGCAACATGAGTGAGATCCGACCGCATCACGGCCATCTCCTCTCGCATGCCGCCCATGTCACCTCTCATCTCACGAAGATCTTCTCGCAGGGTATTGAAGTCGTCTTTGGTCGTCATCGAGCTACGGATGCGTGCCAATTCATCCTCGAGCCGGTTCAGGCGTGCCCAGAAGAGCGCGCCGAGACCGCCCATGATCACGCTCGTTACGACGAGGTTCACGATGCTGTCGGGCGGCATGTCGCTAGCGTACGCCCGTCCTTGCAAGAGATGCCGTGACGCCTGTCACAGGTGACCGACTCTTTTCCTAGGGGACGAAGCGATAGCCGATGCCTCGCACCGTCAAGAGATGCTTGGGTGTACTCGGATCGGCCTCGCACTTGGCGCGGATCCGCTTGATGTGTACATCCAGTGTGCGCATGTCGCCGAAGTACTCCGGCCCCCATACCTGGTCGATTAGCGATTCGCGGGTGACGACTCGCCCTGCGTTCGACATCAGTAACTCGAGGACCTCGAATTCCTTGCGGGGCATGTGGACGGACTCGCCACGCACGGTGACCTCGAAGCGCTCGGTATCGAGCCGGATGCCGCCGCCTTCGTAGACATTGCCGTCACTGGGGGCCGCGCCGGCGCGCCTCAGGATCGCCTTCACGCGTGCGATCAACTCCCGCGTGCTGAATGGCTTCGTGACGTAATCGTCCGCACCCAGCTCGAGACCGACAACTCGCTCGATCTCGGAGTCGCGGGCGGTGAGCATGATGATCGGCACGTCGGAGTTCTGCCGTATCGCCTTGCAGACGTCTTCTCCCGCCATCCCCGGAAGCATCAGGTCCAGGATGATCAGATCGGCGCCGTGCGTCTTGAACGTCTCCAGTCCTTTTGCGCCATCTTCGACCCAAGTCGTCGCGTAACCCTCGCGGGACAACTGGTACGAGAGAGGCTCCGCTATCCCGGCCTCGTCTTCGATGAGCAGTATCTTCTTCACGACCGGTCCCCTGCGAGAGGCAGTCGAACCGTGAACGTCGAGCCCGCGTCCATCTCGCTGACGAGCGCGACGTTGCCGGCGTGGCTCTCGGCAACGTTCTTGACGATCGCGAGACCGAGCCCGGTCCCGCCGCCTTTCCTGGCGCGATCGTCGTCCACACGGAAGAACCGTTCGAAGACGCGAGCCTGAGCGCGCAGCGGGATCCCCGCGCCGTCGTCGACGACCTCGAGGATCGCATCCCCCGGATCGACCGTGAGCCGGACCGTCACGTGACCTTCAGGCGCCGTGTAGCGGAGCGCGTTGTCGATCAGGTTGCGGACCATCAACTCGAGTTGGGCCTCGTCGCCCAGAACGTGCACTGCGCTTTGGATGGCGCTCTCGAGCGCGATCCCTTTCACCGAGGCGGGGGACTCGAACGACTTCACCTGGATCCTTACGAGCTCGGAGAGATCGACGTCGGCGGCATTCAGCGCCGCCGGGTCCTCGACCCTCGAGAGGTCCAGTAGGTCCTTAATGAGGTCACCGAGGCGTTGTGACTCGACCGCGAGTCGCTCGCCGAAGCGTGCTGCCGCATCGGGGTCGCGACCGACCGAATCGACCAGCGCCTCGGCCAGCGCCTGGAGGCTCGCGACCGGGGTTTTCAACTCGTGGGACGCGTTCGCTACGAACTGCCGGCGCAGATGCTGCGCGCGTTGCTCCACAGTTGTATCGCGCAGGGAGACGAGAACTCCGGCAGCATCGGCCAACGGCACGGCGCGCATCTGCAGGAAGCTGCCGGCGGCGCGCATGTTTAGCGACGACTCGACCGTCCCGTTCTCGACCAGGGCACGACGTGCCACCGACGTGACCTCTTGGGAGGTCAAGCGCGCCGGCAAACCTGTTCGGGGCATCCCCAGCATGGCGCGCGCCGCCGCGTTCGCCAGCACGGGAGTCATCGCTTCGTTGAGCACGATCACGCCCTCCTCGAGGTGATCGAGGAGGGCGTTAGCCCACACCCGTTCGTCTACCGAGTCGGAAGAGGTGTCGTCGTTGAGGTCTCCCAGCGCCGGCGCTACCGGGTCGCGGCGCAACAGCGCCACGATCACGATGATCGCTATCACGAGTGCGCCTGCGAGTAGGAGTTCGGTCATCTCAGAGTGAGCCTAAGAGTCGGCGCCTAGGACACGGGATGCGACGCATCCGAGAACTCCTTGAAGATGCCGGTGACGAGGAAGTACGTCTGCTCGCCGATATCGACGGCGTGATCTCCGAAGCGCTCGAGGTAACGGGCGACGAGGACGAGGTTGATGGCCCACTCGAAACTCTCTTCGTCGCCCGCGAACTGCTTGAGATCCCCGAGCATGCCGCGGTTCAAGCGATCGAGCGAATCGTCTCGCTCCGGCAGTTGCTGCGCGAGTTCCACGTCTCGCTGCGAGAAGCCCCGCAGGGCGATGTCGAGCATCTCGCCGGCTCTCGTTCCCATCTCCAGCAACCGTTCCGTCATCGGAGCCGACGGGGGATAGGGGTGCTGGTCCTTCACGAACTTGGCGATATTCACGCACAGATCACCCATGCGTTCGACGTGCATGTTGGAGTGCAGGATGGCGCTGACGAGACGCAGATCGCGTGCGACGGGGGCCTGAAGCGCGAGGAGGTTAAGCAAGCGCGTCTCCGTTCCGAGATAGATGTCGTCGACCCGATCGTCCTCGCGCACGATGACGTCGGCGATCTCGGCGTCGCGGTCCTTGAGAGCATGTTGCACACGCTCTAGTTGCAGCTGCACGAGCTCGCCTTGCGCCAGTAAGCCACTCTCGGCTTTGGCAAGTTCCTCTTCGAAGTTGATCCTCACCATGCTGTTCTCCCGCTCAACCGAACCGGCCGGTGATGTAGTCCTCGGTTCGAGGATCACCCGGTGTAGTGAAGATCTTGTCCGTGTCGTCGTACTCGATCAGGACGCCCGAAGGAGGCTCGCCTTCATCCTCGGAACCGCGGACGCTCAGGAACGCGGTCTTGTCCGACACTCGTGCGGCTTGCTGCATGTTGTGAGTCACGATGACGATCGTGTAGTCGTCCTTCAACGAATGCATGAGGTCTTCGATCTTTGTGGTCGCGATCGGATCGAGAGCCGAGCACGGCTCGTCCATCAAGATCACGTCGGGATTCGTCGCCAGCGCGCGGGCGATGCACAGTCGCTGTTGCTGTCCTCCCGACAATGACGTCGCGGGCGAACGGAGCTTGCGCTTCACCTCGTCCCACAATGCGGCGTCCTTCAGGGCCTTCTCGATGCGATCGTCCATCGCGTCGGTCATCTTGTTCACGCGCAGCCCGAACGCGACATTGTCGTAGATCGACTTCGGGAACGGGTTCGGCTGCTGGAACACCATCCCGATGCGTCGTCTGACCTCGACCGGGTCGATCGCCTCGTCGTACAGATCGATGCCGTGATAGGCGACCCGACCCTGCACGCTGGCGGTCGCGATGAGGTCGTTCATGCGGTTGAAGCAGCGGATCAACGTGCTCTTACCGCATCCCGACGGCCCGATGAGGGCGGTGATCCTGCGTTCGTAGATGTCGAGTGAGACGTCGACGACGGCGGGAATGCCCGCGTAGGCAACCGAGAGGTTCCGCACCTCGAAGACGGACGTTCGGTCCTCCGAGCTCGGCTCCACTTCCACCAATGAGTGCTGTGCGGCCATGTCTAGGCTCACTTTCTCCTCCCGTAACGGTTACGCATCACGATCGCGATCGAATTCATCAGTAGCAGCAGGACCATCAGCACGATGATGGCGCCGGCCGCCAGCGCTCGGAACTCAGGTTGCGGACGACGCACCCAGTCGAAGATCTGCACCGGCAGAGCGCTGTAGGCATCGAGTGGATTGTCGGGCACGAATGCGACGAACGCGGCCGCGCCCGCGACGAGCAAGGGGGCGGTCTCACCGATCGCCCGCGACAGCCCAAGGATTGTGCCCGTGAGGATCCCAGGCGTTGCTACCGGCAGGACCTGCTTGCGCACCGCTTGCCAGCGCGTCGCACCGAGCGCCATTGCTCCGGTGCGGATGTTCGCCGGCACCGCGCGCAACGCTTCCCGCGCCGCAATGATGATGATCGGTAAGACCAAGATCGTGAGTGTCAACGCACCGGTGAGCAAGCTCCGGCCCAGAGCCATCGTTCGATAGAAGATTGCGAGTCCCAACATCCCGTAGATGATCGAAGGGACGGCCGCGAGGTTCGCGATATTCGTCTCGACCAGCGATGTGAAGCGATTGCGCGGTGCGAACTCCTCGAGATAGATAGCGGCTCCGACACCGAGTGGGAACGATGTCAACGTCACGAGCGCCATGAGGTACACGCTGCCGACCAGCGGCGGCCAGATGCCGGCGCGCTCCGGGAAGCGAGACGCGAAGTTGCGGATGAAGGGTAGGTCGATGACTCCAGCGCCATCGCGTATCACGGTCACGAGGAGCGCCGCGAGCGCGAGGAGGCCTACGGAGGTGGCCCCCAAAAGCACGATCGCCGCCAAGCGCTCCGACCACACGCGCCTCCCTCGTCCGCGACTCAGCGCCAGCGATGTCGCGGCCATCTAATACGCCTCCCGGAAGCGCCGAACCAATCGGATGCTCAGGTAGTTGAGGGCGAGGGTGAGCAGGAACAACGTGGAGCCGAGAGCGAAGATCGAGCCGTATTGCAACGAGCCCGTCGATGCTTCGCCGCCGGCGACCTGGACGATGTAGGCGGTCATCGTCTGGATGCTGTCGCAGGGGCTCAGCGCGACCTGTGGGGTCGCGCCGGCCGCGATCGTCACCGCCATGGTCTCGCCCACTGCCCGAGAGACGCCGAGGATCAATGATGCGACGACCCCAGAGAGCGCGGCGGGAAGGATCACGCGGAGAGAGACCGACAGCTTGGAGGCTCCCAGGCCGAACGCGCCCTCGCGCAACCCCGGAGGCACGGCACGGAGCGCGTCCTCGGATAGCGACGCGACCGTCGGGAGGATGAACAACCCCACGACGAACGAAGCACTCGCCCAGTTGAATATCCCGCAACCGGGAAAAACACTCTTCAAGAGCGACGGCGTGATGAAGCTCAGAGCGAAGTAACCGAACACCACGGTCGGAACTCCCGCCAGTACCTCCAGTATGGGCTTGACGGTCCGCCGCACGCGCTCCGATGCATATTCGCTGAGATAGATGGCAGTCGCGATCCCGAAGGGGGCCGCGAAGAGCATCGCCCCGACCGTGATCGCGAACGTTCCGTAGACGAGCTCCAACACTCCGTAGGAGCCGGACTGCGGTGACCACTCCGAATGCGTGAGGAAGTGGACGAGTGACGTTTGCCGGAAGAAGTCGATCGTGTCGGCGAACAATGCATAGACGATGCCCGCCGTTACCAGGACACTTGCGACGGCGCAGCCGAGAAGAAGTCCAACGACGACCTTCTCCCCCGGCCGCGCGCGTCTGGTCTTAAGAAGCTCTGAACCGATCGTTGCCATGTCCCCCGTTTCCCTTCGTCCCCCGTTCCTTTGTTGTGGTGCAGTGCGCCGGGCGGATCCGGGGGACGATGTCCGCCCGGCGCACTAACTGGCCTATCCGGCCAGACCTTGCAGAGCTTCTTGGTTGGCAAGGGTTGCGTCTTCCGGTGCTTCGACGTAGCCGACGCTCGTTGCGAAGTCCGGCGCGCCCTCGACCCAGTACTTCACGAACTCGGCTACGACCGGCTCGCCCATCGCGTCGTTCGCGACGTAGAAGAACAGTGGTCGTGAGAGTGGGTACTCGTTCGCCTTAACAGTTTCCGCGCTCGGAGCCACGCAGCCGTCGCCCTCGTCGACCTCGAGTGCCTTGAGGTGATCGGCGTTCTCTTCGAAGTACGCGAAGCCGAAGTATCCGATCGAGCCCTCGTCACCCTGGACGCCCTGGACCAAGACGTTGTCGTCGGCCGATTGCGTCATGTCGTCACGCGTCGCCGGTTCGTCTGAGTCTGGGTCGGCGACCTCCTCCGCGAGATAGTCGTACGTGCCGGAGTCGGGGTCGGGTCCGTAGATCTCGATCTCTTGGTCGGGCCACGACGGATCGACCTCGCTCCAACGCGCCATCTTGCTACCCGGCTCGTAGATTGCGGCGATCTGGTCGAAGGTGAGGCACTCCACCCAGTCGGTACTTGGATGCGTCACCAACGCGAGCCCGTCGACGCCGACCAGGAACTCCGTGTAGTCGATTCCCGCATCCTCGAGACACGCAACCTCGTCGTCTTCGATCGGACGAGAGGCATTAGCGATCTGTGTGTCGCCGGCGCAGAAGGCTTCGAAGCCACCGCCGGTGCCGGCGAAGCCGACCGATACCTCGACGTCGGGATTCGCGATCTGGAAGTCCTCGGCAACCGCTTGCGCGATCGGGAAGACCGTGCTCGAGCCGTCGATCGCGATCGCTCCCATAAGGCCCTCACCTGACGAAGAGCCCGAGCCGGTGGCCTCCCCGCATGCAACTCCCAGAAGCGCGAGGCCCGTGACGGCCGCAGCGATCCGGAGCGTCCTTCGATGTCCCTGCATAAGCCCCTGCTCCTTCTCTCGTGTCATCGCCGCGGACGTTAGTGAGCAGACGTGTCGTCAAGGCAGAGGCCACGTGAACTTGGGATGAACTTTCGGGCCGTCCTCGGCGAGGCCCCGGTAGAGTCCCGGCTGCCGGGAAACTCGATCAGGATCGGGGGGACTAGTTGGCAAGACTGCGTCTCATACCGCGCGAGGAATCGTTCTTCGACCTCTTCGAGGAGATGGCCCGCAAGGTTCAGCAGGGAGCGGACGAGCTCCACGGGCTGCTGAGCGAGTACTCCGATCTCGACCGGAAGGCGGGCCGGGTCGTAGACATCGAGCACGAGGGCGACGAGCTCACGCACGAGGTCATGCGCCGGCTCAACACGACCTTCATCACGCCTTTCGATCGCGAAGACATCCACCGTCTTGCGTCGAGCCTCGACGACGTCCTCGATCACATCGAGGCGACCGCCGAGTATCTGCAACTGCACAAGATCGATCAGCCGTTGCCCCAGATGGTGGCGCTCGCAGGCACGCTCGCCCAGGCCGCATCACTCACCGCAGAAGCGATGCCCGGCTTGCGGAAGATGCGCGGCATGGAAACGTACTGGGTCGAGATCAACCGGCTTGAGAACGAGGGCGATCGCTTCTATCGACGGACGATCGCGGAACTTTTCTCGGGTGATTACAAAGCGATGGACGTTCTCAAGTGGAAAGACATCATCGAGGAGATCGAAACCGCGATCGATCGACTCGAAGACGTCGCCAACACGATCGAGGGCATAGTTCTTAAGCAAGGCTGATGGAACTCTGGATCGTTCTCCTCATTGCCTATCTGTTCGAGTTCGCGAACGGCTGGACCGACGCGCCGAATTCGATCGCGACGGTCGTGTCGACGCGGGTGATGCGCCCGATGGTCGCGGTCGGTATGGCGGCGGTCCTGAACCTGGTGGGCGCTCTCGCGGGCACCGAGGTCGCCAAGACGATCGCGAAGGGCATCGTGACCGCCGACATCATCTCGCTTGAGACGATCGCCGCGGCCGTGCTCGGCGCCACGATCTGGGCTCTGGGCGCGCAGTACTTCGGATTGCCGTCCAGCGAGTCGCACGCGCTCGTCGCCGGTCTGCTCGGCGCGGGCTACGCCGCAGGTGGCCTTCAGGGACTCGAATGGGACGGCACGCGCAAGGCACTGATCGGATTGGCCACGTCTCCGGTCGGCGGGTTCTTCATCTCGCTTCTGATCATGGTCGCGATCTTCTGGACGTTCGCGAAGGTCAGACCGACGGTCGTGCGCCGCATCTTCGGCAAGGCGCAGATGGTCTCCGCGGCGTTCATGGCCTTCAGCCACGGGCTGAACGACGCGCAGAAGACGATGGGCATCATCGCCTTGGCTATCTATCTCGCGAACCACCCCGGTGAGCCTGCCCCCGAAGAGTTCCCGATCGATACCTGGATCATCGTGTCCGCGGCGGTCGTGATGGGACTTGGTACGTCGATCGGAGGGTGGCGCGTCATCCGCACTCTGGGCTTGCGTCTGACGAAGCTCGAGCCCGTGCACGGCTTCGCCGCCGAGACCGGCGCCGCGGCGGTGATCACCGGCGCGGGTGTGCTCGGCATCCCGGTATCAACCACGCACGCGATCGGCTCGGCGATCATGGGAGTCGGCGCAACCGAACGACTGTCTGCGGTGCGGTGGGGTGTTGCGGGGCAAGTCGTACTGGCGTGGATCTTCACGTGGCCCTCATGCATGGTCCTCGGCTTTCTCCTAGAGAAGAGCTTCGCCGCCTTCGAGCCGTTGCTCGTCCTGGGCTTGATCGTCACCGTCCTCGCGTTCATCGGGTATCTGTTGTTCGCGAAACGTCGACGAGAGATCCGCGAGAACACCGAGCGCATCGCGCTGGCGACGGCATGAGCAGCGAAGATCCCGATCGGACGCAGACAGACGAACTCAAGCGGCTACGCGAGCAGACGAAGAGCGATCGCAAGCTGATGGAGCAGGCGGCGCAGGTGCTCGCCGAGATCGATCGCGCCAGCGGGTTGCGCGCCGACCAGGCCGATGTGTTGGTGGCGTTGCGCATCCGTGTCGAGGGCAAAGAGCGCGGGTCTCTAGAAGACCTGTTGTCAACGACGAGTGACATCGCGAGCAAGCCGGACCTCGGCGAAGTGCTCACCGGCGGCGACGAACCGAAGGAGACGTCGTGGCCGGAAGTGGAAGACAAGAAACGCGACTGGCCCGAACTCTGACGAGCGAGTGAACTAGACCGTTCGGTCGGGGAGAGGAACTAGACCGAACGGTCGGGGACTACACACACCCTCTGAACGCGCGGTCAAGGTTTGACGAAACTTTCTCAAAGGACTTGCGCACAAGCGTAACGCGCGGCCCTCTTCCGTGGTCTGTTGCATCGAAGGACTGGCTGCGACGAAGGGGCATGCATCGATGTTGGTTGCTTTACGCGATGGAACGAGCGCGCGCGAACTTCCTGATGAACTACTGGCAACACGATCGGCCGACGACCTGGACGCTTTCACGGAGCTCTACGACCGCTATCACCGGCGCGTCTACCGTTTCGTTCGGTCGCAGACTCCGGATGACGCGACCGCGGAGGATCTGACGGCGCAGACTTTCTTCCGCGCGCTGTCGAGCGCGGGAACCTTCGATGGACGCGGGAGCTATAAGTCGTGGCTCTTCCGGATCGCCCACAACACCGTGTCCAGCTGGCGCCTCCACCGCACGAAGTCACCGATAGTGCTGGAAGAGGTTCCGGAACACGTGGACCCGAGCCCATCGCCGGCGAGCGTCCTTGTCGCCGGCGAGGAACGCAGCCTCGTGTGGCGCGTCGTGTCGTCACTCGCACCCGCCCAACGTGAGGCCATCTCCCTCCGCTACATCGAGGACCTCACGACCCAAGAGATCGCAGAGATAACCGGCCGCAGCCGCGGCGCGGTGCGCATCCTGTTACATCGAGGCCGAACCGCCCTACGCCGCGCCTTCGAGGAGAGGGGCATCTTGGTTGCCGGGGCGGTCGCAGGGGCTGTCTCCGCCACCGGAGCCGTCTACCTCGGATCGCGCCGTCGTCACCGGGGTGATTCATGACAATCGGGCTCTTCCCCGGGCAGGGTGTGCCCGTACGAACCGTGCTTGCGGCCCTTCCGGCAGACCATCATCTCGTCCGGACCGCTTCGGAGATCCTCTGCTACAACCTGCATAAGAAGGTCGAGCAGGTCGCGCGCCGCGAGCGCTCGATCATGCCCACGTCGTTGGGACAGCCCGCGATCTTCACGGCGAGCCTCGTGTCCTTCTACGACGCGGGCGTCGACTGCGATGTCCTGCTCGGCCACAGCCTCGGTGAGTACCCGGCGCTCGTCGCCGGGGAGGCGATGTCCTTCGAGCAAGCCTTGTGCGTGGTGCAAGTCCGCGGCGACGCGATGCAGAAGGTCGCCGCGCGACTTTCCGGCGGGATGGTCGCGGTGTTGGACCTGTCGTACGACGACGTCGAGGCGATCGCGCTCGAAGCCGGTGTCTGGATCGCGAACGACAACGCTCCTCACCAGATCGTGCTCGCAGGCGACGACGGCCCACTCGTAGAGGCTGCGTCACTGGCGCGTGCTCGAGGGGGCCGCGCCGTACGTCTGGACGTCATCGGCCCGTTCCATACCGAGCAACTGGAACCGGCCGCTCCACTGCTGCGCGACGCACTCGACCACATCAGCATCCGCAGCCCCAAGCTGCCCGTCATCTCCAACGTCAGCGCCGAGGCGTACCGGGCCCCCGGCGAGATCCGCAAGCTGTTGGTCGAACAACTCACATCTCGTGTGCGTTTCCGCGAGGCGGTCGAGTCCTTGTGGCGCGACGGCGTTCGTGAGACCCATGACTTCGGTCCCGGCCGTGTTGTCGCAGGATTAGCAGCGCGCACGCTCGACGCCATGTCGCCGAGCACCGAAACCGCGGTCGCGTAGCCGATGTCCATCATCGAGGAATCTCTCCTTGGAGAGAACGTGCCCCAGATCCGAGAGCGTGTCGTCGTCGCGCCCTGCAAGGGACGCTTCTCCCCGCTCCCGCCGGAGGTCTTCACGACCGAGGGCGAATGGGTCGAGGAAGGCGTCGCCTTAGCCGAGATCGATAGCGACGGCGAGAAGATCGAAGTGACATCGGCGTTCCGCGGCTGGGTCATGGGGATGCTCGCGCTGCCGGGTCAGCCCGTCGCACAGGGAGACGCGCTGTTCTGGATCTGGAGCTCGTAATGGGGGCTGCGATCACCGGATGGGGCACTGCCCTGCCGTCCGGGTCACTCGGCAACGCCGAGCTCGCCGCGCGCCTGGATATCTCGGAAGACTGGATATTCCAGCGCACCGGCATCCGCGCGCGCGGGATCGTGGCGGCGGATGAGACGACGTCTTCTCTCGCGACGCAGGCGTGTCGCGCCGCCCTAGAACGTGCCGAGGTCTTGCCCGAAACGATTGATCTCGTGATCGTGGCCACGGCAACCCCTGATTACCAGTTGCCCGCCACCGCCTCGATCGTGCAGGCCCGGGTCGGATGTAACAACGCCGGCGCGTTCGACCTCAACGCCGCGTGCTCCGGATTCCTGTACGCGCTGGCGCAGGCGAACGCGCTCGTCGAGAGCGGGACGTGCCGGCGTGTGCTCGTGTGTGGCGCCGAAGCGCTCTCGAAGATCGTCGACTACTCCGACGCTCGCAGCTGCGTGCTGTTCGGAGATGGCGCCGCCGCGGTGGTCGTCGAAGGAACGTCGTCCGGCGGCAATCTCGGCCCGTTCGTGTTGCGCTCGGACGGCTCCGAACCGGAACTCCTCCACGTCCTTCCCGAGGAACGCCTGATCCGCATGGACGGCCGCGAGGTCTACCGCCGCGCGGTCGAAGGCATGACCGACGTCCTCACCGAGGTCCTGACGCGTGCCGGGATCGGCCTGGACGACGTCGATCACGTCGTCGCACATCAAGCGAACGCGCGCATCGTCGAAGCGGTCGCGGAACGCCTCGGGATGGATCACGGGAAACTCGTGATGAATATAGAGAACGTCGGGAACACCTCGGCCGCATCGATCCCGCTCGCGCTTGCCGGCGCGGCGGACCAGGGACGCCTCGCGGCCGGCGACACCGTCGCTCTGGCCGCGTTCGGTGCCGGCTTCGCCTGGGGCGCGGGTCTGCTCACCTGGGCACCGGCGCGCCGGTCCCCTCAAACGAAGCGACGTCTGCCCGAGCTCGTCGGGACCATGTCCCATCTGCTGGAGTCGATATGAGTTCGGTGGCGCTCGTGACGGGAGCCTCGCGCGGGATCGGCCGGGCGACCGCGTTGGCACTTGCCGGACGCGGCCATGCGGTGGCAGTGAACTATCGGGAGCGGGTCGAGGACGCGAAGGAGACGCTGGCGAGCATCACCGCTGCCGGCGGTGAAGGCATCTGCGTGCGCGCCGACATGTCGGATGCGGCCGAGATCGAGCGTTGCTTCGGCGAGGTCGAGGACGCGCTCGGCGGCGTCGACATCCTCGTGAACAACGCCGGCGTTCGTCGCGACGGGCTCGCGCTACGGATGTCGGACGACGCCTGGAACGACGTGATGAGGACAAATCTCTTCGGCCCCTTCGCATGTAGTCGTCGGGCACTGAAGTCGATGATCACGCGGCGGTCGGGGCGGATCGTGAGCGTCGCGTCGGTGGCCGGGCTGCGAGCGAGTCCGGGGCAGGCGAACTACGGGGCCGCAAAGGCCGGAGTGATCGCTCTGACGAAGACCTTGGCGGTAGAGGTCGCGACCCGCGGCATCACGGTGAACGCGGTCGCGCCGGGCCTGATCGACACCGATCTGACTTCGACCCTCAAGCCCGAGCAGGTCGATGCGCTCGTTGCGTCGATCCCTCAGAAGCAAGCTGGCCAGCCGACCGACGTCGCCGATCTCATCGCGTGGCTGTGCTCGGAAGAAGCGCGTTTCGTGACCGGAAGTGTGTTCGTAACCGACGGCGGGATGACCGCCTAAAAAGGAAGGAGCAACACATGGCAGAAAACGCAGGCACCATCCTGCAGGCGATAAAAGACCACCTGGGAAGCCGGGGACTCGAGGCCTCGAAGATCGAGCCCGGGGCCGAGCTCTTGGGCGACCTGGACCTCGACTCGCTCGACACGGTCGAGCTGAGCCTTGGGCTCGAGGAGCGCTTCGGGATCGAGATCCCCGACGAGGACCTCGAGGGCCTCGTCACGGTTGCAGATGCGGTGGCTTTGATCGAGTCGAAGCTCGCCGCCACCGTATGACCCGGGAAGTAGTCGTAACCGGTATCGGAGTCGTGACGCCGCTCGGCGTTGGCTCCGCGGCTCTCTGGGACGCGCTCGTCGAGGGACGTTCCGGGGCGGGACCCATCGAGGGCTTCGACGCCTCCGAGATGCCGGTTCGGATCGGTTCCGAGGTGAAGGGTTTCGAGCCGATCGATTTCATCCCCGCCAAGGAGGCCGCGCGCACGGATCGTTTCGTGCAGTTCGGTATCGCCGCGGCGGCGCTCGCCTGGGATGACGCGGGTGGTTCCACTGCAGGCTGGGCGACCGACCGTACGGGCGTGATTATCGGTTCAGGCATAGGTGGATTGCAGACGATCGAGTCGGAACATGACGCCCTGCGAGGCGGAGGTCCCCGGCGCGTCAGTCCTTTCATGGTGCCGAAGCTGATGCCGAACGGCGCCGCGGCCGCGGTCGCCATGAGGTACGGGCTCACCGGCCCCAACTTCGCGGTGACGTCGGCGTGCGCCACCGGCGCGCACGCGATCGGTGAAGCCGCCAAGCAGATCCGACTCGGTAGCGCCGATGTGATGCTCGCCGGAGGCACGGAAGCGGCGATCACGCCACTCGCGGTGTCGGCCTTCGCTCGCATGGGAGCGTTGTCGCGCCGTAACGACGATCCCACGCACGCGAGCCGCCCCTTCGACGCGGGCCGCGACGGCTTCGTCTTCGGTGAGGGGGCCGGAGTGCTGATCCTCGAGGAACGCGCCGCCGCGGAGAAGCGCGGCGCCAACATCCTGGCGCGCTTGACCGGCTACGGCCTGTCCTGCGACGCGTATCACGTGACCCAACCCGACCCCGAGGGCAAGGGAGCGGAAGCGGCGATGCGACTCGCGCTCGAGGATGCGGGTGTAATCGCCGACGATCTCGATTACATCAACGCGCACGGCACCTCGACGCCTTTCAACGACCGCATCGAGACGCACGCGATCAAGGCGGCCCTGGGTGTCGAAGCAAAACGGATCCCAGTGTCGTCGACCAAGTCGCAGCTGGGCCATCTACTCGGGGCCGCCGGAGCGGTCGAAGCCGCCATCAGCGTGATGGCGATCGATCGTCAGGTGGTTCCGCCGACGATCAACCTCGAGGACTCCGATCCCGATTGCGATCTCGATTACGTCGGCGATGGCCCTCGCAACCAGAAGATCGATCACGCGCTCTCGAACTCCTTCGGTTTCGGAGGTCAGAACGCGTGTCTGGTCTTGTCGCGCCCATGACCGTGACACGGGATCTCGAAGGCAAGGTCGCCCTCGTAACCGGAGGTGGCCGGGGCATCGGGCGGGCGATCTCGTTGGATCTCGCCGCCCGCGGCTCCAACTTAGTGATCGCTTATCTCCGCAAGCGCTCGGCGGCCGAAGAGACTTGTGCCGAGATCGAAGGTCACGGCGTCAAGGCCGAAGCGGTGAGATGTGATGTTGGGGACGCGGGCAAGATCGACGTCCTCTTCGATCACATCGACGAGACCTTCGGACGCCTGGATGTGTTCGTCTCCAACGCCGCTACCGGGGTCATCCGCCCGGTGGGCGAATTGGACGAGCGAGCGTGGGAGTGGACGATGAACGCGAACGCGCGCTCTCTGCTCCTCGGCGCGCGCCGCGCGGCACAGCTCATGCCCGATGGCTCCAGCATCATCGCTCTGTCGAGCCTCGGCGCCACGCGGGTGATGCCGGGTTACGCGGTCGTCGGCGCATCCAAGGCCGCGATCGAATCCATCGTGCGCTATCTAGCGGTAGAGCTCGCCCCCTCTATCCGGGTGAACGCGGTCTCTCCGGGCGTGGTCGACACGGACGCGCTAACGCATTTCCCCATGCGTGACGAGATGCTGGAGCACGCGTTGAGAACCACACCGAAGGGACGTCTGGTGACGCCCCAGGACGTGGCCGCCGCCGTGGGATTCCTCACCTCCGATCGCGCCGACATGATCACCGGACAGACGCTCGTGATCGACGGCGGCTCGAGTGTCGTCGCATGATCGGCATCGACACCGTTAACGTCGAACGACTGCGGAGCACGTTCGGGCGATCTCCGAGCATCGAGGCGCGGCTATTCAGCCACCACGAACGGAGCTATTGCCGGGCGAAGCCCGATCCGGTCATGCATTTCGCCGGTACCCTCGCGGCGAAGGAAGCAGTGATCAAGGCCCGCGGCCTCGGTCCTCTAGTGGCGTGGAGCCGGCGGATCGAGATCACGCGCGCGGAAAGCGGGGCGCCGATCGCGACGATCAAAGGCACGGATCACGGGCCGATCCATCTGTCCATCTCTCACGACGGTCCGGTCGCGGTCGCGGTTGCGTTCGCGCCAAGTTTCGACCGCCGCGATCGCCGTATCGAGACGGCCACGAACGGGCATCGCTTTCCTGACGTGCACCCGCGCCCGAACGAGAACCTGCGCCGGTACATCGCCGGCCCGCAACGACCGGCGTCCGGGGCATCGTTGATCGCGGCTTCCGAGATCGAGGCCGGCACCGACTACCCGTAAGCCCATCTCGTCGCAAGGATCCGATCACCCTTGGCCCTGTTTGTGGTAGGAAATGGAAGATAATTACTCTGGAAAAAGGCTTGTGAGGTAGGGAACGCGAGACCGGGCTAGTTCGTTGTTATCAGTAGGAACCCCCCGAGAGGACCATTGTTCGGGCGAACCCGGACAAATAGCCTCAACTCAACTCGGGTGCGCCAGATACCGATACCGACAGGGGGTCATCCCCGTATCTCTTACGGGGTAAGTAGTTCCTAGGGGGCAAGATGGCGATGACGAAGGTGCAGGACAAGGTCGAGATCTCCGAGTTGGAGGACCTCGACCTCGTCTCACGGGTGCGCGGCGGTGACGAGCGCTGCATCGAGGTCCTGCTTGCCCGCTACCGGAACTTCGCCCGCTCCAAGGCCCGCTCATACTTCCTCGCCGGCTCCGACAAGGAAGACGTCGTCCAGGAGGGCATGATCGGGCTCTTCAAGGCGATCCGCGACTTCGAGTCCGACACCGGTACGCCGTTCCGGGCCTTCGCCGAGCTCTGCATCTCCCGCCAGATCCTCACCGCCATCAAGACCGCCAACCGCCAGAAACACCAGCCCCTGAACTCCTCGGTGTCCCTGGACGCGCCGGCCTACGGCGACGACCAGAGCGATCGCTCGGTCGGCGACAACATCATCGCCCCGGCGATCAACGACCCCGTCGAGCTTGTCATCTCGGCCGAAGAGATCGAGGCGATCCGCGACAACATGAAAGAGAGCCTCACCGAGCTCGAGGGCGATGTCCTTCGTCTCTATATGGACGGAAAGTCCTACGAAGAGATCGCCGGCGTGCTCGGCAACCACGTGAAGTCGATCGACAACGCCCTCCAGCGCATCAAGCGCAAGCTGCAGCGTCACATCGAGCAGCGCAACGCCCTCTCACACTGACCTGGGCCGCATCCACGGCAAGTAGTCCTCGACCGGCGGCTACCGAGCCCAGCTGAAGACGCTCTTGTGCTCGTCCCAGGGGCTCGTGCCCTGACCACGCTCGAGGAGGGTCACGGATGAGCCCTTGACCTCGACGTAGGCATAGCCGACGTTGTCGCGTTCTTTGGCCTCGCGTATGTGATCGAGACTGTCGACCGTGACGCGGACGACATAGCGGCCGTTGGGGTTATCGCCGAAGCTGACGTAGTTGCCGGGCAGGTCGGAATGGTAGACGTCGGTCCAGCCCGCGGACAGGCCGAGCTCGGCCTTCCCGCCGACCGGCATGCAGTTGCTGCGTGCGCTGTAAGCGCGGTGTTGTTCGAAGCTGCGCCAGCGCGCGATACGCATATCGACCAGACAGAAGCCCGACTTGGTGCCCGCCCCGGCGCGCGCGAGCTTCCCCGTCGAGCGGTCGGTAACGCGCAACAGCTCGAGCTTCGCAAAACCGGTCAGGTGAAAGTGTTGGTGGGTCTTGTGGAACTCGGACGAGCCCGCGTCGCGCATCTCGCTCGTGCCGTCGCTGTAGTAGATGCGTTGCTGCATATCCGCTTCGGTGCCGAGTCCGTCGAGACGAGCGAACTTGACCTCGAGAGGGCCGGCCCCCACGTTCTGCGGACCGACCGCGAATCGGAGGCAACGCTTCGCTCCGTCCTCGACGATCTCGTCTTTTTGGCAGCTCGAAGAGGTCCGGGCGATCCCTCCGCCCTCGTCACCGAAGTTGAACTCGTGCGGAGGCTCGACGCGTAGGTTGGGCAACAGGATGCGCCGCTCGCCCGTTCTCGAAGGTGCTCCTTCGAGCTTCGCCCGCATCCGGAACTCCGCTCCCGCGGAACCGAGGGGAGTGACGCGGGCGGTCCAGGTACCCTTGACCGGGTCGTCGATGTAGACCTCCGCCGAGTAACAGCTGGCGTCCTGAGCCTGCACCGAGCCGTTGGGCGACAGGACTTCAAGTGTGTAGCCATCCTGGCAAGCGGGCGTGTCGATCGCGACGCGCAGAAGAGCCCCAGGCTCGACGAGTTCGATCCGGTACTCGAAGCAACTCGACGCGTTGCAGTCCGCCGGTTCGTCATCGGACAACAGCGTTGGGAGGGGTAGGGGCTCGTTCTGGGGCGCCTCGACGTGGCTACCGCTCCAGAAGACGGAGTCGCCTACCGCCAGGCGTCCGACGTCGCGGCGGGGCCCTGCGTTGGCGGCGGTGATCACCCACGTGAACGCGGTGCACGCAGCCGTCATCACGATCGCGACCGACCATGCCAAACGTTTGAATTGTTGTGCCCGCATCCGAGACTCCTGCTTGCCTTGCGCCTAGGGTGATATCGGCGGGACAAACCGGTTCTTTAGCCGCGCTCTGCTCTGTAGATCAAGGCGATTCGCTCGGGCTGGGGCTGTCGCTCGGACTAGGGCTTTCGCTAGGACGGTCACTCGGACTCGGACTGGCGCTGCTGGGACTCGAGTCGTCGCTCGGACGGGGAGAGGATCCGGGAGCTGCGGCCAATTTGTCGCTGGAGTTCGGTTCCGATCCACGCGCCGACGCAGCCTCGTCTGCCGCATCGAGAGGGATCTCCGACTGACTCGTCATGTTGGACGAAGGGTTGTCGTTACCGATCGGAGTCTCGAGATTGCCGACAGACCCAGCATCGGCGATGCCGATCATGGTTTGGACCGGCTCGGCGACCGACCACTGCTCTTGGGGTCCGATCGGAACGACCTGTGGTGTCGGCCCCCAGCTGAGGAGAACCGCGAGCGTTAGCCCGGTCAGTGCCGTGGCCAGCGACGTGCGCGGGATGCTGGCCCGTGACCAGTTCCAGACCGCCCTCCCGAACCGGGTCGCCATGCGTCCCGACATGAGCGCGATACCAAGCGTAGGAACGAGAAGTGCTCCGAGCTGCAACGCCTCCGCCAACCCGGCGGTGAGGTCGCCTCCTTCGACGGCTTGACTCAACTCGGTAAGTCTTGTCGAGGCCGAGTCTGCGATTGTGGCCGCGATGCGGGGGATGGCGAGCAGCAGCGCGCCGAGCATGTAGCCGAGGAAAGCGATCGTCCCGAACACCCAGAGGGTGACGATCATCCGAACCCAGGGTTTCAGGTCGCGCGCTCGTTCGTCGGTCTTCTTCCAGGGAAGGAAACCTTCAATTGTCGGGCGGATGCGCGCGAACAGGTCGGGAACCCCGGTGAGGTCGGCCACCACGTAGTACCCGTCGAGCCTCAAGAACGGCAAGAACTGATAGAGCATCTGGAAGTGCTGCAGGATCACCACTAGCAGCAGTGCCTCGAGATGCGTCACGAAGTACGCGCCCGCCGTGCCGAGAGAGAAGATCGTGTTGAAATACACGCCTCCAAGATCGGTGCGTAGGCGGCCCGATCGGTCCAGGCGGTACGCGTCGGTGACGTCGGTGAAGAAGGCGGGCCACACGAGATAGATCCCTGCCCCCATCGCTCCGGGACGACCGCCGCTATAACGGCATGCCGTGGCATGGCCGAATTCATGGAACAGGGCCGATACGACGGTCATCCCGAACACGAGGATCACAAACATGGGCTCATAGATCACGGCACGGAGCGGCTGAGCAGTCCCATGTATCCCGAACAGCCAGATATCAAGGCCTACGAAAGCCGACACGACCGCGATCGCCACGGGCGACAGGAACAACGGATAGAAGAGGGTCGTCACCGCCCTGACCACGCGTGCTGGGATCAGCCGCACCCTGAATCTCAATGCGAGCACCGGCGCCGCGCGCCGGAGCGGATCAGGGTCACCTCGATCCTGAACGATCCCAACGGGTCGTAGTTTCTCGTCGATCAGGAAATGAACATCCTCGGCGTCGAGCGCCTCGCCATGCTGGAGGTTCACTACACGAGCGATCTCGCCGGGGTCTCGCGTGCCATCCACGGACGATGCGATGAAAAACAGGAGACTGGAGAGCTGTATCACCTGGCCATCGGCGCGCCGAACGAGAGAGGGCGGATCCTTCAGTCCTGATCCTTGATACCGGCCGATGAATTCCAGGCCGGGCGCGAGGGCCGGGGGGTCTACCCGCGCACGATGTTTGCCAAGGGCGAAGGGGACGGTGGCGGTAGGAACGGCTGTTGCGGTCATGGCACTCGCGGGACCGGCCCGGGGACGGGGTGGCGCCGTCCCCGAGGCCATGTCACCGTTCGTTAGACACTCAGGTGCTCTGATCGATGAGCGCGGCCATCTCGGCATTGGCCACCGCGACGGATCCATCCGAGAGGACGTTGAGCGCCAGCGCTGCGTTGATCGGAACCGCGAGGTTCGCGTTCACGAGCGACATCGCCTCGCGATCAGGCAGCTCTTCGGCCACCTGCATGCTTAGCTCGTCATGCGTCAGCATCGCTTCGTCACCTCACTCAAGTGCTCTGGTCGATGGTTACGTTCTGGATCGCGCTTGCAAACGCGACGGAGTTGTCCGAAAGAACGTTGGCGGCGAGAGCTAGGTTGATCGGCGCCGCGATGTTCGTGTTTACAAGCGACATCGCCTCGCGATCAGGCAGCTCTTCGGCCACCTGCATGCTTAGCTCGTCATGCGTCAGCATGGTCTGTACCTCCTTTGATGCGCTTAGATGCTCTGGTCGATGTCCGCCGTCTGCTCGGCGATAGCGATCGCCGTGGAACTATCGCTCAGCACGTTCAGCGCCAGTGCGGCGTTGATCGGAAGGGCGGCGTTGGCGTTGACCAATGACATCGCCTCGCGGTCGGGCAAGAACTCGGCACGCTCGTGTGCCAATTCCTCCAACACAACCTGCTTGGTCTTCTCCATCCAACTCACCTCCTTTCAGCGATACACAAGTTGCTTTAGCCGGGTATGTGACGGCGCAAACGCGTTAAGCAGTTAGGGAACTCTTAAGTCCACCGGGCCCACCTTCGATGAGAAAATTCTCATCTCGTCTCCCGAAGGGAGCCGGGCCAAACGGGTACGGGTTACTGGACATGAGATTCGTCCGGTTACCGATCGCCGTTGTCGCGCTGAGCCTGCTTCTCGCAGGCGTCGTCAGCTACGCGGCTACTGAACCGTGGTCAAGCTCAGGCGACAACAACGTCGTCCTTGTCAACCGCCAAGACGATCGCACTCTCGAACGTGCCGGGTTCTCAACGCAACGAGAACTCGGCGACACCGTCGATAACGCCAACTCCGCGGCGGCCGTCTCGGCCGCATGCTCGGACTGCAGGACGGTAGCGGTGGCAGTACAGGTCGTGCTTGTCGAAGGAACCCCGCATACGGTCACTCCGAAGAATCAGGCCATCGCTCTCAACCAGGCCTGCACACGGTGCGCGACCATGGCGGTCGCATTTCAATACGTGGTCAGCACCGGCGGCATCGTGTACTTCAGCCCCGAAGGCCAACGGGCCATGTCGCATCTTCGCAATGAGATCGCGACGGTTACCGGGTCGGGGTTGCCCTTCAGCGAGCTCGACGCGCGCATCAGTGAGTTGGTCAATGAGCTCTGGGCGACGGTCGATCGGGAGATGCGCAGCGCGGGGCGGCCATTCGAAAGCCGTCGCAGCAAGGACATCGACGTCGACACCTCCTCGGAGCAGCCCGCGCCGAGTCCGTCACCATCAGATCGGACGACCTCGTCTCCCGGACCCACGATGACGCCATCCTCCGACGCGTCGGGATCCTCACCGACGTGTCCCACGCCGAGTCCCACGCTCGACGAGGCTGGAGCGAGTCCAATGCCGGGCGAGTGCCCCGCCCCAGACCGTTCGGGATCTCCTTCTTCGGAACCGACCGCCACAACGCGATCCGACCCGACACCAGACCCGTCACCCACAGGGTCGCAGGAATCGTCTCCCTCCCCGAGTCCATCGGATTCGCCGAGTCCGTGATCGGACTATGCGCGTCCGGGGCGCTGCGGCGCGAGTTGGTGTACGCGTCGCCCCTACCGGGTAAATCTGGGAGATTCGGGGGCCGGACGGGAGCGGCCCACAGAGGAGAACTTAGGTGGCGAACGTTCTTCTATTCGAGGGCGATGCGCAGGCCCGCGCCTTCATTGAACGCGGTCTGTCGGAGGAGGGTTTCACGGTTTCGGCGGTCGGCGACGGAGAGTCCGGCCTGAAACTCCTCGGTGAGAACGAGTTCGACATCGTCTTGCTCGACATGACCGTTCCGACGATCGGCATCGCTACCCTGCGCGGGATCCGAGAGGCCGAGCCGCGCCTGCCGATCTTCGCGCTCAGCAACCTAGACGAGACGGGGCCGATGGTCGTCGGGTTGGAATCCGGTGCCGACGAATACATCACGAAGCCGGTATCAACCCGTCGGCTTACGGCGTTGATCAGGGCACGACTTCGACGTAGCGAGGATGAGGGATCGCTGTCCATCGGACCATTGATACTCGATCTTGCGGCGCACACCGTCCAGGTCGACGGCCGCGAGGTGAATCTCTCATCGCGAGAAGTGAACCTTCTCGCCGTCTTGATGCGTCATCGAGGAGAACCTCTATCGCGAGATGAACTCCTGAAGACGGTTTGGAAGCTCGACTTCGATCCCGGTTCGAATGTCGTGTCCGTCTACGTGCGGTCCTTGCGTAAGAAGATCGGTACCGACTTCATCCAAACCATTCCTGGTCAGGGATACGTCCTGACCGCTTCGCAAGACCGCGCGGATTAACTCGTTCTCTTACTTCAATCGGGCGCGCTGAGTAGCCCCGCGGGCGACCACGGTGTCGTTGCGCCGGTCGTGCTGTTGTTGACCCGCGCTCGGAACCGATAGTCGGTCGCACCTCCCTCGTAGACGGCGCCGAGGGCATCGGTTCCGTCAAGCCACGCGGCCCACGGCCCGTCGCCGATCTTCACCTGGACATCGAACGTGAGGTCGTCGCCGAGAGGAAAGCGCGCCCACCGGACTTCGACCGTGCCGGGCAAATCGCCGTAACGCGCCACCGGCGCGACCGCGACCCGTTGCACCACATCGGCGCGCGCGTGCGCGATCGTGAAGCGTCCGGCCGGGAAGGTGAAGTAGTACTCGCTACCGGGCGGCCGCGCCTTCGTATCGAACAGATCCGCCCCCGTCTCGGTCAGCCTCATTGAGCGTCGTGCCGTGTTGGCGAAGTGCCAGACGAGGGTGCGACCGAGGTTCAGCCTCACGCGTGGCTGCCAAAAGCCGCGGCCATCGACTTTAACGTGCGTGAGACGTCCGGTATCGATGCGCAGCAGCACTCCGTCGTTGCTGGGCTGGTCGGCCTGCAGGAAACGCCCCGCCAGAGGCAGCCCGCGTGACTCGCTGCTCCCGGCGAGATACGCCGACCCATCCGGGGACAGCGCCAGCGCGGTCGCGGCCTCGAAACCTCCGCCACCGATGTAGGTCGAGTGCTGCGGGCGCGAGGCGCCGGGGCGGAAGCGCAGGAAGAAGAGATCGTCGAACCCTCCGTTGCCGGGCTGTAGCGCTCGACGGGTCCTCAGGTCGGACGACGCCGTGCTGCCGAGAACCGCGACCCGCCCCTGGTCGTCGAGGGCGATCCCGCGTCCGTAGTCCTCACGGGTGCCACCGAAACGCGTGGAGTAGGTCAGCGCCGAGCCGTCGGGAGTGAATCCTGTGACGAAGGCGTCGGAGGGGCCGCGCCGCTCGCGTTGCAAGGCGTCGGTAGTCGTCGGGATGCCGCGGCCACCGAAGCCGGTGATCCACGCGCCGCCGTCGGAGCCAACTGCCAGCGCGGTGACGTGGTCCTCGCTCGCGCGCCCGAAGTAGGTGACATACGGAGTCGCGGAGAGGTCATCATCGAAGGCCGCGACGAACCCCGAGAAGTCGAAGTCGCCCTTGCCTTCCTTGTCGGTCTGGATCGCGCCCGGCGTCGTCGGCAGGTCGGTCGAGCGGGTGCTCCCACCGACGTAGACGTTTCCATCCGCGTCGACGTCGAGGCCGGCAGGCGAGTCCCACGAGGTTCCTCCGAAGAACGTCGCCTTGGCCAGGTGGGTCCCCGCGGCGTTCAGACGCGCGACGAAGACATCCGCATCGCACATGTCGAAGCAACTCGGCAGGTTGTAGGTCGTGTCGTAGGCGCCCGGGGACGTAGGAAAGTCCGGCGAAGTGGTCCAGCCGGCAACGAGTGCGTCGCCTGCGGCCGAGACCGCGAGTGCGCTCGCGCCTTCGTTGAGGTCGCCGCCGAGATAGGTGGCGTAGGTCAGCGCACTCCCGTCATCGAGGAAGCGTGCGACGAACGCGTCGCCGGCGCACGCGAATTCGCAACCGGTGTTCTCACCTTTGAAGTCCCTCTGGAAAGCTCCGGGAGTTGTCGGAAGGTCATCCGACAGCGTGGTGCCGGCGATATAGACGCTGCCGTCCGCAGCCACCGCGATAGCGCTTCCATTGTCCGCGTGTGACCCGCCGAAGTAGCTGATCCAGACAGGCTGCCCTGCGGCATCGAGCTTCGCGACGAACGCATCGGTCATGCCCGCCGGAGTGGACTGGAAGGCGTCTTCGGTCGCGGGGATCGTCCCATCGACTGTGCCGGTGACGAAGGCATTGCCGGCGGCGTCAGTGACGACCGCGTTGATCGACTCGGAGATGCCCGCGCCCCCCAGATAGGTCGCGTAGGTCAGGACGGTCCCGGGCCCGGTGATAAGCGAATCCTCTGCGGGGAGTTGTGCCGAGGCAGAAGCGCTCGCGCCGAGCGTGGCGACGACGAGAAGCGGCAACACGAAGGCGAAGGATCGAGACGAGTGATGGGAAAGCCGGTTCAAGGTCGTTCTCCTCTTGTCGGACGGTGGCGGAACGTTGCTCAGACGGACGGACAGGTCGATCGGTTCCCAGGCAACCGACCGACCTCCGCTGCTATTCCCGGACGGCGAGCCGTCGCTAGCCGAACCCCACGATGACGGCGCCTATCTCATACCTCGAGGAACGACTTGAGGGCGGTGAGCCTCTGTTTCCACAACGCTTTCGCCGTTTCCGCTTCGTCGGCATCCGGAAGCCGCTCGTGCGCGATTGCGACCATCGACTTAGACGGACCTTTGTCGGTGAACCCGACGACGACGCGCGTCGACCCGTCCTCCCAGTTGAAACGAGCCGTGCGACCCGGCTGGGACGTGCGGATAGACATCATGCCGTCGGTCAGCCACTTCTTGCGCTTCCGGGCATCGACAAATGCATCGAACAAGGTGTCGATCGGGACCGCGATGGTCTTGGACGCAGTCACCGAGAACCCGTTGGCGTTCTGGTATTTCAGGCGCCCGAGGCGAGCCCGTTCGTAACCAACGGTGATCGTTTGGGCCCACCACCCATGTACGCCCTTTTCTTCGATAAGGAAGCGGACGATCTCGGGATGCTTCCGCGCGCGGGCTCCCGTCCGGTCGAGGATCGCGAACCACTGGTTCCAGCTCTTGCCCGTCTCGTCCTTGAGTTTGCTGTCGGCGACGATGCGCTCGTCGGTTGCCAGCCGTGAGCGAGCCGCCTTCACTCGTTCTCTCTTCTGCGACACATGACCGCGTGCGGCGGTGTAGCTCTCGCCCGTCTTGGACATCCGCTCGCGAACGCGACCCTTAAACGACTTCTCCTTGGTCATTGTCCTGCGCCCCCTACTCGCTCAGCCGCTCTTCGAGTCGGACCGTGACCGTGTCTCCGGCTTCCTTTCCGATTGCTTTTCGGACATCGGCCTTGACCGGCAGCTTGTGAGTGCCGTCGCCAAGGGCCATGAAGGAGCTCCGAAAGGGGTGGCCGTCAATCGTTCCCCGGACCTTGACCAGACCGCGGGTCCCGAAGAACTCCACCGACTTGGGCCAGACCACGTAAGTCCAGCCGCCTTTGCCCGGACTCTTCTGGAGGGTGGCAGTGAATCGCTTCTTTATTAGGTCCTGCGTCATGGCACGCTCCTTCGTCTACGTCGCGGCCAGGGACTCACGCTCCCTTGGGCGCGACCCGAAGGGGTGCTGCACTGCATCCCGAGGGCTGGGCCCCCTTTGCCTCGCTGATGCCGGCGGCGTGAGCGCCGGAGCCGAGGTTGGGCGTGGGACACGCCACGTCCAACGATATCTCGCCGGGCGTCATCTGTAGAGACGACACGGACCTCGAAAACTCATCGCGCGCGTCCGCGGATCTTTCTTGGCGGCCCCCCCGTCGCGACAGCGCTACGGGCTGTGGCACGAGCTTTGGGTATCGCTTAGCGACAGGTTTTCTCGGTTAGCAGACGAAGCATTGGGTAGAAGCTGGAGCGGGCTAAGAGAGTCAAGCTTGCTGATGGCCCTTAGAGGGGTGACCGATGCTGGCAGGCGATCTCATCGCTTGGGTGTTGCGGCGACACGGCGCATTCAGCTTCGACTTCGACCGGCCTCCGCTGACGTTGGCGGAGTTGGATCAGGGCGGAACCGACCCCGGGAACATCGCCGAGTTCCTAGCATTCGACATCGACTTTCGGGTCGAGCCCACGATCGGCGTGATCTTCCCCTCCGAAGCCGACCATGGCTAAAGCAATCGCCCGGCGGGACGTGTTGCGAGGCGGCGTCGCTGGCGCAGGGATGTGGCTCGCCGGTGTCCGGATCGATGAGGTGATGGGAGCAGCCTCGTCTGTTTCAGGACCACCTTTCAGAGCTGCAACCGAGGAGGTCCCGACCTCGTCCGACGATCTCGCCTACCTCACGATCGCGGAAGCGGCTGAGCTGATCCGAACGCGCCGGTTGTCCCCGGTCGAGCTCGTCGATGCGTGCTTGGATCGCATCGAGCGCCACGACAAGGTGATCCAGGCATGGGTCACGGTCCTTGGCGACGAGGCACGAGCTGAAGCGAGAAGGGCTGCCGACGAGATCGCGCGCAGCGGCCCTCGCTCTCCGCTGCACGGCATCCCCATCGGCCAAAAGGACCTTTACGACATGAAAGGGATTCGCACCACAGCAGGCTCCAAGATTCGCACCGACGCTCCGCGCGCGAAACAGGACTCATCTGTGGTGGCCTCACTGAGGGCCGCGGGAGCGATCGCGCTAGGTAAAACGAACACGCACGAGTTTGCCTACGGTGTGCGAACACCGCCTACCTCTAACCCCTGGGACACGACGCGCATCCCTGGGGGATCGAGTGGGGGAACCGCCGCGGCGCTGGCCGCGGGGATGTGTCTCGGAGGCAGTGGCTCCGATACCGGAGGTTCGATCCGGATCCCATCCTCGTTGTGCAACACGGTGGGGATCAAGCCGACCTTCGGCCGAGTCAGCAAGGCAGGTCTCGACCCACTCGCGTGGAGCCTCGATCACGCCGGGCCGCTGGCTCGCTCGGTCGAGGACTGTGCGCTGATGCTAAATGTGATCGCCGGACCTGATCGAGCTGATCCCACGACCGCGTCGATCCGGGCCCCCGATTTCACCGCGGGTCTCGGGAAGAGTGTCCGAGACCTAGTCGTAGGGGTGCCTACGTCGATCTTCTTCGAGGGCGCAGATCCTCAAACCGAGAAGGCGGTGCGCAAGACGATCCCTGCGCTCAAGTCTGCCGGAGTCAAAATCAAAGATATAGACATGCCATCGAGCCAGCAGGCTGCGGCAACCGCTTATCTCGTCATCCAACTCGTCGAGCCGCTGGCCGCGCACGAACATTACCTACGGACGCGTCCACACGACTATCAGACTCAGACCCAACTTCTCTTTGCTCTCGGCACGCTGTGGACCGGCCAGCACTACATGCGAGCGCAGCGCATCCGCACCATCAACATTCGCCAGTGGATGAAAGTCTTCGACGACGTCGATGCGGTTCTTGCCCCGACAACGCCGCGACCCGCACCAACTAAGGAGGAGGGTGAGGCAACGGGCGTCTTCGAACTCGTCAATTACACATCCTTCTTCGACTTCAATGGATGTCCCTCGATCTCGGTACCGGCCGATCTGACACAAGATGGTCTTCCAGTCGGGCTGATGCTGTCGGCGCGGCCATTCAACGAGCAGGCTTTGCTGCGGCTCGCCTACGCATATCAGAAGGAAACCGGTTTCAACCGGCGTCGTCCCAAACTCGACTGACCAGGGGAATGACGCGCAGTGCGGAGGGCATGAAGAGCGCAGACGGATGGGAATCGAAACCACCCAACCGGGGTAAGCCCGGTGCGCAGTCCGAAGGTGCCGCAGCTAAAGGCTAAGTTCCCGGCTTCGTCGTCATGAGGAACACGATGACCGCCAGCAGGAGGAGGTCGGCACGGGAGATGTTCTTCAACTTTGCCATCTGATCTCTTATCCCCTGATCCAGACCGCCGACCTCGGTGATCCTCGCCGCGATGCGCATAGATGTTGGACCCAAGACGCCAGCGCCGACCGCGATAGTGATCACGATGCCTACTATCCCGCCCAGCACGAAGGGCTCATCGAAGCCCCAGCTACCTTCCAGCACGAGCCAGATACCCATCACGAGGACGATGATCGTGGAGGGTATGAAGTAAGTCTTCGCGAGATGCTCGGCTTCGCCCATTAATCCTTTGATTCGAACGGGATCGTCCGCCGCCGCGGCGCGCTCGATCAAGACGTGGAACATCGTTGCCCCACCGACCCAGATCGCCACGGCCAGGACGTGCACAAACAGAAGGATCTCGTAGAGCGACATCGGATCTCCTCTCGGCGATTTGAGGCAAAGCTAAGCAGCGGAGCCAGTCGAGTCAACGACTAAGTCAGACCCGCCGTCGTGTCATCGCCGTCGGAGTTGAGTTCGAGGTGCTATCGCAGTTCTCTCCACTGATCCGGGCGTGGCGACCGGCAGGTCCCGGATCTTCTCGAGGGCCCGCTCGTTCTTTCCAGCGGAGCTGAGGTCGTCCCACGATTCAATCTCCGCGAGCGTTCGTTCGGTCCACTCCCCGACGGTATTGAGGAGACTGATGAAGAAGTCCTGTGCCAGGGCGCGGATGTAGGCCTGATCCTGGGTGACGGCCATGCCGTCGAGAAACTCTTTCTTGACCGCCCCTCCGAACCGGAGCATCTCTCGAACATCGTCTCGGACCTGATGGAGCGTGGTGACGATCTGCTCTTTGGTTCCCAGGGGAGCCACGAAGAGATGGATCATGGCCTCGAAATCCATGGCGAAGGGGGACACCGGAGTAGCGAGCCACTGACGCAGGGCCTCCCGACCCTTCTCGGTGATCGAGTACACGGTGCGTGCCCGCTTCCCGACGTGCTCCTTCCTCCCGTCGAGAAAGCCCATGGACGAGAGGCGTTTCACTTCTCGGTAGATGGCACTTTCGGCGCGCGGCCACACGTATCTGAAGTAGCGGACCCGCTGCCGCACCAGCTCGTATGTCGACCAGGGGTGGACGGCAACCTGGGCCAGAACTGCGTACGAGGTGGTGGTCAGTTGCTTGGCCATGGCTCCCTCTTGACATACTCCAAACGCGAGTATTTACTCCAATTTAGAGTATAGGCCGAGTCGGGTTGATCCTCGAGGATCTTCCCGGCACCGAGCGTTGAGGGGGGTGGATGACATGGCCGGCCAAGCCGGACGCGAGTACGTCGAAACTCTAGTCATCGGAGGTGGGCAGGCCGGGCTGGCGACGGGGTACCAGCTGTCGCAACGGGATCTCCCCTACAAGATCATCGACGCCAATGAACGCATCGGAGACGCGTGGCGGAACCGGTGGGACTCACTGCGGCTATTTACCCCTAATCGTCTCAATCATCTGCCGGGGATGCCTTTCCCCGGATACCACTGGGGGTTCCCCAGCAAGAACGAGATGGCCGACTACCTCGCGTCGTACGCGCGGAAGTTCGACCTTCAGATAGAGACGGGGGTCAGAGTCGAGAGGCTGAGCCGAGAAGGAGATCGTTTCGTCGCGATCTCGGGGGATCGAACCTTCGAGGCCGACAACGTGGTGGTCGCGATGTCGAGCTGGCAACGGCCTCGAGTACCAGACTTCGCGTCCGAGCTCGATCCGCGGATCGTCCAACTCCACGTTGCTGAGTATAAGAATCCGGAACAGCTCCAGGAAGGAGACGTCCTCGTCGTAGGAGCAGGTAACTCGGGCGCCGAGGTCGCCATCGAAGCGGCGAGGACCCACAAGGTGCTGCTCGCGGGCGCCGGAACCGGTGCCATCCCCTTCCGGCCGGAGAGCGTTGCCGCCCGGGTCCTGATGCCGTTCATCGGCCGCGTCATCTTTCACCGCGTGCTGACGACCGGAACTCCCATCGGCAAGAAGGCGCGCCCGAAGTGGATCTCCACCGGCGAACCGTTGATCCGGACCAAGCCCAAAGACCTCGCTGCCGCCGGGGTGGAACGGGTTCCTCGGGTCATCGGTGTCGAGGGTGGGATGCCCCAACTCGAGGACGATCGTTCTGTGGACGTCGCCAACGTGGTGTGGTGCACGGGATTCCACCCCGGGTTCTCCTGGATCGACCTTCCGGTACTTGGCCCGCAAGAGCCGCTCCACCGTCGCGGGATTGTCGAATCGGAGCCCGGCCTCTACTTCATCGGTCTCAAATTCCTCTACTCCGTGTCCTCCGAACAGATCCAGGGCGTCGGACGCGACGCGGGCTACATCGCCGGAAAGATCGCCGCCCGGCGCGGCGTGCGTCGGGCGGATCGTTCGGCGGCCGATCCACCCAAGAAGCGAGAAGCGCAAAAGATCTAGCGCACCCGAACGCCGCCGCGCGTTTCGGCTATTTCCAGCTCTTCGCTTCGGGGTCGAAGGTGAACGGCTCGGGGTTGAGGTAGTCCTTGGGGTCGTAGGTATAGATGAGCTTCGGGCGCTGCTTCTTGGGTATGCGAGCGAGTTCCTCGCGCACGTATGGCTCGAGGTCTTCCGCGTTCGCTCCTATGAAATAGGTGAAGTTATCGTGGTGGGTCGCGACGAAGACCTTCGCCGACAAGGCATCGATATAGGCCCTCAGACTGCGGAAGCAGTTCGTCACTTGACCGAACGCGAGGATCGCGCCGAAGTGCACGTCGGTCGGCGGCAGCGTCTTCAGGACCTTGACCGCCTGAGGCGCGTCTTCGTTGATCTTGCCGGTCGTGTCGTGCCACGCGAGCGCGAAATCGCCGACGCGGAACTGGTAGAGGACGTTGCCCCCGCGGGCGTCGGGAAGATGACGTAAGAGGTGAGTGAATGCCTCCGCCGACGGGGGATGCTCGAGGGTGTCCTCGAAGGGCCATACCGGGATGCACGGGAGCCGGCCTCCGTCCTGTTGCTCGGGCCGCTCGAATGAAGAGTGGAGATGGGTCACCGAGGTGACCTCGACGCCGGGTATCAATCGCAGATCTTTCGCGATGCCCGGCGGCGCACCCTCGGGGGCCACCTCCTCGCATGGGATCTTGTCGCTTCCGGCTTGGTTACGTATCGATGCACAATGTTCGGGCGTGCCAACGATCGTCGCGCCCGACAGCGACGCGATCTCCGCGGCATCGGCAGCATGGTCGAAGTCACCGTGCCCGATGAAGATGTACTCCGGCCGCAACGCCGCTACCTCTTCCGGTGTGGTCGGGACGTAGCCCTCGTGCGACCCCCGGGCGACCCACGCGTCCACCAACACGACGTGGCCGTTGAACGAAGCGGCGTAGTTGGCGACGCTGAACCACGACAGGATCACGCGATCCGATCGGACCGTGCCGCTGGAAGGGTTGACGTTCTGCTTGCCGAAGAATCGCTGCCGCGCGGCGATCATCTGTTTCAGCGATGCCTTCGCCTCCGACCGAGGTGGGTCGACCAGGAAGAAGAGCGTTGAGAGGGCGACCAGGGCGATCGCGAGCGCCCTGCGCCGAAACGCGGCAGTCATAGCCTTTGCTTCTTCGCAGGAAACCGCACTCCTGCCTCACCGCCGGCTCCCGCGTTCTCAGGATTGTCCGAGCGAGGACGTGATGCGTTCCGCGAGAAGGACGAAAGCATCGGCTCGCCTTTGCTCGGTGGTGCGCACGTCGGGGTCGCCCTGGGCCACATCCTGGGTGAGCAACTCCTCCTCGATCCGGGCACGGCCCGCAACAAGGGCTCCCCGAGTTCTGGCTCGAGGCTGCCAGCCAGCTCCACCATGCCGTCGCGCGTCGTCCTGTGCTGGAGTTTCCCGAGAGCCGCCTCGAAGGAGCTCGATCGACTCGCCAGCAACGCTTCTCTGTCTCATGACCCCACTGTAGAGAGGAGGTGTGACATGAAACGGAAGGACGGCGTTAGCGGAGGCGCACGGGAATCGAACCTGTCCACCGGGTAAGCCGGCGCACCGGTCTTGAAAGACTCGTGCGTACCCCGAAGAAGCTGGATGCCTCGTACCAGGACTTTTGGTCTTGGCAACCGTCCAAGTTTGCGATGAAGATTTGTGCGCCGTTTTCGAGCCGATTGTGCTCGAAAACACTTGTCCGGTGGCTCGATGAAGGCTTGTCTAGCACTACCTTCCTCTGGCGTCTAGCGAGGTCGATAAACATCCGCTCGGTGCTCGATCCGAACCACCCGAACTTGTTTGCTGTACTTGTCCACCTCGTACACGATTCGATACGGGCCGCGTCGGGCTCTCCGGGCACTATCGGAGACGGAGGGCCCCTCTCCGGTAGTAGAGCCGCGCCCGATTGCGGAAGTAACCGCCGTCATCGTCCGAGTTAAAGGATCTGATGTCGTTTCCGTTGATCGGGCGCGGGTTGGTGACGCCATCCCCTTGCGCATCGCACGCGCACGTCGTGCCGGCCGCTCCACCACCGAACAACAACGCGACGACACCCGCATCTATATAGGCACGCAGATGGCGTCGGCTTCGCCCTCCTAGCAGCCACTGCGGCCGATTGTCCTGGTAGTGCCCCCATGTGTTGTTCATCGCTCGCATCTTCGTGTTACCGAGAGGGATCTGCCAAAGCACCATTCGTTCGCCCGCGGCGCTCGTGAAGCCCGCGAGGAATCGGACATGGCGCCGAAAGTCATGCGCCTTCCACCACGACGCGCCGCCGTCGCCGAGGACCTCCTCGTTGAAGCCCGCGTCGCGGTCGTCGAATTCACCGAACGCTATGTCGAAGTCCGCGTCAAGCGACTTATAGAAGACCGTGGCGCGTCGCGCTAGCCGGTCGACTTCGGCTCCGTCCGGGTCGGAGAGCGAGATATCAACACCAGTGCCCCAGATGCTCACGGGATAACCGAGCACGACGTTCGGCGCGTGCAGGTCACGGAGCTCCACCACCGCGCGCGCGAAACCGCTGACTGTGTCCGGCAAGCCCTGCAGCTCTGGAAGCCCGGTCGATGCGACTGCGGCCCCCACCGATGACGCATCGTCATTGCGCGCCTCCTGCTGGACGTATCCCCAGAGATCGGGTTCGACGTGCAGTACAACCATCTGGTCGAAAGCGCCGGCGCGCTCGAAGAAGAGCTTCAGGTCCTCGTATAGGGCGCGCATCGTCTGCTCGTTCTTGAGATTCTCGAGGATCGTTCCTTTTTCGCCGCTTCCTCCCGGAGGAGACTGTTGCAGCATGTAATACGAGAACACAGGCCTCACGCTGTGCTCCATCGATTCCTCGATGTAGTAGGTCACGAAGTGGCCGTCTTCGTTCCACGTCGCCCATCCTTCGCCGGTGAGCGCGCCGCCGGCAAGGTACTGGTACCGAAATCCCAGCCTGGTACGCGCGCTGCGCGCGGCGTCACCCCGCGGGCTGCTCAGACCAAGCTGCAAGCGTTTCGGCCATCCCCGCGGCAACGGGTCGGCTGCTGCCTTCAGCTCCGGAGGTATCGGGAGCGCGAAGCACAAGGCAATGCAAGCGCCGACAACGACCGTTCTTCTCACCTCGCGATTATCGGCACATCTCGACGGTCCGAGACCGACCGTTTTCGCCGCTAGTCCAACTGGGTAGGAGCGCCGAGGCGGCATGCGTCGAGCGGGAGACGGATCCTGGATACCTCTGCTTGGTTGCTCGCGGCATGGTCAATAGTCCTTACGGCGCAAGGTCTCTATAGCGCTGCTCTCAGCCTCTACGCCTGGGAGGACGAGGAACGGCGGACGGAGGGCAGTGCGCCAGAGACTTTCGAACCTCCGCGCCTGTCGTTCACGGTTCTATTGCCAGCCCGTCACGAACAACAGGTGATCGGGGACACGATCCAGCGGATGGCCGACCTGAACTACCCGCGCCACCTCGTCCAGGTACTGGTCGTTATCGAACACAGCGACATCGAGACGATCGCGGTCGTCCGTCACACGCTCGAGCAGCTCGCCGCGACGGGCGTCGGCAATGTGAGGCTCATCACGTTCAATGATCCCCCGATCAACAAACCACATGGTCTGAATGTCGGTCTGGCAGAGGCAACCGGCGACGTCGTCACCATCTTCGACGCCGAAGACGAGCCTCACCCAGACATCCTGAATGTCGTCAATACGGTGATGCTCCGCGAACATTTCTCGGTTACGCAGTGCGGGGTTCAGTTGATGAACTACTCCGATCACTGGTTCTCGGCGCTCAATGTCCTTGAATACTTCTTCTGGTTCAAGAGTCGCTTGCATTACCACGCGACGCGCGGCGTCACTGCGCTGGGCGGTAACACGGTCTTCATCAAGCGCGAACTTCTGCTGGATCTCGGTGGCTGGGATGCGAACTGCCTTACCGAGGACGCCGACCTGGGTATCCGCCTGAGCGCGAAGACGATCCCGATCCGGATGGTCTACGACGACAGGTATGTGACGAGAGAAGAGACGCCACATTCGGTGCGCGAGTTCATCAAGCAACGCACTCGGTGGGATCAGGGATTCTTTCAGGTTCTATCGAAGGGCGAGTGGAGACGACTGACGACCCGCACCGAGCGCCGGCTGGCTCTCTACACGCTCGCGTTCCCCTTCATGCAGGCCTTGATGATGCTCTACGTACCGATCACGATCTACACGATCCTTTTCGTCAAGGTCCCAGTCCCCGTGGCCATGATCGCGACGCTCCCCCTGTACATGGTGCTTATCCAATATCTGATCAGCATCCTCGGTTTGTACGAGTTCACGTCAGCCCACGGACTGAAGCCATCCGTCTTCGCCGCAGTGAAGATGTTCATCGTTTACCTGCCTTATCAGTGGCTTCTTGCATACGCAGCACTGCGAGCGATCGTGCGACAGCTCCTCGGCATCAATACTTGGGACAAGACGACACACGTCGGGTCGCATCGCACTTCTGCCTCCACGAGCGATAGCAAGTTAGAGCGCGGAGCCGCGTAGATGGTGACCTCGACTCGTGCGCCGCGCCGCTACGGCTACGCGACAGACGTAGCGCCACACCGAAACGCCGTCGGGTGGCGGAAAGCGATGCGGTCGGATATGCCGTTGATCGTCGTCCTAACGGTCATCGCCTTCGCTGCGCACGCGATCAACGCGTTCCAATTCCCCGCGTTTCACGAAGATGAAGGCATCTACTCCGCCCAAGCGTGGTCGGTTCTGCGCGACCTCCGGCTCAGCCCTTACACCTACACCTACGACCATGCTCCGGGCGGATGGATCTTCGCGGCGCTCTGGATGTTTGTGACCGGCGGACCAGAGACGTTCGGCGGCAGCGTCCTCAGTGGGCGAGTCTTCGTGCTGCTCCTGCACGCCGCCAGCGTTCCCATGCTCTATCGGTTGGCCAGGAAGCTTGGTTGCGGCGCCCTCGCGGCGACGATTGCGACGCTTCTGTTCTCGCTCTCGCCCCTGGCGGTGAATTACCAGCGGATGTTCCTGCTCGACAACATCATGGTGTTCTGGCTGTTGCTGAGCATCAACCTGCTCCTAGACGGGTGGGGGCGCCTCAGCCGTCTGGTGCTGAGCGGCGTCTGTTTCGGCATCGCCGTTTTGACCAAAGAAACCGCCCTGTTCCTTCTGCCCGCCATTGCCTTCATCGCGTTACAGCAACGCTGGGACCACCAAGGCAGGTTCGCGGTTTCCGGATGGCTGATCCCCGCGATCAGCGTGATCAGCCTCTATCCGCTGTACGCCGCGCTCAAGGGCGAATTGTTCCCTGCCGGCACCGGGTTCGGCTCGGCCGTCATAGCCGATCCGAACGTGTCAACGTCATTGCTCGACGCGCTCAAGTGGCAAGCCGAACGGGGCGGCGGGTCGTCGGGTGCGTCGAACGAGATCGGTAGGACCGTCGCGCACTGGCTGACGCGTGATGCTGCACTGGTCGTCGCCGGGGTCGCGGCCGTCGTCGTGAATCTCATCAGGGGACTTCGCGATCGCCGCATGCTCGCTGCCGGTTTGCTCGGGCTCTTTCCGCTGCTCTATCTCGCGCGCGGCGGCATCCTTTTCGATTTCTACATCTTGTTCGCGATCCCATTCCTGGCCCTGAATATCGGGGTCCTGCTAAGCCGCGTCCCGCGGGCGCCCGTCGTCGCCCTAGTTGCGGTCTTCATCGCGGTAAGTGCCGGATTCTCACTTATGACCTGGGGCGATCCCGGATACGCCCGCGCCCTCTTTGAACAGGCTCCCGCCAGTGTCAACCAGCGCGCGCTGGCCTGGATCAAGGGGAACGTGCCGCCGAGCAGTTACATCATCACGCGCGACGATTTCTGGGCCGATCTGCATGAAGAGGGCTTCGAGGGTCCCTCCTTCCCGAATGTGCATAGCCACTGGAAGGTTGCGGCCGACCCTGCGGTGCGGGAATCGATCTTCCACGACGACTGGTCCCGCGTCGACTACCTGATCATGACACCGAACCTGAAGTCGGCATTCGAGGCGACAGACAACGAAGTTGCGCTCGATGCGCTCGCGCATTCGAGTCTCGTCCGAGTATGGAGTGAAGCCGACTACCGCGTCGAGCTGCACAAGGTGAACAAGATCAGCGCGCTCGAAGAAGCGTTGCTGAACGACTCCTATGCCTACCTCGAAGAACGATTCGAACGCGGTGGAGCCTTCGTAGACGACGACGGGGTCGTGACATCAGAGGCGCAGGCTTACGGGCTGCTGCGAGCAGCATGGTCCGATGAACGAGCTGACTTCGAGCGCATATGGGGGTGGACGGCTGCGAACCTGCAGCGCGATGACGGGCTGCTGGCATGGAAGTGGGAACGAGGTGCGGTCGCAGACGAGAGCAGTGCGGCCGATGCCGACACGGATGCCGCACTCGCGCTTCTCTTCGCAGGTAAGCGATGGGACGAACCGGCACTCATCGATGAAGGAACGAGGATCGCAGGTGCGATCTGGCAGGAGGAGGTCGTGACGGTCGGGGGGATCCCCTATCTCACAGCGGGAGACTGGGCCCCCGCACGTGACACGCTCGTCGTGAATCCGAGCTATCTCGCTCCCTACGCGTATCGGATCTTTGCCCGGGTCGACTCGGCTCACGACTGGTACGGCCTCATCGACTCTTCTTACGAGCTGTTGTTCTCCGCCTCTGCCGATCCGCTGGATGCATCGTCGTCCGCGGGTTTACCGCCCGACTGGGTAGGTCTAGATCCCACGACCGGGGAGTTGGTTGCCGTCGACATCTCGGGCCAGGGGAGCACTAACCACGGATACGACGCGGGGCGCACCTGGTGGCGGATCGCTGTCGATCTCAAGTGGTCCCGCGACGGACGCGCCGGCGCGTTCCTCGAGCAGGCTGGCTTCCTACGGGACGAAGTCGAGCGGAAAGAATCCGTGAGCGCTGTCTACGCGCACGACGGGCGGGTCGTTGAAGAACCGCCCAGCATGGTCGTGATCGCTGGAGCGATCGCCGCGCTGCACTCGTCCGACCCAGACAAGGCGAACGAGCTATACGCGCGCTACGTGGCGGGAGGAGCACGGCGCGCGGTGCCGGGCGCGATCGGGCCTAGCGAGGACGACATCTATGCGCAGGAGTGGGCATGGTTCGCGATCGCGTTTTACGGGGACCACCTCGTCGATCTTTGGCATGTTCCGCCGAGTGGCTGGTGATGTATCCGTAAGTGGGTAAGACAACCTGATGCCCCCCTTGTTTCGCGCAGACGCGCCCTTGATACGAACGCGGTTGTTGCATCGAAGGCGGCTGCTCGCGATCGCTTTCGGTTGTATCGCTCTCGCCGCTACGGCCACGTTCGTGGGCGACACAGTGTTGGGACCTGATCCCGCGGCGTCTTCCTCCCAGCTTGAGCGGGAAGACGGTTCACGTCTCATCCCCGACGACTTCCAGGACGACACCACGAGTCCGGAAAGCGCTCCGACCCCACCGACCACCTCCCCAGACCTCATCGAGCGTGCGAGTGGCGCGCTATCTGTGGTGCTCGGCTTGGACGCCGACGTAGTGAAGTCTTCGAGCCAGTCGTCGTCGGGCGGATCCCCCTCCGCAAGCGATCGTGAATCACCCCGCTCGGCGTGCAGCAGAGGTGAATCTTCTTCGTCCCGATGCTCCGGAGCGAGCCCAACGCCAAGCCGGTCAGCTGAGGCGCGTCCGAGCGGGTCGCCAGAGAAGTCAACCAGTCCCTCTCCCGAAGGATCGCCGTCGCCGTAGGATCGAGCACCAACACGACCACGGGAGCGCGACTCCGTGGTTAGGGAAGATTGGAAAGCGTGACGCTGATCGTTCCCGTCGTTCCGAATCCGGGAGAACAACTCGGCCATGAGGGCAGGCCCGGGTCCCAATATCCGGCCGAGAAAATAAGGTCTTCACCCCGATCGAACGCGATGGGTTCTTCGGTCTCGCCGCAGAACGTGCCGTACGTGCGGCTGGGACCGAACTGCGCTGTGCCGACGTCGGTGACGGTGACGAGGACGGGTTGTCCGTGAGCATCCTCGACCCTCGCGGTGAAAAACGCCTCGTTCAAACGGGTTTCGATGGCCACACACCCCACCGTGGCCTCTGCGGCGCATGTGTCGGTGACCCATCCTCCGTAAGGCACGAACTGAGTCTCGTAGGTGCCTTCGACGGTGCGCTCGACGCGTCGGGGTCTCTTGGCTTCGGCCGCCGCCAAGGTGCCACCGATCAATCCGAAGAGCATGAGAGCGATCAAGAACCGTTTCATTCGACTGTCCTTTCGGTGATCCGTGATGTCTTAGGTAAGCGACCAGGCCAGGTTGACGTTGTCCTGGTACCCCGTGACGGTCATCCACTTCGCGGTGGGGGGCATCCGGAATCGGATTGACCAACAGTCGCGGCCGCTCGCATATCCGTCGCAGGCCACCGAACGAATGATCCTCGCCTGGGGGATCTCGACGCAATCGGAGCTCCAGAACTGAAGGTGCACCCCTCCCCACACGAGCCCTGCCTCACCGGAGCCGAATCGGAAAATCCTCTCGATGGGGGGACCATCTGCAAGTTCGTCAACGTCCACGATCGACGCCGTAAGTCCAGGATCGTGCCCTATCAAGGCATCCGTGCAGTCGTATTGCAGCCAAGCGGCACACTCGGGAGACACCTGGCAGCCTCCCCTCTGGTAATCCAAAAACCAGCCGGTCCCGCTGAGGATCGATCCCGATCGCATCGGTTCCGGGCCCTGATTCGCTTCCGGGCCCTGAATCGGTTCCGGGCCCTGGTTGGAGAGCGTCACGCTGATCGTCCCGGTCGTCTTGATCCGGTGAGCGGGGCAATCCAGAACGTCATCGGGATAAGGCCAAACAGGTTGAGCGACATAGAAGTAGAGCTCGGTACCCGGATAGAACCCGATCGGCTCGGTCGTCTCGCCGCAGAAGGTTCCGAGGGTCCCGCCGCCGGACGACCCCACCTGAACGAATACGGGCTGGCCGTGAGCGTCCGTCACCTTCGCGGTGAAGAAGGCTTCCGTCGTGCGGGTCGAGACGACCATGCACGCGAATGAAGTCCAAACATCATTGCAGCCGGTAGCTGGCGCGGGGTAGGGGCCGTAGCTCCCCTCCACGGTGCGCTCGACGCGCTTGGTTCCCTTGGCTTCGGCCGTCACGACGGTACCGACCAGCAGTCCTAGGACCATCAATACGATCAAGAATCGCTTCATGGCAGGTTGGAGAGAGTGACGCTGACCGTTCCGGTCGTCCCGAACCCGGGGGAACAGCTCGCCCCAGGGGTGGGCAGGTCATAGTGCGTTTGACCCCCGACTATCAGATAGACATCGGCACCTCGATCGAAAGCGATGGGCTCGTCGGTCTCGCCGCAGAAGTTCCCGTAGTGGGTCTGCGGGTAGGGTCCATCGACCCAGCCCCAGACCTTCACTAGGACAGGCTGGCCATGGGCGTCTACCACTTTTGCGGTAAGGAATGCCTCGTCCATACGTGTCACGACCTCGACGCATCCCACTCCGCCGTGTTGGTAGCAGTAAACGTTGAACGGCACGAACTGGGTGGCGTAGCTGCCCTCCACGGTCCGCTCCGTACGGGTGGGCTTCTGCCCCTTCTTGGCTTCGGCCGTGACGACCGTGCCGGCCAGCAGCCCTAGGGCCATCGATACGATCAAGAATCGCTTCATCGCTCTCTCCAGTCGGTTGTCCGTTCCTGACCCGGAGGCGTGGGAAAGACGGCCACGATCGTGGCCCGGGCTCCGCCACACGAGACTGGGCCTCGACTCAGCTACCTCTTTCTGGGCACAATGGACTTTCACCGTCCGCGGACCGGACGGGTGGGGGGGCGGAACTCGTGAACCAGCAGGTGTCAAAGCTCCCTCCTCCGCGGGCGAAGCCCTCCGGCACCCCACCGATGCTCGTGGGCAGGACCGCAGAGCTCGCGGCCCTCCATGAGGGCATAGAGGGAGCCATCGCCGGTCACGCGTCTCTTCTCCTCGTCAGTGGCGAAGCAGGCATGGGCAAGACTCGCCTCGTCGAGGAGGTCATCGCTCACGCGGAGTCCCGTCACCTGCGCGTGTTGACCGGACGCTGCTGGGAGGCAGTGGATGCACCCGCGTACTGGCCGTGGACCCAGGTATTGAGGCAACTCTGCACTGAGGTTGATGACACCCGATTCAACATGGATCCGCTCTCGGCGGGGTCCCGGTTCGGCTTTTTCGATTCCACGGTGTCTTTCATCCGTCGCACGGCGGAAGCCAAGCCCACGTTGATCGTGCTTGAGGACCTTCACGCCGCCGACGAGTCGTCGTTGCTGATGCTCCAGTTCCTTGCAGGGCAGGACCGCAACAGTCACTTGGTCGTGGTGGGCACGTATGACGAGATCGCCGCTCGGGCCCGGCCCGATCACGAACGCATCTTGTTGGAAACGTCACGCGAAGGTCGCCGGCTGCAGCTTCGTGGCCTGGATGAGGGCGCGGTGAAGCAGCTTTACCAAGAGACCACGGGCGAGCAACCATCCCATGCGATCGCGCGGGTCCTACATGACGCGAGCGAAGGCAATCCACTCTTCGTCGACGAGGCGATCCGCATGCTCACGACGAAGGGCGACATCAATCGGCCCGATTACTCCGTCGGATTCAGGGTGCCCGAAGGGGTGCGCGGTATCCTCCGACGTCGCCTCGAGGCTCTCGACGACGAGGTTGCCGAGCTCCTCTCGGTCGCGTCGGTGATCGGCCGTGAATTCGATCTCACCCTGTTGCAAAGAGTTGTCGACATCGAGGTCGACGCGCTTCTCGAGATCCTGACTCAGGCGGTCGACGCCGAGATCATCGCGGAAACGAGCGCTCTCGGACGTTACGCATTCGCCCACATCCTGATCCGAGAAACTCTCTACGAGGATCTCACTGCCGCTAAGAGGATGAGGCTTCACCGCACCGTTGCCGAGACGTTCGAGGAGTCTTACGGAGACGTCCTCGATGTGAAGCTGCCCGAACTTGCTCACCACTGGTTCAAGGCCGCCCAGGCCGGCGATGCGCCGAAGACGATGAGCTACGCGCTCCAAGCAGCCGATCGGGCGATATCGCAGCACGCGTACGAGGAGGCCGTGAGGCTCTACCAACGGGCACTCAAGGTCTCTGAGGCGGCAGGAGCCGAGCCGGGCACGATCGAGAGGGTCCGCGCGGGGCTCGCCCACGCCCGATCGATGGCGGACACGTCGGTCGACCAACCCTCGGATGGGATCGTGACCGGCGTATTCGTTCGGGAGGGCGACTACTGGACGATCTCCTACGCCGGCAAAGAGATTCGTCTACGCGACCTCAAGGGCCTGAGGTACATCGCTCAGCTCCTTAAAGCCCCGGGACAAGAGGTACACGTCCTCGATCTCGCTGCACTAGTTGAGGGCGACGGTGCGGTCGCCGTTCAACGTCCGCGTGAAAATGACGATCTCACATCCAGCGGACTCGGCGACGCGGGCGAGATCCTCGATGCTACGGCGAAGGCCAACTACAAACGCCGCCTCGACGACCTTCGGGAGGATCTCGAAGAGGCCCAGTCGTTCAACGATCCCGAGCGGACCGCCCGCGCGCAAGCAGAGATAGACGCGCTCGTCGATGCGCTCGTCTCCGGTGTGGGGCTAGGGGGCCGAGATAGGAAGGCCGCATCACAGGCGGAGAAGGCGCGGGTCAACATCACGAAGTCGGTGAAGGATGCGCTCAAGAAGATCGACGAAAACCACCGCCCCCTTGGGGAGCACCTCCGAACAGCCATCCGCACCGGGGGCTATTGCGCCTATCTACCCGACCCGCGGATGCCGATGGAATGGAGGACCTAGCGGTGCGCCCCACGATCGTTCCTCCCATTCCCACGCCGTTCAGGCGTGGAACCGTGGAGCTCTGAGATGGCCGACGACAAGGCACGGGCTTCATCCGATCGGCGGATAGGCCAGCGATTCGGCGATTACGTCGTTGAAGACCAGATCGGCCGGGGCGGAATGGGGGTCGTCTTCCGCGCCCGTCATCCGGCCAGCGGAAAGGTCGTCGCTCTAAAGCTCATGGCGCCCGATCTCGCCGACAATCTTTCCTTCCGGGAACGCTTCATCCGGGAAGCGGAAGCCGGACCTCAGCTCGGGCATCCCAACATCGTTTCGGTGTTCGAGTCGGGGGAGGCGGACGGGGAGCTCTTCATCGCGATGGAGCTCATCGAGGGCACCGACCTCAAAGACCTCATCCGGCAGGAGGGCCGCCTCGACCCCAAGCGTGCGTTGTCGATCTTCCGTCAGGCGGCCAATGCTCTTGATGCTGCTCACGAGGCAGGCATGGTGCATCGCGACGTCAAGCCGCAGAACATCCTCGTCATCCCTCGCGAGATCCCCGAAGGTAAGGATCGCGTCTACCTAACGGACTTCGGTTTGGTCCGCCCGGTCACATCCGAGACTTCGGCGAGCCGCACCGGTCAAGTTTTCGGCAGCGTCGCTTACATGGCGCCCGAACTGATCGAAGGCATCCCGGCCGACGGCCGCGCCGATGTCTATGCGCTCGGCTGTGTGCTCTACGAATGTCTCACAGGGAACGTTCCGTTCGAACGCGACAACGAAGTGTCGGCTGTGTGGGCTCACATCCACGAGGATCCACCTTTGCTCACGGACGTTCGTCGCGATCTGCCGGGCGGCCTGAATGATGTCGTCATCAAGGCGATGGCGAAACATCCCGACGACCGTTTCCTAACGGCAGGAGAGTTCGTCTCCGATCTCGAACTGGGCGTCGGGCGCAAGCTCAGTGCGCTGAAGTACTCACACGTGCGCCCGCTTGTGGCGCGCATCCCACGCCGTAAGACGGAACGCGAGGTGTGGGCCCCCAACTTCTTTCCCGAGCTCTCGCGCGTGCGCGCCGAAACTCGCGAGCGCTTCAACTGGCGCAAGGCCCTGGCGTTGGCGGCCGCGGTGGCCGTCATCTCGTCGGTCCAGGTGGGACGCGACGGAGGGATCCCTCAGGCAGTCGCCGACGTTGCGGACGCAGCCGATTCGGCGGTCGACTCGGTCGTGGAGTCAGTGATCGACCCGCAACCCGATGAGATCGCAGGGGAGGTCCAGCCCCCCACGCCTGTAAGCGCGGCGATCAGCGCAACCGATCGGAAGAAGCTCAGGGCTCTGCTGCCGGCCGACGATCCGAGGACGGCGGGCGAAGAGGACGCCTCGGCCGGGATCCCTCAGGCTGCCCCGGGGCCGGGAAAGATCGTCTGGGCGAAGACCCACGTCGCCCCCAACGGCTTCCAAACCGATGGGTCGGACATCTGGATCATGGATCCCGACGGCACCAACCAGGTCAACCTGGCACGAACAGAAATAATGGAATGGTGGCCGAGCTGGTCACCCGACGGCGCCCACATCGCCTTTGTCATAGTGCGACCCCCCGACGTCACCGCCCAGGACCTCTGGGTCATGGACGCGAACGGCAGCAATAGACGAGACCTCGGCCTCTGCCCCGGGGTCGGGAGGTGCGGCAAGCTCGCCTGGTCTCCGGACGGACGCCGGGTCGCCTACGCACAGGGGAACGATCTCTGGGTGGCGGACCTCGCGAGCGGAACTCGTGAGCTCCTTGTCTCCGGCCAGCTCACCGAGCCGAACCCGATAATCGCAGGAAGGGGGTCGGGCCCGACGTGGTCACCCGACGGCAACACGCTGGCCTTCACGTGCGGTGACAAACTCTGCGTCGTCGCGGCGGAGGGAGGGAACCCCAGAGTCATAGGGCCCGACATCGAGGATCCGGAGTGGTCACCAGATGGAGACCTTCTCGTGGGCGAACTTTGGTCCACCCGCACAGAACCCGACCTAGTCATGCATCGACTCGACGGGACAGGTCAATACCGGCTGATAGACGGGAGCCGGCACTCCGGAGTACTCAGGTTTGCGAGCTGGGCCCCCGACGGTGGCGCCATCGTGTACTCGGACGAGTCATCGATATTCAGGATCGACCGCGACGGCACCGATCGAGTCAAGTTGACTTTGGGGCCGCAGGATCTGATGCCCGACTGGGGACCCTACGGGTAGCCGGATCGGCACAGCCTCAGCGGAGGCGGACGGGAATCGAACCCGCCCACCGGGATTAGCGGGCGCACCAGTTTTGAAGGCTGGTGCGTTCTCCGAAGGTGCTGCGGGCCTCTGACCATCAGATCTCGCTACCTATAAAGACGGTGACGTAGAGGTCGCGACTATCCTTCGCGGCGGGCAGCCTCCGCGGCTAGTTCCGATCGTGTTGATATGCCGAGCTTCGCGAAGACATGGGAAAGGTGGTTTTTCACAGTTCCCGGCGAGATGAAGAGCCGTTTGCCGATCTCCGGATTCGTCAGACCCACGGCTACGAGTCGAACGACATCGGTTTCGACGGGGGTGAGGCTCCTCCACCCCGACGAGGGGCGCTTGCGTTCACCCCGGCCGCGGGCCGCGTATGCGACCGCCTCGTCGACGGTCATGGCCTCTCCCTCGGCCCAGGTACGTTCGAGAGCCGAAGGCTCCAGATTGGCGCGCACTGCTCTCATGCTCTCCTCGTAGTCCGGGATGTCGGGGGCGAAACGCACACTGCCGAGTGACTCTCGTAGTCGCGCAGTTGCACCGAGCAGGCGAGCGGCTTCCTCCCAACTCTCCTCTTTGGAGGCGACTTGGGCGAGTAACTCCAGGACCGCGGCGACGTCGATCTTGCATCCCGCTTGGAGCAAGTAGCGCAAGGCCTCGTGCAGTCGGTCCCCGGCCGTGTCGAACTCTCCCGTCGCGAAGGCCAGGCTGCCTTCCGCTCGCAGCGCCCGGCCGATGCTGCATGGGTTGCCCGAAGCGCGTGCCATTTCGATCGCTCGACCAATGCCTCGGCCCGCCTCTTCGAGGTCACCAGAGGCACGTGAGGAATCGGCTTGCAGGGTCTGAAGCCACGCCGAGAGCCACGTCATGCCGCCGGCTTGGAAGAACGCCAGGCTGGTATCGAGAGAGCGCGCTGCGCCGAGCGCGCCACGGGCGTAGTTGAGATGCTCGACATAAAAGGGCCACAAGGCATCGGTGGCCGGTTCCGGATGCCTTGCGGAGAGAGCCCTGATCTCATCGAGAATCGACGCCGCCGTTTCATAATCTCCCCTATCGGTGGCCGCGCCCGCGAGCAGGCAAAGACAACCGGCCTCGACCAGAGCATTCTGCACGGCGCGAGCCGCCGCCAATCCCTCGGCTGCCAAGAGCTCCGCGTCATCGAGATCGCCTAGTTGAAGGGCGCTTTGAGCTTGCCAGAACAGGGTCATGTGGAGATTGATCTTGTTGTTCATCTCCCGGTGCAAGCGACGCGTTTCATCGAGTAAGCGTCGGCTCGCAGAGAAGTTGCCTGCGGTGCACTCGGCGAGGCCCAAGATAAAAGTCGCTCGCATCTCGTAGAAAGGGTCGCCCAAGCCCCGGGCCACCTCGAGTGCTTCGGCCGCCAGCTCCTGAGATCTTGTCGGGTTCGTGAGGTAGTTGGCGGCCGCCAGCGCGTACAGGGCCTCGAGCAGTATGCGGTCGTCGTCACCGTCGCGCGCGAGTGCAAGCGCCTCCTCGGCCAGAGCGCGCGCCGGCACCGTGGCTCCTCCGGCGGTATCGAGAAGCGACGCGGTCGCCAAGGCTCTTGCTCGCCAGCGTGGGCTGGCGTCGGCGGCGGAAGCCGCCTGCTCACAGCGAATGCTGCCTTCGGTGTAGTACCCCCGGGTGTACCAGTAGCCCCAAAGGCCCCGGGCTATCCTCATGCCCTTCTCCGGGTCGGCCGAGCGTGCCCATTCCAGAGCCGCTCGCAGGTTGTCGTGATCGAGGTCCAGGGAATCGAGCACGCTCATCAGGTCCGCCCTGCCCTCGAGGTCGTGCCGCGCGCCCTCGGCTATCTCGACGTAGAAGTCGAGGTGCCGATCGCGAATCACCGTTGCTTCCTTGGACTCGATCAGCTTTTGGTTCGCGTACTGGCGGATGGTCTCGAGGAGCCGGTAGCGAGGTGGGGCCAAATGCTCCTCGAACTGGACGAGCGACTTGTCGACGAGGTCGCCGACGAGGTCGAGCACTTCGGGCCTTGGGGTCGCGTTATCGGCGGCGATGGCTTCGGCTCCATCCAGCGTGAAGCTGCCGGCGAAGACCGCGAGTCGTCTGAGCACCGCCCCCTCTGCCTCGGTGAGCAAGTTGTAGCTCCACTCCACGGACGCGAGCAGGGTCTGCTGCCGAGCGAGAGCCGTCCTCGAACCGCCAGACAGGAGGCGGAAGCGATCGTCCAGGCCCTGCGCGATCTGCTCGGGACTCATAAGGCGCGAGCGCGCGGCAGCGAGCTCGATAGCCAAGGGGATCCCGTCCAGCCGCCGACAAATGTCGACCAGGTCGGTCGCGCTTTCCTCCGTGGTCTTGAAGTTGGGCCGCGCCTTCTTAGCGCGTTCGATGAAGAGACGAACGGCGTCGTAGCGGTCTATCTCGTCGGGTGTGGGGGATGAACGCACATCCGGAAGAGACATCGAAGGAACCCGCCATGCGGTCTCACCGGCAATTCCGAGTGGTTCACGGCTGGTGGCCATCACCTTCAGCGACGGGCAGCTTCGCAGCAAGGCATCCACAAGTCGGGCGCAGACATCTACGACGTGCTCACAGTTATCGAGCACGAGCAGCAT
>JALZEA010000029.1 GCA_030862265.1 Actinomycetota bacterium | reverse complement strand
GGGGGGTTGTCACCATCGCCGCCGCCGCCGCCGTCGCCGCCGCCGCCGTTGTCGCCGCCATCGCCCGGGTCGCCGCCATCTGGTGGTGGCTCGGAAACCGTGGTGCTCTGGTCCGCCGCCTCGGCGGCAGCGAGCGTGAATTCGGCAGTGTCACCTTCACCCGCTGCAACGGCACCGGTTGCAACGATCATGTCCTGCAGGTCGGCCAGTAGAAGACGCGGATCCGCCTCAAGGATGGCTGCCACAACTCCCCATTCCCCACCGTCGTCCCGCAGAGAGAAGGCTTCCTTGATGGCGGTCTCGAACGGACGGGCCTCAGTGTTCGTCGCGATAGTGAATGCGGTCAGCAGATCTGAGGGGGTCCGACGCAGATATGGCTTCATCGCGGCGACGTTGTGGTCGGCGAGGACCCTGAAGTAACGAAGGGTGGGTCGTTGCTTACCAAGCTGACTTTGCAGCGCAGAGGCGAGGACGTCTAGTTCCGCCTGCAAGGTGATCACGGCGCGGAGCTCCTGGCGATCGAACGGATCGTTAGGGTCGAGCTGGTATGGGCGCGCCGTGCGCAGGTCGCCGGCCGACGCCTGGACCTCCTTAAGCCGATCCATCGTGACCGCAGCCTCGCCCGGAGCGGTCAGGCGAACGGAGCCGTCATAGCTCGCCGCGCGCGCGGCCCCCGCACGTTGGTCGACCCGGAAGATGGCATCGCTACCGATCGCAACGACATCACCGAATCGGACCCGCATCGGTTCGACGGCTTCGGCAACGATCGTCCCCGAGCGACCTTCTAGAGCATCGGTTCCGACGACCCGAGATTCCGTCCCTAGACCCGTGTCGCCGACTTGCGCGATCCAGGCTTGGCGGTCGCCCTCCAGGCGAAGGTTCGCGACGCCATTCTTGGCGGTGCGGATGATGTCGCCACTCTGGAGAGGGACATCCTCATCGGTGACGGGGATCTGCTCGCTCCCGCGCACGATGGTGACGACCCCGCCGGACTGGCGACGGATCGTCATCTCGGCCAGGACCTGGTCGTCGCCGAACGGCCAGCAGGCGGTGCCTGCCAGCACGGAGAGGATCAGGAGGATGCTCAGTCTTTTCATGCGCTTCCTATACCTTCGGAATAGCCGTTTGGCCGCTTGAGTCCGATATACGCATCTTGCGCAGTTGAAGCGTGGTTGTGAATAGCACCAACGGACTAGTCACCCACCGAAGACCGCCTAGGGGCTCGCTCTGTTGGAGGCGGCGGGGATCGAAACCGTCAGGCGGGTCCCCTGCTCCGGCTCGCTCTCGACCGTGACCGTTCCGTCATGGGCCTCGACGATGCGCCGAACGAAGGCAAGCCCGAGCCCCAAGCCTCCGAACGTCCTCGTTTCCGAGCCGTCGAGCTGCTGGAAGTCGGAGAAGATCTTGGACACGTCGCTGGGGGCGATGCCGATCCCTTCGTCGACCACCGTCACCTCGACGGCCCGCGTGCGGTGGCGCCTTTCGTGACCGTCACCTCTCACCGCACCCCGGACCTCGAGTGTGATCGTGCCGCCCTCGGGTGAGAACTTCACGGCGTTATCGAGGATCTCTTCCAGCGACCGGCGCAGCAGACGCTCGTCGCCGATGACCTGCGGAAGCTTCGCGCCGACCTCCGCCACGACGGTGTGTCGAGATGTGCGCTCTTCCCAGTCGTGAGCGAGCTTCTCAACCATCCCCGCAAGATCGACCGAGGCCGTTCGAGGTGACAACCGGCCTGCCTCCAGCGCGGCGAAATCGACGAGCAACTCGACGATCCGTTCGAGGCGCTCCGTCGACTCGAGGATGCCCTTCGTGAATTGCTTGGTCTTGTCGGCCGGCATCTGCTTGCGGCTGAGTATCTCGGCGTAGCCCTTGATCGGAGTGAGCGGCGTACGCAACTCATGAGAGATGTTCGACAAGAACTCTGATTTCATCCGTTCTACCTCGCGCTCGCGCGTCATGTCACGCACGACCGCAACACCACCGACGGTGTCGCCCTCCTCGTTGCGCAAAGCAGCACTGACGATCGTCACGGGCACGGGGTCGCCGTTAGCGGCAACTAGGAATATCCCGCTCGTGGAGCCTTCCCCTAGATCGAAGATCGGGAGGTTTATCGGCTCTCCTTGTTGATCGCGCGCCTGCAGCACGTCTTCCACCGGCAGGTCCTCCGCCTCTTCCACGGAGACACCTAAGAGATTCTCGGCCTCGCGGTTGAACAACATGACGGTGCGATCCGCGTTGACCGCGACGAGCCCGTCCGCCATGGACTGCATGATTGTTTCTATGCGGGCGCGCAGACGATGTTCTTCCCGCGCTGCCTCGCGGAGATCGCTTGTCATCCGCAACAGCGAAGAAGTCATCTCGTTGAACGTCTCTCCGAGTTGACCGACCTCATCGGTCCCTGATACCTCGGTCTGGGCCTGCAAGTCTCCTTCTCGAACACGTTGTGCTGTCTCGGTGAGCATCTGGATCGGACGCGTGATGCGGCTACCCGAGAAATAGGCAAGAACGAGCACGATCGCACCCGATCCCAAAGCCACCAGGAAGAGCGTGCGGGTGACTCCCTCTCGCACCCCGGCGATATCCGAAGCCGGCGAGGAGAGAACGAGATAACCCAAGACGCGTTCGGTCGAACGGAGCTCCGTCACCGCGCTGAAGTACGTCCGTTCGGCGATCTCGGGACGGTGTGCTGTGGTTGCCGCGGGGCTGAAGCTGCCCGCCAGTTCGTCGCGCGTGGTCTTGGGGACGAGGGTGCGTCCCGACGTCTCCGCACGCACACGCTTTCCGAAAGACGATGCCAGCAAGTCGTTACCGATGACGACAGAGGCCTGAGCGCCGACGTTCCCCGCGATGTCTTGCATATCGCGCCGGTCGATGAACTCCACGAACATGACCAAACCGACCGGTGATCCGGGCACCGTGCTCCCCGCTTCATTTATGGGAGGGACCTCCGCCACGCCGACAACGGCGGGGTAATCGCCGATCAACGCGAGATCGCCTGCCTGATCGAAGCGCAAGCTCTTGTCCGCGACCGAGTCGATGACGGGTAATCCGATCATGTCGAGCAGCAACTCGTCGGAGATCGGTTCTCTGTTTCGGAGGTTCCGCAGATAAGGCCCATCCCCCGCGTTGCCGCGCAACCCACCCTTCGGATCCAGTAACAACACGTAATCGGTCTCGAACAGGGGGGATAGGACGACGGCCTGAGCGACCCCCGATAGCTCGCCCCTTCCTTGCAGGGAGTTCTGCACGACGTCGGCCTCGGTCGCCTGCGCGGCCTCGTTCTGTGTGTCGGTGACCTGAGTCCGAGCGAGGCCTGCACGAACGGTCTGCAATTGTTCTTCGACCCGCCGAAGCTCGCCTTCCTCCACGTTGCTCGTGATGACTCCCGTGAGCGCGGTGGACAGCGCGAGCACGACCAGCAAGAGCAACGCCACGAAGGACGCCACGAAGCGAGTTCTGATGCTCGAGCGGACCGCCGTCCATAGCCAGGCGGCCAGCATCAGATAGCCCACGCCGCGCAAGACGTGCGCGCCAACATCGGCTCCACTCGATAGGGCGGTGGCCGTACTTAGAGGCGACAAACCCACAACCGCCTCGGACACCCCGATGAGGAGCGCGCCGAACGCAAGGCGCCGCAGATCCCGCGTCGCACCCCGGTACGAGCTCACGAGCGCCATAAGGCCGACGGCACCTGCGGCGAGTGCGGGCGCCATGATCATCGTCTCCGACGCCGGCGCCGCAAACACAACGGGGACGGGCGCGGCCTGGCGGACACCACCGACCACCCCGATCAGTACGAGGGCGAATCCGAACGTCTTCAGGGCGACCAGAATCTCGTCGCCTTCTCCGGACTGCAGGAAGGATCCTCCGTGAGCGACCTGGGCGACCGCGAGGACGACAAAGCCGATCGTCGCCGAGCCTCGGTTGGTCGCACCGCCGGGTATCAGGTCGGGTCGGGACGCGACGAGGAACGCCCCCGCGGCCATCACAAGGAAGCCGAGGAACTCGATCGTGAAATGAAGTGGAACGGCTAGGAAGCTGTCGAACATCCGAGTTAAGAGTTTCTCACCTCGAGGGGGTCGGGAGGGGAACTATTCGAGACCGCTCAGGTACTTCAGAGCTTCTCCGAAGCTGGCCACGGGGATGATCTCGATGCCGTCCGCGATGGCGCGCGCCTCGTCCGCGTTTCCGAGCGGCGTGAGGAACAACTCGGCCCCCTTGGCCGCGGCCCCCGCGACCTTCTGTTGGATCCCCCCAATGGCGCCGACCTCGCCATCGCATTCGAGCGTCCCGGTGCCCGCGATCTGGTGTCCCGCGGTGAGGTCTTCGGGGGTCAATTGGTCGTACAGCGCGAGCGCGAGCATCAGGCCCGCGGACGGTCCCGCGATCCGTCCCGTCTCGAATTCGACGTCGACGCCCGGTTCGTAGGAGAAGTCGATGGTTTCCATGTGTACGCCGAGGAACGGCCCGGGGCCCAATCCGCTAGGGCTCTGTACAAGTTTCGTCTCGAGCCGTCGCCGTTCGCCATCACGCTTGTACGTGATCGTGATCGATTCCCCGATCTCGTGATTTTCGATCAACACCCCGACGTCGCAAGACGTTCCGATCCGCTGGCCGTCGATGGCCACGATGACATCGTCTTCTCGTAGCGCGCGGGCGGCAGGGGAACCTGCAACCGTCGCGATGACGCGCGCGCCCTTGCCAGTGGGTTGATCGAAACCAAGCTCGCCAAGAGCGACTTGTTTCGCGCTGTTCTGCGACGCGCGCATCTCATCGGCCTGCTGTTCGCGCAGTTCGTCGAGCGACTGTCCGCCGGTCACCTGTTCTCGCATCACAACCTGTTGGGCAGGAGCTACCCAGGCGATCACCAACTCGACGAACGTCACGCGCGTATCAACGCTCACGGTCGTCATGAGAAGCGTCCCTTCCGACGAATACGTTTTGGCCTCGGACGCCATGACAAGACGCTCGACGTCGCGAACGGGTCCGGGCAGGTACAGGAAGACGACGGGGATCGGCACGAAGATGGCGGCTGCCGCGAGTCCGACCACGAGTAGGGCGATGACGATCCACCGAAGCACGGGCAAAGGACGCACTGGTTGTGCGCCAACAGGATCAGGCTGCGTCCACTCGTCGCTCAGCACGCGCGCTTACTTCGTCAGCAGCAGCGACTTGAGGCTTCCGAACGACTCGAGACACTTGCCCGCCCCAATGACAACGGCCTCCAACGGTTGTTCGGTGACGTGCACGGGCACCTCGGTCTCCTGCGCAAGCAACATGTCCAGACCGGAGAGCATCCCACCGCCACCGGTCAACGTGATCCCATGAGTGAGGACATCTTGAACGAGATCCGGCGGCGAGGATCCGATGCACTCCACGACCGCCGCGACCATCGAGCGGATCGGCTCGTTGATCGCCTCGCGTATCTCCTCCGAGGTGATGAGGATCGTCTTCGGCAGGCCGGTGGCGAGATCCCGGCCCCGTAGTTCGGCCTTCTCCTCGTTCGCCAGGGGAAAGGCCGACCCGATGGCGATCTTGATCCGCTCGGCCGTCCGCTCGCCGATCGCGATGGCGTATTCCCTACGGACCCAGTTCTGGACCGCCGCATCGAGATCGAAGCCGCCGATGCGCACGGCGGTATTGGTCACGATCCCGCCCATCGATATCAGGGCGACCTCGCTGGTGCCGCCGCCGACGTCGACGACGAGGTTCCCAAGGGGCTCGTGGATGGGGAGCCCGGCGCCTATGGCAGCTGCCATCGGTTCCTCGATGAGATGGCAGGTTCGCGCGCCGGCCGAGAGCGCGGCTTCCTCGACCGCGCGTCGCTCGACCTCGGTCAACGCGCTGGGCACGCAGATCAGCACGCGCGGCCGTGCGAAACGATTGACGCCCGACCGTTGCAGGATCAAACGGATTAGTTTCTCGGTGACGTCGAAGTCCGAGATCGCTCCCGAGCGCAGAGGTCGGACGGCCACGATGTATCCGGGAGTCCGTCCGATCATGCGCCAGGCTTCCTCGCCCATGGCGAGCACTGCGCCCGTCTCTTTGTTCAGCGCGAGGACGGTTGGTTCACCGAAGAGGATCCCACGCTGCTTCTGATAGACGAGGGTGTTCGCGGTCCCGAGATCGATCGCGAGGTCGCGCGGCATTTAGGAGAAGGCCTGGTCGATCTAGGAAGCGCGGATCGCGCGCCGTGCTTCAAGTCGCCGGCGCGCCGCCTCCCGCCGTACCGGATCGAGGGGCTCTAAACGAGAAGCTCGGCGGCGAACACCCACCGGGTGAGGTACGGGGTCATCCGCGATGACGATGTCGCCGGAAGAGATGCGTTCGAGGCTCTTGCGGAAACCGTCGACCGATCCGAGATGCGATCTCTGGCGTCGCTGGTGGATCCACAGAGACAGGATGCCGACTCCAGTTACCACCATGAAGATAATCAGATACGTCACGCGTTAACTCCCTTGGTTGACTTTGGTGTGGCGCCGCCCGCGAGCGCCGAGGGTAGAACCTTCGAAGCGCCTGCAGCGAGGGCCGAGCCTAGCAGAGGGCCAAGAAGCGCGACGATGCGCTCATGGCTCAGGAGCCGTTCGGCGACATCCCTCTGTTTCGCGAGTTGCAGCGGCTGCTTGCTTCCTCGGGCGGAGGCCCCATCAACTTCGAGATCGCGCGCCAGGTCGCTGCGGCAACATCGACGCAAGGACCGGCCGACATCCCTCCGAGCGACCAACAATCGAGGGTGTTGAGCAACGCGGTTCGTTCGGCGGAACAGCTCGTCGCGGGCTACTCCCGGATCCAGATCGATGAACCGACGCATGGAGCGATGTCGACCCGCTCGAGTTGGATCACAGGATCGCTCGACGGATGGAAGTGGCTACTCGAGCATCTCGCGAACCGCTTCACCGGAGAACTCGCCGGCATGTCCGGGGAGGGCGGAGAAGACCAGATGCGACAGGTGATGGGGCAGGTCGGTCCCTTGCTTCTCGGTCTGCAGACCGGAACGCTCATCGGGAACCTGTCCCTAGATGTACTCGACACGACCGATCCACCGATCCCGCGCGATGGCGAAGACGGATTTCGGATAGTCATCGGCAACGTCACGGCGTTCGCGTCGGGCTTCGACCTCGATGTCGAAGGCTTGATCCGTTGGCTCGCGTTGCACGGGGTCGCGCATTCGCTGGCATGCCGAAGCTCGACGTGGGTCGCGCGCTACCAGCGCGGCTTGTTGCTACAGCTCGTGGACGCGATCGAGGTCGACACCGAGCAACTCGAACAACGGCTGATCGAGTTGCAAAGCGGAGGGATGGAGGCGCTCGCGCAGAGTCAAGCGTTAGACAGGTCTATCCCCGTTGCGGAAACAGAACGGCATAGGACCGCGTTAGATCGGGTCCGGGCTTTCGTTGCGTTGTTGGAGGGGTATTCCGCACACATCGCCGCCGAAGTGGAAACGCAGCTCGTCGCCGAACCGGCCCGCATCCAGGAGAGCGTCGCTCGACACCGGGCCTCGCCGAGCGACGGCAAGACCGCGCTCGCCAGCTTGCTGGGTTTCTCCTCGGATCGAGAGCTCGAGGCGGCGGGGCGGACATTCTGTGAGGCGATCGTCAAGCTTGAGGGTCTGACCAGCCTGAATAGGGTCTGGGAGGCCCCCGACAACCTGCCCAATCTGGCGGAGATCCGGGACCCGTTCGTGTGGATCGACCGGGTCCTCAAGCAGGGATGAGGCGTTCGCTCGTCTTCGGAGACGACTGGATCGAAGCCGATCTTCCCGACGATGTCCTAGTGATGCCTCCCGGCGTGAGCGCCGGAGTAGAGGCCGCCGCCGATCTTTCGGCGACCGTAGACCGTGCGCTTAAAGAACCCCTGGACCGGCCGCCGCTACGAGAGCAGGTGAGGTCCGGGATGAAAGTGACCGTGGCGTTCGACGACCCGACCGTGCCGTGCTACGCGCCGGTATGGGAAACGGCGATCCCTGCGATCCTAATGGAACTAGAGAAAGGCGGTGTTGCGACAGACGACATCTCATTGCTATGCGCGAACGCGCTGCACCGCAAATTCACACTCGACGAGTTAGCACGAACCATCGGCGATGACGTCGTCGAGCAGCATCGTGACCGCATCACGTGCCACGATGCAGAAGATCCTGATCGTCTCGTACATCTCGGCACCACACCCTCGGGCTTGGATGTGGAGCTGAACTCCGCGGTGGTCGAGTCCGATCTCACCGTGTATCTCAATTGCTCGACGATGCGTGGGTTCTCGGGCGGCTGGAAGTCGGTTTGCGTCGGGTTATCGAGTTATCGATCGATACATCATCACCACACGCCGGACATCATGAGTATGTCGCTCGATCGCAACCGGATGCACGCGATGCTGGACGAGATGGGCGCGCTGGTCGAACGGCAGTTGGACGCCGAGCGCGTATTCAAGCTCGAGACCGTCCTTGCAAACCCGCTCGAGGTGCACGCGATCTACTCCGGGAGCGTCGGGGCGACGCGCAAGAAGGTGATCGACACGCTGCGCGCGCATCAGGGGTCGCGTCGCGACATGCTGGACGAGCCGGTGGACGTCGTCGTCTACGGCGTTCCGGACTGGAGCCCGTACGCCGCGTTCTCGCACACGAATCCGATCCTGGATCTGATCTCAACCGGTCTCGGTTATCTCGGCGGCGTGATCCAAGCGTTCGGACGGCCCGGATGCACCGTCATTCTGGCATCGCCGTGTCGCGATCGCTGGGACCGGCAGCACCATGCGTCCTATCCCGAGGTCTGGTCCGAGGTCCTGCCGGTGACTAAGGATCCCGACGAGGCGCGCATGAGGTTCGAACCCGAGCTCGCCGCACGCGATGACTACATCGACAAGTACCGCTTCGACAACGCGTTCCATCCCGTTCATGCCGTCATGGCCCTGTATCCCTTGAAGAGACTGCGTCATGCCGCGCGCGTGATCGTTGCGGGGGCCGAGGACGAGAGCGTTCCCGCGCACTGCGGCTTCGACGCAGCCCCCACCATCGAGACTGCACTGGACATGGCACACGCAGAGGGCGACGCCAGTCGCGTCGCCCTCGTCGAATACCCGCCGGCTTTCAACCGGCAATAAGACCCGCCTCGTAGGCGGGTCTTACGTCTGAGGATCGGACGCGTAGCGGCCGATCGCGTTCCCCTAGGTCGCTGCGGTCGCCCAGGAAGCCAGATAGGCAAGATCGCCTTCGAAAACCGCACGGAAGGTGAAGCTGCCACCCCTGTAGCCGGGCGGAGCTTGGAGGGTGGCTACACCGAAGTCCGAGGTGTGTGCCGCTCCGATGAGCACCTCGTCCGCATAGAACTTGATGTGCCGATCCGCGATCCGCTCACCGGAATCGAGCTCGGTAAGCGTGGCCGTCAGGATGCGCTTCGACCCCTTCCCATCTACCGTGAGAGCGAGCGTCGTGTGCTCGGGCCCTTCGAAGGGACGATCCCGAGTTCCCTCCACGGTTGCAGAGGGGTCGCGGTTCTGCTCGCCGTAGTTGTCTCTCGCCGCGAGGGCCTCCACTTGGGCACGGTCGCCGACATATAGATCGGTGGCTGCATACCAGCGGCCATCGGGGCCGCGCTCTGCACTGATTCGCTCGGTCGTTCCATCGGCCCGGGAAACGGTGACGGTGACTTCTTCGACTTCCCCGCTCGTCGCCCACGGCCGGAAGCTGCAGAACTTGCAGAACGTGCGGATCTCCTCGGGTCGCAGCTCCCCATCGTCTGTCTCCGCCTGCATCCCCCTCTCGGGTTGCTCCGCGGTGGGCGCTTGGATGTAGGGGATGTCGGTGTCGTACGAGCGCGGGTAGGTGCTGTCGACCGTGAACGACACCGAGCCATCCGGTTCGACCGCGATGTCCTGCACCTTTACGCCGTCCCATGAACTGACGGTGAATGGTTCGGACTCGATGTGGTACGGCGTATCCGAGAAGTTCTTGCGGATCAGACCGTCCACCACGAATCGGTACTCGCCTTGCGGCGTGCTTGCGATCTCCTCAGGGAACGCGTTGAACGCTTCGAAGTTCGCCGACCAGATCCATTCCTGCATGCCCGCATACGTGCTCGCGAATCCGTTGACACCCTTGGGGAAGTCGAGCATCACCTGAATTTCGCCCGACTGGTCGGCGAAGTCGACCCATTCCCCGTCAATCTTGCGCTGGACCTTTATCACCGGGTTGTCGACGGCGTTGGAGCCGCCTCGCCACGAGAACGTCGCTGCGTCGAAGCGTGTGATGTCTTCGGGTTGTCTCTCTTCGATCGCGACAGGATCCCCCGCGTCGTTCGGCAAGCTGTTTCGCCACGCCGTGTAGGCGGCGAACGACGCGGCGCCGAGTTTGGTCGTCCACGCGACCTGCCGAGCCTCGTCGGCCATGGCGCGGGCCATGTCGGCCTCCTCGACCGGATCGAGCGTGTCGTCTTGCCCATTCAGCTCCGCGGCGAGTTCCATCAGGTTCTTGTTCATGTAATCCGCCGTGTGTGGGCCGTAAGACGTAAGCGCCTTGCGATAGTGGTCGTAAGCCATGTACTCGCGGTAGCTGACGGTGTAGCCGTTGTAGTCGCCCGCGTGACCGACGCCGATCGGAAGCTTGTAGCCGAGATCCGCCGAGAGTTCACCGTGCGTGAAGTTGCCCCAGATCTGATCGAACTCGTCGGGTTCGTCCGACTCAGCCGCCTGTGCCGCGACCGCGTTCTGCGGTGCGTCCCAGCCACCCCGCGCGCCGGCGTCGTTGTAGAGCTGCGCCATCATGCGGTCGTGCGCGGCATCGGAGAATGTGAGCGGCTTCGCGAATGTCGCGGTGGGTGCGGCAGGATCGTCGGCCTTGCGCGAGCACGTCCAGTCACCGTCCGGCGGTTCGGCCTGAACGCAATCGAGGCGCTTCGTCCAGTCGTAACCGAGCCACACGTTGCCCTGCTCTTCGTCGACGCGCGTCTCGAGGTTCAGGATGAGATCGACCTGCGCCTCGCACGCGCAGGACAGCAGGATGACCTCACCCAGTTTGAAAGCTTGCAAGTGGAGCCGAAGGTTCTCCTCAACTCCGGTGAAACCCGGCGCGTCGTAGTGACTCGGCACCGGGAAACCCTCGCCTTGCATGAGATCCCATATCTGCCCCAGTTCGGTTCCGAAAGGATGATTCGGCACGAAGCTGCCGCGCTCGCAATCTGGTAGCCCAAGGACCGGAGCTCCCGTGTCGCCCTTTGCGCTGGGCTCACTGCGACAGTTCGACACACTTGGATACGGGTGTGAGTACGGCCCCGGAGCCCAGTAGTTGCCTGCTGCCACGTCGAAATCACTGTCGAAGGGGACGATCGCATCGCCCACGCCGATCAAGTTGTAAGCCTTGATGACATCTTGGGCCAGCAGGAAGCCACCGCGTTCGACCTGGATGTAGCCCGAGTCGTTCCAGTTACGGGGGATGCCCGGCGGAAACTCGTAGGGACGACCCGGCCCCGACTCGGCACTGCCGACGTCGCCCTGACCGAAGACAACGGGACTACCGGTCGCGCGTTCTGCAAAGCGCTCGAGGGGTGCGAGGAACTCCGCGGTGATGAGATTGTCCCCTTCGAGTCCCTCGGGATGCATGCCCCAGTTCACCAACGTCGCGATCGGCTCGTCGTCGAGTGTGTCGAAGCGCACGACCGATAGCCCGAAGTCACCGAAGTCAAGCGGATAACCGACCGGTGTTCCGTCGTCGGCGACGCCGCGGCGCGCCACCATTCCCTTGAAGAGGTTGTGCTCGACGGTCGTCGCGCCCATCTTCGCGGGTTGAAGATCGTGCTCCGCCATCTGGATCGCGTCTGCCATCTGCTGGGCCTGGTACTCGAATGCGCGGATGTCGAACACATCCTGGAACAGCCACACGCCCCACGACGGAGTTGTGTACATCGGCGAGTAGTGGTTGTGGCTCGCCATGTGGAAGATTTCGTCGTACGAGATCTTCGAGCCCTCGACTAAGAGGATCTGTCCCACCCGGCGTGCGAGCGCGTCCATCGCCAGGTAGTTATCGGACTTCACGAACGCGACCTGATCGCCCTCGGCGTCCTCCACCACAATGGCGCGGAAGGAGAGACGCGACTGCACCCCATAGCTGTTCTTCTGAGTGAGGGAGTGGTTGTGCGGATCGACATCGCCACCAGTCCCGTAGTTGCGGTATTCCTCTCCCTCGTCCTCGTAGACCTTGTCGGTGTACTGGCCGCCGCCGGCGCCTACGTGCCACGTGTTGTCCGCGATGCCGTAGCCGGCCTTGATCGTGCCGTCGAGGTCGGCGCCCTTCGCGGCTGCGCGCGCGGTCCCCGTCGGCGTAAAGAAGGGCGACGCGATCAACGCCGCGCTGAGCAGGATCTTTGAGAAGTGTCCGATCACGTAGGCCTCCGCGCCGAGCGATTTGTACGGATTTGGGCGGTATATGGAACTTCTACGCGGACGAGCCGCTTCCTGCCGACGCCAGGCGCCCATCAGACCGGGAAGATGTCTCCTTCTACGTCGCCGTCCTCGATCCAGAGCAGACCCATCGATGGGAACGGCGCTCGCCGGGGCCACGTCGGGCTCCCGGGATTGAAGAGCAACAGGTCGCCATCATCGTCGTTCATCGGTAGATGCGAATGGCCGAAGACAACGACGCGTGCGTCGGGGAAGCGTTTCCTCATCCGGGCGCGTCGTCCCTCGCGGGGGCCGGCGTCGTGGAGCATGGCGATCCGGATCCCATCCAGCTCTATCTCCACCTCGTCCGTCGCGCCCCAGTCGCGGACGTCAAACGCATCGCAGTTCCCCACCACGACCGTCACGGGCGCGAGCGCCTTCAGTTCATCGAGGACCGCGGTGTCCACGACGTCACCGGCGTGCAAGATGTGGTCGGCGGTTTCGATATAGGGCCACGCCCCCATGGGCACCGTGCGCGTCATACCGCGGGTGTGCGTGTCGGCGAGTACGGCGACCTTCAGGACGTCTCCCTACGGTGGGGGCTGCAGGAAGGGGCAGGTCTTTTCGATCGCGCTCCGCAGTGGCCACATCGGGTCGATTCCGGGGAGTTCCATCTTGCCTTCTCTGTAATAGCCGCCCTTCCACGGGCCCCAGATGTGTTGGCGACAGAAGGAATCGACGATCATCCATTCGTACTCGCCAGCCGGACGCTCCATAGGCTTAGCGCGACCGAACAGCGGGAGCAGGACGCGGTCTAACTCCTTCAGATAGTCCTTGATGCGACCAGTCTCACGTCCGAAATAGCTCCCGTGACCCTCGTTCAGGAATTCCTCTTCACCGACGGCGGGCAGCTGGCCCACTCCCGCGGGGCCGCTTAACCCGGCCTCGGTGTGAACCGCGCCGTGGAACAGCCTGGTCCGCAACTCTTCGGCGGTTAACGCACCGTCCCGAAGTTCGCACGCGGGACGTTTCCGACCACAGTTGTAATCACCGAAGGCGACCAAACCGTCGGATTGGATCCGACTGGCTCCTGCCATCGCTTTGCGCGCGACGTAAAGCGCACGCGCGTAAGTGCCCGCTATCTGAGGTGTGGAGTTGGAGGTCCCACTGAACCCGGAGGCGCCGGTTCCGCTTATCGTAGTGGCCTCGTGCGCGGTCGGATAATTGCGACCGATCCCCGAGATGTCGGCGGGCTTCCCGTGACCGAGATAGGACGCGTGATACGCGGTCTCGTAGGCCTCTTGACCGCGATAGCCCTGTTCGTAGTAGTAGTTGTCCTCGCCGGGGCTGATCGCTCCCACCGTGACGATCCAGTCGGGGCCCTCCTGCGAGGAGAAGCTCGTCGTGTTCGGAACGACGAACCCGTTCTCCTGACCATTCCCCGCAGAGAACAGGATCGTCTGTCCGCGCTCGGATGCTTTCCGTTGTGCTTCGGTGTTCGAACCGCTGTAGATGCGATCACGAGTTTCCGACGTGGCGCTGTAACCGTAAGAGTTCGAGATGACGTCGATCCAGGGCTGTTTCATCGCCCATTCGATCGCGCCTTCGCCGTCCCCACCGTTGGCGACGAACACGAGCAGACATTCGGGGCAGGTTCCGTGGAGGTTGCCGACCGCGCTGCTCGTGGTACCCACTCCGTGTGCGCCGGTATCGGCATGGAGGCGGTTGGTGCCGAAGTCGATCGCGCCGATGACCTTCGTTCCCGGCATCCAGTAATAATTGATCTCATCACGCGTCGACCCTTTGACCTTCTCCCATTCGGCCGCGTCCTGTGCGTCGAGCATCGCGGGCGAGGCGTCGCCGTCCTTTTCCTCCAGCGTGAGATCAAGCGCCGCATACGTCTTAAAACTCTTCTTGGGTGACGGGAACCCCCGCAGCCACTCATCCGGGGGTCGGTTGAGCGGGAGGTCATTCTTGGGGTCGTCGTCGAGGTGTTGTGGCATCTTCGACGCGAGGTAGTCCCAGTGATAAGGCGTGATGGCGGTGTCTATGACCGCGACGACGACGGCGTCGCCGGCTTCCGCGTTGCGGGTGATGACAAGTGGCGTCCCGATCTCGGGTTTTGCCGTGGCGATACCCGGCGCGAGCGCGCAAACGCAAAAGAAAATGGTGACTACGCGTCGCAAGTCCGAGACCTCCCAGGAGCGGAGGTTCCGCCCTCGCAGGAAGGTTCGACTAGGCGGCGGGCGTTCCTGCCGCGTGCAGGTGGCGCGGCTCGACCGCCGACTGCGCAGCCTCGCCACACGTCGGGCAGGCCGGGTCCCTGCGGACCTTGACCTCGCCGAACGTCGTCTTCTGTGCGTCGAAGATGAGCAAACGACCAACGAGAGGTTCGCCGTAGTCCGCAACCAACTTCAAGACCTCGTTCGCCTGCAGACATCCCACGATGCCGGGAAGCACTCCAAGCACACCGGCCTCGCTGCACGTCGGCGCCAACTCTGCAGGTGGGGCTTCGGGGTAGAGACAGCGGTAGCAGGGACCTTCGAAGGGAACAAAGGTCGACGCCATCCCTTCGAACCTGAAGATCGACCCATGTACGACCGGCTTGCGCAACGCCACCGCGGCATCGTTGATGACGTAGCGGGCGTCGAAGTTGTCGGTCCCATCGATGATCACGTCGTAGCCGCTCATGATCTCTTGTGCATTCGAAGCATCGAGACGTACGGCGTGCACGATCACGTCGACATCGGGGTTGAGCGCCTGGATCGTCTCCTTGGCCGACTCCGCCTTGAGCACGCCGAGGCGATCGGTGTTGTGAACGATCTGTCGCTGCAGGTTGTTCTCCTCGACGACGTCTGAATCGACGATGCCGACCGTCCCGATCCCCGCTGCCGCCAGATAGAGAAGGGCCGGCGAACCGAGACCGCCCGCCCCGACACAGAGAACCTTCGATTCGAGGAACTTCAGCTGACCTACCTCGCCGACCTCGGGGAGGATCAGATGACGCGAGTAACGGCTCCGCTGGGACTGCTCGAGAACGCGCGGGACGTCGAAGGCAAAGCCGAGGTCCTTCCATCGGAGGAAGCCGCCCTTCATCGACGTCACGTTCTCGTACCCAAGCTCGCGCAGCGTGCGGGCCGCGAACGCGCTACGTACGCCGCTCTGGCAATAGACGACGATCTCTGCCAACTTGTCGGGGATCGTGTCTTCGGCACGGGACTCGAAGTGGTCGCGCGGCAATGTCACGGCCCCCGGGAGGATCCCGTTGACGGTCTCGCTTTCGCCTCTCACGTCGAGGGTGACGACGGGCTTGGTCCCCTCAAGGCGGGCCTTGACCTCTTCGGGCGTGACCTCGCCGACCTCGGCCTTGACCTGCTTCAGGAGTTCTCGGAAGTTCGACATCTAAATACCTTACAATAGGTGTTAAGTCTGTGGCTAGCCCCGCAAGGTCGCTTGGACCTGGGGCAGAGACGGATTCACGAGGAGGTCGTCCCCTATCTCGAGCGTCGGCACGGTGCGGTACCCGCCTGTCGCGGCCACGATGCGGGCGCCGAACTGGGGATGATCATCGAGATCGACCACCCGGTAAGCGATCCCCGCCTCGTCAAGCTGACGGGTCAGCCGCCGGCAATGCCCACACCAGGTGGTCGAATACATCGTTATCGGCTCAGCCATGGTGTGTTCCTTCCCTACAAGGGGTTAACTGAACGCCGTGACCGATGATTCCCAGCAGATCGAGAGACGGCCCGGGACGAAGACGAGATCCTTCGGGGCCAGCAACCGCGAGAACCACGACGCCTCGGCGTTCTACGCGCGCTCTCTCGGCGCGGTTGAGGAGTCCGAGGACACGCTTCTCAACGACGCGCCGGAGACCGACCAGATCTTCACGCACACCGCCGAGGACATGCACGAGCTGCCCGGCAACTGCGTCGCCTTGATGGTGACCTCGCCGCCTTACCACGTGGGCAAGGACTACGACTCGGACGCGACGTTCGACGAATACCTGGCCATGCTCCGCCGGGTCTTCGCCGAGACCTACCGAGTACTCGAGCCGGGGGGCCGCGCCGCGATCAATGTCGCTAATCTCGGGCGGCGCCCGTACCTATCGTTGTCGGCCAAGGTCGTTCAGATGATGGAGGACCTCGGTTATCTCATGCGCGGCGAGATCATCTGGCGCAAGGGCAAGTCGTTGAGCGGGTCGACCGCCTGGGGATCCTGGATGTCACCCTCTAATCCGACCCTGCGCGACGTACACGAGTATCTGCTCGTGTTCAGCAAGGGTCGCTTCCAGCGCATCCGGAAAGGTGAGGCGACGATCGATCGTGACGAGTTCCTCGAGGCGACCCTGTCCGTGTGGGACCTGCAGCCTGAGTCGGCCAATCGTGTCGGACATCCCGCCCCGTTCCCGCTGACTTTGCCTCGCCGCTGCATCGAGCTCTACACGTGGCGCGACGACCTGATCCTCGATCCGTTCATCGGCTCAGGCTCGACCGCGGTTGCGGCGCTCCAAGCGGGACGCCACTACGTCGGATACGAAACCAACCCCGAGTACGTCGCCATCGCGGAAAAGCGGATCGCAGAGGCGAAAACACCCGCATGAAGGCCGTCGTCTTCACCGGTAAGGGCGTCAAGGTTGACGACGTCGCCGATCCTGTCATCCAGGAACCTAAAGATGCGCTCGTCGCCGTCAAGAAAACGTCCATCTGCGCGAGCGATCTCCACCTGCTGAACGGGAAAACGCCCGGGATGAGAGAGGGCGGAGTGATCGGGCACGAGTTCGTCGGTCAGATCCTGGATCTGGGAAAAGACGTCGCGAGGCATCACGAGGACACGCGCGTGCTCGGGTCCTTCCTGATCGCCTGCGGAGAGTGCCCTCCGTGCCGCGAGCGCCGCTTCCATCACTGCGCGAACCGACGGGCCTTGGGCCAGGGCCAGCTCATGGGCGATCTCGACGGAGCGCAGGCCGAGCTCGTGCGTGTTCCGAACGCCGACGTGAATCTTCGAACGCTCAGTGGCGGGCTCGCGGGTCTCAGCGACGAGGAAGCTCTCTTCGGCGGTGATGTCCTAGCGACGGGTTTCTACGCCGCCGCGCTGGCCGGTATCGAACGCGACGAAACGGTCGTGGTTGTCGGAGCGGGACCCGTCGGCATGTTCTGCGCAGCCGCCGCGTTGAGGCAGAACCCCGCCCGCGTGATGGTGCTCGACATGGCTCCGCAGCGAGTGAAGTTCGCCAAGGAGATGATGGGCCTGGACGCCTTGGATGTCTCCAAAAAGGAGGCCGAGACCGTCGTCGCCGGCGAGACCGACGGACGGATGGCGGATGTCGCGATCGAAGCCGTCGGGTCGATCGATGCGTTCAAGTCCTCGATGCGTTGTGTGAGAGACGGCGGCCGGATAACGGTGGTCGGCGTCTACGGCGTCGAGCGTTACGACCTGCCCATGGGGAAGGTCTGGATCAGGGGCCTCGATCTACGCTTCGCGGGCATGGCGAACGTCCAAGGGCATTGGGAGGACGCCCTTCTGGCGGTGGCGAAAGGCGATCTCGATCCGACGCGAGTGATCACGCATCGTCTCCCGCTGGACGACGCGGAGGAAGGGTACGAACTCTTTTCGAGCCGCGCAGCGACGAAGGTCGTGCTGACCCCTTAGGCGCTCTTGGCTTCCTTCGCGGCGACGATCTCAGCCGCCGGCTTCCCACAGCTCGGGCAGAACTTCGCCTCGGCGGGTACGTCGGCATTGCAGAAGGGGCACGGTCCCTCGACGGGGCTGTCTACGTAGCCCTCCTTGAGGCCGGACTTGAATTCCTTGCCCGCCTGACCCATCGAGCGCGCGAGTTTCGGCAAACGCGAGGCGCCGAACAGGATCAGGATAATCAAGAACACGATGAGGATCTCGGGAGCTCCGATCCCACTCACGTTGCTACCTCCGATCTGAACGCCGAGGCGATCTCTGCCCCGACGAATTCGACGTCTTCGATGTCGGCTACCTGGAACGGAACCGCTCCGAGTCCGACGATCACTTCCTCGACCCCTAATGACTCCAAGTCGCCGAGCCGTTCGATGACTTCAGACTTCGCACCGGCGACCTTGTCGCGCCGGAACTCCTCCCAGGATACTGCCGAGTTTCCGTTTGCCCGCCGCAATACGCCGCTCGGGGTTCGGTCGATCAGGCGCTCGAATCGTCTGTTCGCATCGCGATCGTCGGACCCGGCAAGCAGGTAAACGCCGACGCTGCGCCGGAAAGTCGACGGATCGCGGCGCTCTCGCTCGCACGCGGCGTGCGCGAACTGCACGCGCTCGCGATAGGCGTCGAAAGAGCCGAGCCAGGACATGTTCCAGCCGTCCGCGTGTCTCACCGCGGTGGTGATCAGACGGTCGCCCTTGCCACCGACGAACACCTGGGGGCGGGGCTGTTGCGCGGGGCGCGGACGAGCCAGCCCACCATCCGTCTTGAAATGCCGGCCGTCGAAGTCGAGTCGTTCACCGGCGAGCAAGCGCGTGACGATCTGTAGGGCTTCGCTCAATCGCTCTATCCGCACGCCCGGGCGCTCGAAAGGGATCCCGGTCGCGACGTACTCGGGTTCGTACCAGCCCGCACCGAGCCCGACGTCGAGTCGTCCTCCGCTTAGAAGATCGAGGGTTGCGGCCATCTTCGCCAGCAGCGCCGGATTACGAAAGTCGTTGCACAAGGTGAGGGTCCCGAGGCGGATGTGATCGGTGGACGCGGCGAGGGCGCTCAATGTCGTCCAGCACTCGAGCGACCCTTGGACGTCGTCGGAGCCCCCGTACTTTCCCCAATCGAGGAAGAAATGGTCCGACACGTAGACGGAGTCGAAGCCACTTCGTTCGGCTGCGAGAGCCACGTCGCGCACCGATTCCCAGCGCGCGGGATGCCCCGCGAAGCTGGTGTCGTAGTGCGGCAAAGCGAGCCCGAAGCGCACGACGTCAGTGTAGGAGGCATCACGAGGCCGTGGTGACTAGAATCAATGCCGTGAAGGTCTCCGATCTCATGACCCAGGCAGCGGTCACCGACGCGCCGGACGACACCCTCGCCGAAGCGGCCGCGAAGATGCGCTCCCAGCAGACGGGATCCTTGCTCATCATGGAGGGCGACACCCTTGCCGGCATCGTCACGGAAAGAGACCTCCTCAAGGTCGTCGGCGCCGGCCAGGATCCCAAGAATGTGAGCCTGCGCGACGTCATGACGAAAGATGTCGTCACGATCGGTCCCGACGAGACCGTGCAAGATGCCGCCCGCATCATGTTCGAGAAGTGGTTCCGGCATCTGCCGGTGACCACCAGCGACGGCGGCGTGGCCGGCATCATCTCGCTCCGCGACTTGTTATCGCTGGTGGCTGAGGGCATGGAAGACCCCGAGCCACTCCAGAAGCTGACCGGACACAAACTCGTCCGCGACCGGCGCCTCGAACGCATCGAAGCCGGAGACCTCGACTAATTAGGAGTCGTCGGGATCGCGAACGCGTCGGACCGTCTCCTCGAGCGACATCCGTCCGTGTTCGGGGAACAGAGCTTGGCGACGTTGATAGATCCACAGGAACAGATCCGCGTCGGTCGCGTCGGAGAACGCGTCCCTTAGACCTTCGCTCGTCAATGCGTCCAGCGCGGGCAGGTAGACGTGGTCGTACCAATCGGCCGCGACCTCGTCGGGGCCCAGGACCTCGTCACGCTCGATCATCAGGTGATAGCCGTGCGCCTGTACAAGCTCCAGTAACTCGACATAACCGAGCGGACGGCTGAACTCGATACGCGCCTGAGGCCGGCTGCGCTGTAGCCCGCTTTCTTCCATGAAGATCGTCTGTTGCTCGCGATGGATGATCTCCGCGATATCAACGTCGGCGCCGAGCGGTTGGTCCGTCTTGAGTTCGGTGATCTCCGCATCGATGAACTCGACGTCACGTTGCTTGGCCACAGCGACGCGATGGTGGCCGTCGACCACGAAGTACACGTCGCCCATCTGGTAAACGACGATGGGCGGGAAATCGCCGAGCGGGAAAGCCTGTTCCACCCGGCGCCAGCGCTCACGGGTCTCGAAGTCCTTAGGCAGAAAATCGCGAGTGAACTTCGAGTTCCGATCGGCCGAACCCACGATGTTGGTTACGGGTATCGGCTCGATGCCGATGTAGCGCTGATCGAAGATGCGTAGCCGCCTCTTGACGGTGTCGAGCGACAATAAGTCGTCGCTCGGCTCCCTCTTTACGATGCCCGCCAGCTTCCTGTAGATCTCGCGCCGCCGGGCGCGCTCGAATGTGGGCAGGACGGGGAGTCTGTCCCAAGTCATCGAAACCGCATCGTCCCCTATGTCTCCGAGGTGCTAGGCACCGACGGGGTAACCGCTCCCTACCGTGACGCGTGTGGAGTCTCGTCGGAGCCTGAGGTAGAGCACTCCGGAGATGACGGCTGCGGCATACACGGCAAGGTTGATTGTCAGGTGGAACCACACGAGATCGAAGTTGGCACCCACAAGCCCCGGGTTGACCTTGGCGCCGGTGGTGACGTGCTGAACGACCTTGGCAGTGTGCTCAACCACGTGCCAGGACTGGATCAGGAAACCGGCCGCAACGATGTTGCCGGCAGTTGTTGACGCGCGGCCGCTGCCCGGTCGCAGCATGAACAGCACGCCGAAGAGCAGGAGAACCATGGCGTTGTACGTGAAGTGGACCCATTCGGTATCCGCGATCGATCCGACGAGACTGCCCCGACTCGGGACACCGTCCGAATGCACGCGCAGTACCTGCACGACGTGCTCGGCCATGTGGAAGGTCTGAACTAGGACACCACCGAGGACCAGTAGCAGGATCACGTTGCGCCGGGTTCCTACAGGCAAGGCGAGGCGTGGGCCGCGAGCACCCAACGGGCGCGTCCCAAAGGTCGCGAGTGCCAGCAATGCCGTAGCCACAAGCAGGGCGACTCCACCCGGCACGAGCGTCCCCCATCCCGCTCCCCTGGCCAACGCGGAACGGCCGATGATGTGCGCCCCCATCAATTCCGTTGCCGCGCCCGAGGCTCCTGAGAGATGGTCGCCTTGTGACGACGCGATGGCGTGGTAGCTGGCCACCAACCCCCATCCGGCCGTCGAGCGACCTCCGGGCGCGCTCGCGACGGCCGAAACGATGTTGTCCTTGAAGGCACAGCGCGACATGTCCCCGCAGTAAAGCCCCGCTCCCCGCGCGTCCGTCACGGTATTGCCGCGCACCAATCCGTGGCTCATCTCGGTGACGGCGATGCCGCGCAATGTCGTCGATCTCACGTCGTTGTCGACGATCACGACATCGGACACGTGCGAAACGATCCCCTCCTGCCCGCCGATCGTTGTCGAACCGCTGATGACGGTGGCATCGCGGCCATCCGAATTCCTCACCTCGATGGCTTGCGCGAGGGGATGCTTCAGGTCGCGCACGACTACCGAGTCGATGATGGCCGAAGCGTCTACGACTTCGATGGCGTGAAGGACGGCATCCTCGACGGAGACATCGGAGATCGTGACCCGATCGGTCTCGCGCACCACGATCCCACTCGATCCCCCGTGGATGTCCAAGCCGCGCAGCGCGACCCCATTCGCGGACACGTAGACGGTCGCGTCGGCGGTATCCGGAGCGACAATCCGGGCCGCGTCGCGAGCCACGAGCTCTACCGGAGCGTCGACCAGCAGCGGTCCTGGATAGACGCCCGCCTCGATCACGATCCGCGCCCCCGGTGGTGCTTCTTGGACGATCGACGCCAAGTCGGATCCCACCGTCACTTCGATAGTCATCCGAGACGACGAAGGAAATGTCCCGAGAATGACGAGGCCTGCCGCGCCCGCCACCGCCAGAGCGCGCCGGAGGAGCGTCACTTCACTGATCCGGCGAGCAATCCCTGGACAAAGTAGCGCTGGAACGCGAAGAAAACGACGAGAGGGACGATCATCGACAGGAACGACGCCGGTGCGATCACGTCGAGATTCGCGCCGAACTGACGGAGCTGTTCTTGGATGAACACCGTGATCGGGCTCGACCCACCTCCCGTGAATGAAAGGCCCACGAGGAGGTCGTTCCATGTCCACAGGAACTGGAAGATAAGTAGCGATGCGATCGCCGGCATACCGAGGGGAAGAACGATCCGGAAGAAGATCGCCATCTCGGATGCGCCGTCGATCCGAGCCGCCTCTAACAGCTCGTGTGGGATCCCGATGAAGAAGTTCCGCAATAGGAAGATCGCGAACGGCAGGCCGAACGCGATATGGAAGATGATCGCGGCCCACACGGTTCCGAAGATCCCCATCTCGCCGAACAGACGCGCCGCCGGGATCAGAGCCATTTGCAACGGCACCACCAACAGCGCGACGACGAGCAGGAACAGCGGCTCGCGCCCCTTGAAGTCGACCCACGCGAACGCGTAGGCCGCCGAGGCGGCGATGAGTACCAGGAAGAACGAGGTGGGCACGGTGATGTAGGCAGTGTTAAGAAGCGCCTGCACGAGATCGGGGTCCGACAGCAGGCGGGTGTAGGGCTCGAGGGTGAGCTCGCGAGGTTGACTGAATACGGTCCACCACCCGGACTCGGCGGTCGCGCTCTCATCACGGAAACTCGTGATCAGCAACCCGAACGTCGGTGTCATCCACAGCAGTGTCAGCACGATCAGAAAGACATGCAGCGGGCCGCGGGCCAGGAGTCGCGTCAGCCTGCCTATACGTGTCACCCGGCCGGTGACGATGTCCTCGGCGACCGCCATCATTTCTCCCTTCGGAAGCGTCGGATGTTGAGGAACATCACCGGGATCACGAGGATGAACAACAGCACGGCGATCGCGCTACCGAGCGAGAATTGACGACCCGTGAATGCGGTCTTGAACATCTCGAGCGCGATCACATTCGCGTCGTCCTGGACGTTGCCGGGCGCGGTGACGAGCACGATGTCGAAGATCTTCAAGACGTTGATGACCATCGTCACGAATACGACGCCGAGCACTGGGGCTAGCAGAGGCAGTGTGACGTGGCGGAACGTCTGCCACTCGGTCGCGCCGTCGACCCGGGCGGCTTCGAGCACGTCACGAGGCAACGCCGCCAGGCCGGCCCCGATCACGACGACTGAGAAACCGACCCACATCCATGAGAACGCGCCGATGATCGCCGGTGTCACGAGACTCTCCTTGAGCCAGTCGACGCCGGTGAATCCCTTATCGAAGTTCGACGCCGTCAGCTGCGCACTGAACGGCCCTCCGTCGAGCTCGGCGAACGTCACACTGCCGTCGGCTTCCGTAACCCCCGTCTGAATCACGTCGCCGGACGCGTTCATCACTTCGACGGCCAGACCGGGCAAGCCGAATTCGCCTTCCTCCACGACCCCGACCTCGCCGCCGCCGGGTTTGAAGTCCCTCCACACGACCGCGCCGAGACCATCGGATGGGACATCGGGTTCTACCGCCTGCTCCGCCTCCTCGGGGATGTCGCCCTCGGCGATCGCGGTCAACCCGATCAATGCGGTATCTCCTTCGCTGTAGTCCTGCGTCGTCACGACTGCGCCGTCATCGGCCTTCCTTAGGGCCGCGTCTGGAGGTACCACCGCATCTGGGAACGAGCCCGGTGGGTCGGCGATGTCGGCGACGGAATTTACGGCTGCGTTCACGAATCCGAGGTTCGGGTCGGGGTCGTACATGACACGCCAGATAACGCCGGTCGCGAGGAACGAGATCGCCATCGGCATGAACACGATGACTTTGATAGCGGTCGCATAGCGCACGCGCTCGGTGAGGATCGCGAACATCAGGCCGAGACCGGTGATGATCGCGGGCGCGGTGGCGACCCAAATGGCGTTGTTCTTGATGGCCGTGCGGATCTCGCTGTTGTCGGCCATATCCGCGTAATTACCGACACCGGTGAACGACCGCTCCCAGAGATAGCTCCCCTGGTCCTCCTGGACGCTCTGAAAGACCGTATCGATCGAGGGATAGATCACGAACGCCCCGAGAAGCACAAGCGCCGGTGCGAGGAACGCCAGGGCGAGCCCGCGCCGCGCGCCGCCGGGCGGGCGCTGGACCTCTATCTTGCTCTTGCGCCGCGCCCGCCGGCTGGTGTCGGCCGCCGTCTGCGCCACAAACTCTCCTTAAGTCCTAGAAGAGCTCGCTCACTTGAACGCTTTCGCCGCGTCGTTCTCCAGGGCTTCGGCGATCGATTGCGCGTCCGACGGGTCCTTCAGGAAGTCCTGGAACCGCAGGAACAATCCCTTTCCTACCGTGCCCCCGAATGCCGCGGGCTGAAGGTCGGAGAGGTCGAAGCGGAACACCTCGGCCGCTGCGACGGCCTCGGCCGATCGCCGCGTGATGTCGTCGGGATACACGGCCGTGTCGAGGTTCTGGTTCGGCGAGGTGAAGCCGCCCTCGGCAGCCCACACCTCGGCCGCTTCGGGGGTCGCGAGGAACTCGAGCAGGGCCTGGGCCGCGGCGTTGTCGGTCAACGCCACCGCGACGTCACCACCCCCGACGATCGAGGGAGGCGCGCCGTCGACGCTCGGGAAGGGGAAGAAGTCCGCCTCGGTCCCGAGCTTGGCCTTCGTGTCGCCCGTGATCACGCCGGCCACGAAGTCGCCTTCGTA